>JAZKFE010000329.1:1303-9085 GCA_040386595.1 Planctomycetota bacterium | reverse complement strand
GAATGCGTTAACATTGGGGGGCCGGGATGTCAGGTTCCTGCCACACGGGGGGGGGCACGGTGTCGTGTAGGTGTGATTCAGATGGTCGTGAAGTCACGAAATCACATCACGGGAATGCCGTGTTTCGGATTTCGAGAGCCGTCATTTCCCGCTGCGAATTGAGCGTCGCGATCTTAAAAACTATTTCGCGAAACCAAATTCGGTCCCGGCGAGTTCTGTGGCTCCGGCAGTGACGACCTTCGCACCGGGCTGGATGCCTCGACGAATGGCGGCCCAGTTACCGTCGACCCAGCCGACATCAACTCGACGCCGGACGTATTGGCGTTCCCCGGTTTGTTCATAGACCCATTGGCCGCCGTAGATGTCATGAATCACCGCCGACCACGGCAAGGCCACTTGTTGGACGGCCCCCTGCAACGTGACATGCACCGCCACTTTCTGCCCCGGCTGGAAGGTCCGGGCCTTGTTCGGTAGCTCATAATAGATGTCGACCGCAGCGGCCAGCGGCAGTGCGGTCGGTGGCAGGTTGGCGGGTTTGACGAAGATGTCCTTTTCCGAGTGCCGGCCGTTCAAGAGTGTGATTCTGGCTGGTTGCGAGAGATTCAGTTCGTCCATATCTCCGATATAAACCGGGACTTTTACCCACAGCACATCGGTGTTGATGACTTCGAATAAGGGAGCGCCGGCGGCGATCATTTCACCCGGTCGGACCTGGGTTGCCCGGACGATTCCCGACAGTGGTGACGGGATTGTGATTGGCTCCAGCGTGCCCGCTTCTTCGTCTAGCTTCACTCCGTCGACGAGTTGCTTGCGTGTCGTGGCGGCGGCGAGGGCTTTTTGAGCCAGTTGCAGTTGGGTCTTGGCTTCGTCCACCGTTCGCACCGTTCCGGCCTTGTCGCGCAGCAGACGTTCGGCACGTTCCAGGGCGATGGTGGCCGCATCGACTTGCACCGTGGCTTGTTGGACCAGGCCGTCGGCATCAATCCGCGATTGGGCCAAGGCGTTCTTCGATTCCGCGAAGCGAATGCGCTCGGCGGGTGTCAGGACAGAACGCTCGGGGGACAAGAGCGGTAGGATTTTGAGAATGGCACTCCCCTCGGTAACACTCTGCCCGGCTTGTAGGAACAACTGCCGAGCAATGGGCGTTACCGTTCCGGCCAGAGGTGCCGAAACGATGACTGAGGCTCCCGTCGGCAGGGCAATATCGGAGCCATAGGGCCGACTTCGAGCCATCTTCCGTTCTTCAACGGTGGCCGTGGTGAGCCCAAGCCGGTGGACGGCATCCGCAGTCAGCTCGATGGTGTTGAGCTGCGATTCGTTGACGGGTTGCGTCGTTTTGGCGGGGCTGGTGGCGTGTGTGGTCGTGCCTGCATCGGATCGTTGGCAACCGACCGTCCCGACCAAACTGCAGCAAATTGCGATGGCTAACGCTTGAATGAAGCGTGGAGTGGGATGGCCACCGGCTGCAGTTTGTTGACAGGCTTGCGAAACACTGACCGAGCCCTTAACACCCAAGTCGAAGATCAAATCTTGACCAGACACCAGCCGCCACCAGCATCGATACTGGCGGTGTGTTTCTTGCGATGTGGGCATCAAGTCAATCTCCGAAGGATCGTTCAATTTAAGATCTCGCATGAGCCACGCCATCCAGTCTTCCCGCTGTAGGCTCGCTGGAAGGAAGTGGTTCGGCTTCGGATGGAGCCGTTGTTCCCGGTAGCTCAATCGTGAGCGTGGTCCCGACCCCGATTTCGCTGGCAATCGTGATCTCTCCGCCATGCAATTGAATGGCAGAGCGAGCGATGGCCAGCCCCAGGCCGGTCCCTCCCGTTGTGGCGTTGCGAGACGGATCGACGCGATAGAAGCGATCAAACACGTGCAGTAGATGTTCCTGTGGAATTCCGATGCCCGTGTCTTGGATTTGCAGCACGGCAGTGTTTCCTCGCAGGGCCGAGTGCAGCGTCACGTTTCCGCTGTGGGGAGTGTATTTGATCGCGTTTTCAATCACATTGAATAGTGCCCGCCCCAGCAGCAAATCGTCACCGAGTGCCTCGCAGTGAGTGACCGCAGAGGTGTCGAGGGTAATGTTTTTTTCCGTGGCGATCGGCCGTAACTGATCAGCTACATCAAGCAGTAGTGCACCCAGATGGATCGGTTCGCGGCGGAGCTCGGTGATCCCGGCGTCGTGTCGGCTGAGGTTCAACAACTGGTCGGCGAGATGCCCCAGGCGTGTCGCCTCTTCCACTACGGTCGTCAGCGTTTGTTCGTACTCGACGGGAGAACGCCGCATACGTAGTGCGGACTCGGCTTCGGACCGCAGCACCGCCAGGGGCGTTCGTAGCTCGTGTGAAGCATCTGCGGTGAATCGCTGGATTTCATCTACGGCACGTTCGAGTCTCGCAATCAGCGAATTTAATGTTGCTGCCAAGTGGCCGAGTTCATCGTCCGCATTGGTGATCGCGATCCGTTGATGCAGATTGGAAATGGTGATTGTCGCCGCGACCGAAGTGATTTGCTCAACCGGGGCGAGTGCTCGTGCCGCCAGAAAATACCCACCCGCGAGTGCTAGGACGAGGCCCAGGGGCAGTAAGACGCTCATCAGCAATTGCAGAGTAAGCATTTCGGTTTGCAGCGGAGCTAGCGAGGTCATCGCCTGGGCAGAGACCGTTCCCTGCGGAGCGGTGACCGTGGTTCCCGCGACCCGCAACATTAAGTTGTCGGAGGGCTCGCGATTGAAGAATTCTGAAGTACTGAGGGGATTGCTGGGGACGAGTGCTGCCGCCTGTGGGGGAGTGAGTCCCGAGCTGGCAAACAGAATTTTCCCCTGGCGGTCGGTGATCAGAAAATCGTAGATGTCGTGCTGAAAGAATCGAGCGTAAAGGTGTTCGGTGAATTCGAGGCTGGTGTGTGCCAGCCGGACCTCCAGCACCAATTCCTTGAGCTCCTCACGCAAGGCCGCGTCGGTTCGCGCCAATAGCTGCTGCCGCGTTAGCAATAGCAGGCTGATACAGAATGCCGTCAATACCACGGCCAGCGATCCGGCGTACCACAAGGTCAGGCGCCAGCGTATGGATAGCCGTTTCATGGCAGGTCTCCCAATACGTAGCCCTGTCCACGAATGGTGTGCAGAACGGGGGGGCGGCCGGGCTCTTCCAATTGCTTGCGGAGCTGGTTGATATGTACATCAATGACGTTGGTCCAAGTCGCGGTGGACTCTTTCCACACTTCGCGAGCGATCATTTCGCGCGTGACGATCTGCTGGGCATGCCGCATCAAAAAGACTAACAATTCGAATTGTCGCTTCTGCAAATCTAACTGGCGGGAATCGCGCGTCGCGATGCGGGAGAGCATGTCGACCGTTAGCTCACCGACGGTTAATACGGCCCACGACGGGTTGGCATCACGTCGCAGCAACGCCCGCACGCGGGCCAAAAATTCTTCCGAGGAAAAAGGCTTAATCAGATAATCATCGGCCCCTTGATCCAAACCGGCGACGCGATCTTTGATAGAGTCTCGTGCCGTCAGAACCAACACGGGAGTCCGATTACCAGCATTTCTCAGAGTCGTCAGCCAATCGAGCCCGTTGCCATCCGGCAGCATCAAATCCAGTACGATCAGGTTGACGGCCGGAGACAGAATGGCAGAGGCTGCTTGGAGAGTTTCCGCGCCAGTGGCCTCAAATCCCGATTCATTCAATGTGCGTACGATGCTCCCCAGCAACTTGGGATGATCTTCGATCACAATGATGAGAGGCATGGAAACATTCACCTGACAGATTCGCTGGGGTTCTGTATCACCCAGCCATCGCTCCGCAACGACAGAGATTTCATTGTCGGACGTCGATCTCTCCGCGAAAAGAGCGCGGTTGCGACATTAACTCGAATTCACCACTCTACTCATGGAATGGTTGTGAATTCCGGTCAATTTTTGAGATGAGATGACTTCTCACAGATGAGGTTGAACGGCCTGATTGGGAAGTGATATCCGCACCATGCAGAGGGGCACAGTGCCCGCGGAGTTCGTGTGGCCGAAGATTTTTTCGAAAGAGTCAGGCTTGGCGTCGGCAAGGCCCATCGGGCCGCACATGACTCGGCGTCAATTCAAAATGACAAGCCGCGCACCCTGCCCTCGCCCCTGATGAAAGGGGAACGGTACAATACTCCGGTTGCATCCAAACCTTCGCGGCCAGATCATGAGAGGGCGGATCACGCCGATCGGAATTGATTCGATGGGAAACACAGAGTCACAGAGATCGACAAAATGATGAGGGGAGATATCTCTTTGCCTCACTCTGTGCTCATGTGTTTCGATTGCTGTTTGCAGTGCCATTTGAATATTTTGAATATGTGGTGCTCACGTTAAGAGTTCATGAGGCAAGTGCCATGCCGCAGTGACCGAGTTGTTGGCCCTGCGGAATGGGAACGGTTGATAATCATCTCGGTAGAGATTCGTGTGCGGTAGGAGCTTGATTCTTCCTGTATATTGAGGGCGTGTTCACGGTCCAGACGCGAGGGGAAGCTGTGGCTAACGGATTGCCCAACGGGCTGAAAATTCGCCAGCTTCCGGAGGCCGTTTGGCGATTTCGCTGCCACAGATCTGCCGAAATGAACGATTTATTGAGGTGATTCACTCCGATTGTTGCTTATTGTACATGGTATGGGAATTGCCCGCCGTGGATGGCAGATTCAGAACCTCAGTCTCTCTGAGAGTGCGAATATGATGATTCATCATCCGGGCATTACGACTGTTCCCATCACCAGCGTCGAGACGGGTGATGTCACGGTGGAGTACGATGAAGTCGCGGTCGAGGAACCGCTGGAGATTGATTTAGTTGTCCCTCATGGGGCACAGTCGTTGGTCCAATCGATCGCCGTCACGATGCGCACGCCAGGCCATGATTTGGAGCTGGCCGCCGGATTTTTATTCACCGAAGGCATCATTCGAGATGTGAACGATATCGTCAGTATTCGCTCACCGTCGGCCAATGTCGTCCATGTGACACTGCAACCGTCGGTGCTGGTTGATGCCGCTCGGCTGGACCGGCAGTCGTTTGTGTCGTCGAGTTGCGGGGTGTGCGGCAAGCGATCGATTGCCGCCGTGTTTGCGATTCGGCACCACGCCATTCATCCTGGATTTCCTCGGATTTCTGCGGAAATTGTGAATAGTTTGCCCCGTACGCAACGCGCGGCGCAGGCCACATTCCAGCGGACTGGCGGAATTCACGCGGCGGCACTCTTTGATTCTGCGGGGCAACTGCTGTCCATCTTTGAGGACGTCGGGCGTCATAATGCGCTTGATAAACTGATTGGCTGGGAACTGTTGGCGGGCCGTATTCCACTAGGGGATCAACTGGTTCTTGTTAGTGGACGGGCGAGTTTTGAATTGATTCAGAAGGCATCCATGGCCGGAATTCCTGTGCTGGCGGCGGTGGGGGCACCGTCGAGTCTGGCGGTCAGCTTGGCTCGACAATCGGCCATGACGTTGCTCGGCTTCGTGCGGGACGATCGCTTCAATGTTTACGCGGACGCCGGTCGGCTAATTGATGTTCAAGGGGGATTGCTCTCGAACGAGAGTCACGTGACGGCGACATCATAACCTGCAAAGGATGGGATGACTCATGGCGACGATTACGTTGGACGGCGCAGTTTGCGAGGCTGATCCGGGCGAACGACTGATTGATGTTATTCTGCGTGCGGGAGCCGAAGTGCCGGCCGCCTGTTATCACCCTCAGCTGGGCCCGCTGGAAACGTGCGACACGTGCATGGTGGAGATCGCTGGCAAGCTCGTTCGGGCTTGTTCTCAAGTGGTGGCTCCCGGCATGGTGGTGTCGACCAAGTCGCCGAACGCCGTCGCCGCCCAGCATCAGGCCTTTGATCGATTGCTCGGCAATCACATGTTGTATTGCACCGTGTGCGACAACAATAACGGCAATTGTACCATTCATAACACGACGAAGATGTTGGGGATTGAACATCAGGAAATTCCCTTTCAACCCAAGCCTTATGAGGTTGATGAGACCAACCCGTTCTACCGCTACGACCCTAGTCAATGCGTGCTTTGCGGGCGGTGCGTCGAGGCCTGTCAGAACGTGGAAGTGAATGAGACTCTGTCGATCAACTGGGGGGCGGAGCACCCTCGCGTGCTGTGGGATGGCGGCTCTACAATTGGTGAGTCGAGTTGTGTTTCCTGCGGCCACTGCGTGACGGTTTGTCCGTGTAATGCGTTGATGGAAAAGTCGATGTTGGGGCAAGCCGGTTTCATGTCGGGGCTGTCGAAGAAGGCTTTGAATGGCATGATTGATGTCGTCAAAGCGATCGAACCGGAAGCGGGCTACGGGGCGATCATGAAGGTTTCCGAAGCCGAGTCGGCGATGCGGAAATCCCGTATTCGCCGGACCAAGACGGTGTGTACCTATTGCGGGGTCGGATGCAGTTTCGATGTCTGGACGAAAGACCGGCACATCTTGAAGATCGCTCCGGAACACGGGCCGACGAATGGGATTTCGACTTGTGTGAAAGGTAAGTTTGGCTGGGATTTTGTGAATAGTGGGGATCGACTGACGACACCGTTGATCCGCGAAGAGGGCAAATTTCGCAGTGCCACTTGGGACGAAGCCCTGCAGTTGATTGCCCGTCGCCTGACGGAGATTAAAGCCCAACACGGCCCAGACTCTCTCGGGTTTATTTCCTCGTCCAAATGTACGAACGAGGAAAGTTATTTGATGCAGAAGCTGGCTCGTGCGGTCATCGGCACGAACAACATCGATAACTGTTCGCGGTATTGCCAGGCCCCGGCGACGATGGGGTTGTTTCGCACCGTGGGCTACGGAGGCGACGCGGGCTCGATCTCGGATATTGCGAGTGCCGGGCTGGTGCTGATTATTGGCAGTAACACTGCCGAGAGTCATCCCGTGATCGCGACGCGGGTCAAGAGTGCTCACAAGCTACGCGGTCAGAAATTAGTTGTGGCCGACATTCGTGAACATGAAATGGCCGAACGAGCCGACGTCTTTATGCGGCCTCATCCTGGTACCGATCTGGTGTGGTTGTCGGCGATTAGCCGGTATCTTCTCGAGGTTGGTCGGGTTAATGACGAGTTCTTGAATCGCTGGGTGAATGGTCGTGACGAATACAAGCAAAGTCTCGAACCGTTTACCTTAGAGGCGGCTGAACGAGCTTGTGGCATCTCGGTGGAAACGCTGAAGAAGGTGGCTCATCTGATTGCGGATGCGGACGGTGTCTGTATTTTGTGGGCGATGGGAGTGACGCAGCACACCATGGCGTCCGACACCTCCACCGCGATTTCCAATCTGTTGCTGATCACGGGGAACTACATGCGTCCGGGGGCGGGGGCCTACCCGTTGCGGGGGCACAACAACGTGCAAGGGGCTAGTGACCATGGTTCTATGCCGAACTTGTTTCCGGGGTATCAGTCGGTGAATGATCCGGAGATCCGGGCTCGCTTCGAAGCCGCCTGGGGTGTTTCGCTGCCGACGACCAAGGGGCTCGATAATCACGAGATGGTGGACTCGATTCTGGACGGAAAACTGAAGGGGATGTATCTCTATGGCGAAGAGATGAGCCTGGTGGATTCCAATACGAACGTGGTTCAAGAGGCCTTCAGTCAGCTGGAATTCTTCGTCGTGCAGGACATCTTCTTCACCCGCACGTGTGCCTTTGCGGACGTCGTGTTACCGGCGGCACCGAGCCTGGAAAAAGAAGGGACTTTTACCAGTACCGAGCGGCGAATCCAGCGACTGTATCAAGTGTTTGAACCGCTCGCGGG
>JAZKFE010000329.1:0-1293 GCA_040386595.1 Planctomycetota bacterium | reverse complement strand
GACACCGCGCTGGTCGACGCGCTCGCGCGTGCCCGGCCTGACTGGCAGATCGTGCAGGATGTGGCGAATCAACTGGGGGCGAATTGGCACTATCAGCATCCTTCCGAGATCATGGATGAAGTGGCGTCGTTGAGCCCGATGTTTGCCGGCGTCAACTACCAGCGGCTGGAAGGCTATCAGTCGCTGCAATGGCCCGTGGCCGCGGACGGTTCGGATCAACCGCTGCTGTATACCAAACAGTTTGCCTTCCCCGACGGCAAGGCTCGATTGTTTCCTTTGAAGTGGAGTGACCCGGTCGACCAGCCCGATGCGGAGTACGATCTACATCTGAATAACGGCAACCTGCTCGAACATTTCCACGAAGGGAATTTGACCTATCGTGTCCCGGGAATTCGGCAGAAGACCCCCGATGTGTTTGTGGAAGTATCTCCGGAACTCGCGAAAGAACGGGGCCTGCAAAGTGGGAGCCGCGTTGAGCTGATTTCTCGCTATGGTCAAGTTGTGGTACGAGTGCTGGTGACGGATCGCGTTCAGGGGCATCAACTTTTTATGCCGATGAATTCCACGGAATCGCCGGTTAACCGACTGATCGGCAGTCATACTGATCCCTTCACGCATACTCCGGCCTATAAAGAAGCGTCGGTGCGGATGAGAGTTCTTTCAGTCACAGGCGAAAGCCCCCTGCCGCGGGTGAATCACCGCTTTGGTCATCCCACTCCCAAGCCCGGAGTGGAAGTCGAACGAAAATGGGAACGGGCGGACTATTCGATCCCCGGCCCGCAGTTGGTGCAGTTGCAACTCGAACCGAAGAAGGAGTAACCACGATGGCTCCCCCCATTTCTTTAGAGTTGCCTCCGTGTGATCCGCGTGAGCGATTGCAGACGCAATTGCAGGACGCACCGGTGGAACATGCTGAGGCCATTCTGGCCGGGTATGAAGTATTGCAGGGACTGCACGACGGTGGTGTGCTGGAATTGTTACGAGGAGCATTAGGCTCCAGCAGCGAGGTCCTCGAGATCGCCGTCGATGCCGCAAAATCGCCGCAGTCATTGCGCGGCATCCGCAACCTGTTGCTCTTGGTCAATATGCTCGCAGAGATCGACCCCGAGCAGTTAAAAGCGTTGACCAAGGCCATTCCGGAATCACTCCGGGTGATCGGCCAACAATCCGAACCACCCGGATTGTGGAAGCTGACGAGACTGTTACTGGGGAACCAGGACACGCGGCGGGCGTTGTCCGCATTCAGTACGTTGCTGGAAACATTGGGCCGCAATCTGGCGAAACCCGATGACC
>JAZKFE010000328.1:2834-4427 GCA_040386595.1 Planctomycetota bacterium | reverse complement strand
TGATGGATTAGAAATTGGCAATCAAAACACCATCACGCATCATCCAAAGGCAATGCCCGTAGACGTTCGATGAATTGCAGACAGGCGGCCACCAGGGGGACTAATTCCGGTTCCCCGTGGTCCGCGGCCTTCAGCATCTCCTGCTGATACCACAAAATGTCCGCACGAGTCGCATTGAACCGTTGCCAGATTGGTTCGCCTTGTTCGATGTCAAATACCATCGTTCCCAGATTATGGAGCTTGTCGGCCAGCACAATGGCTCGGACTCCGAAGGTGGCGGTGGCCACCACTTTCAGGTGTTCGACCTTACGGTCATGCCAGGGGCGAGTGTTGCCCTGCACATCGAGCTTCCGCTCAGACAAGCCCTCCACCAACTGCACGACTGTCGGGGGAAAATCACGAGCCAAATCTTCCAAGGTCACCGCGGTGTCCTCAACGACATCGTGTAACAATGCGGCCGCGAGGATCTGGTCGTCGCTAATGCCAACCCGTTCCAACAACAGAGCCACGCTCGCCGAATGCGACAGATAGGGGATGTCACTCCCTTTGCGGACATCATGGCGATGGGCTCGCGCGGCCACGCGGATCGCATGCTCGATCAGCGGAGAAAACGGATGCGTGGGTAGCAGGGCCACTGCGGGAGTGGATGGGGGTATGGTCATAATCGTTGTTCGCTCCGCGCACAGAACGCGTTCGCAGTGGCGAGCCTGGATTTGCTTTGGAATTTAACTCACATTTCAGCCGGAAACTGCGAGCGCGTTGTGTTCGCGGAGCGAACAACGACATTACGCCACCGGCGTGTCGTTATTTTCAGGCCGGCCCTCGATATAGAACCAGTTATGAATGGGTTTCAAAATCTGTTGGACTTCCGCGAGCAACTGCTGATCGAGGGGCAAGCTGGCCCACTTGGCCCATTCGGCAATCCGCTCGGGGCTGGCAGAACCGGTCACGCACGTCGTCAGCTTGGGATGAGCCAATGAGAACTGCAATGCCAACTGTGCGATATCCACACCCTTGCTGCGGCAGTGAGCGGCCGCCTGTTGGCAGGTTTCTCGGACCAACGGAGTCGCCTTGTGCCACGGTGGTAGCGTGGCATTGGTCAGCAAACGAGCCGAGAACGGAGCGGCGTTCATGATCCCGACATGCTTGCTTTCCAGATACGGAATCAGGTCGGCCAGCATCGTATTCTGGAGCGTGTAATGGTTGTACGACAGCATCACATCCAGCGGAGCACGATCCAGAACATACTGGAACATCTTCATCGGGTAACCGGAGACACCAACGAACCGCACCTTCCCCTGCTCCTGCACGCGACGCAAAGCCGGCAGGGTTTCTTCCACGATCTGCGACATCTCGACAAATTCCAGGTCGTGGCACAAACAGATATCGAGGTACTCGACACCCATGCGTTTCAGGCTGATATCGACACTTTCCACAACCCGTTTGGCGGAGAAATCAAAATGGGCCGAGTCATAGCGTCCCAGCTTGCTGCCCAGAATGTAGCTCTCTCGCGGGACACCTCGCAGTGCCACACCCAGCAGGACTTCCGACATCCCGCGACCGTAAAACGGCGAGGTGTCGATAAAGTTCATT
>JAZKFE010000328.1:0-2824 GCA_040386595.1 Planctomycetota bacterium | reverse complement strand
TGCGCTCAATGGTGAGACGATCTGGGCTTATCTGGTCGAGCGCCACGCGGACCGACTTCAATGCCTCGCTCAGGTCAACCTGGCGAAACTCTTGCCCCAACGACGAGGCCCCGAAACTCAACACCGGCAGCTTCAATCCGGTCTGTCCCAGGACACGATATTCCATAATTAGCAGTCCGCTTTAAAGAACGAATTTATCAATGTTTTCAGGCTCATTGAGCCAAGAGGAGGTCACCGTAGAAGATCCGATTCCGGAGAGCCCGGCGGCCAACGGCCTACTGGTACCCGATTTCGGTGAGGTACTTGATCGCGTCAGCCGATTGCATGATGCGATGTTCGCCTTGTGTGCGGTTGATCGTAATCCATCCGCGATAGGGAATTTCCAGCAGCAAGGCCATCAGCTCATCCCACTCCACCTGCCCGCGGCCGAGTGACGTTTCCGAACCAGAGCCGTCGATATCACGCATCCCATCGCGGCCTTGCACGTGCAACACATGGGCGTACAACAATCGCAGGGCTTTGATCGGATTCTGACCGGCCATCACAAAACTCGCGGGATCGAAATCGACTCCCATCGGGCCCGCCGTGACCGCCGTCAGCATCTGCAACAGCGAATCGGCCGAGTCATTCGTGGGAATGAGGCACAAGGTACTGCCCACGTGATTGCTGTAGGCGGCCAGATCGTTCAGCACCTGCCGCAGAATCTCGTATTCTTTCGATTCGACATCGGTTGGAATACGTCCGATCCGCAACGTGACATGCGGCGTCTTCAACGTCCAGGCGAAATCCAACATCTTGCGGATCTCGGCGAGTCGCTCGTCCAACTGATCCAGGTCGGTCAGTTCACGTCGCATCGGGAGATACAACGACGAGATCTTCAGACTTAATTCGTCGAGATAATGCAGGAACTGCCGTCGGCCGGTATCGGTCAAGTCGTCCGGTCGCAACTGCTTGTGCAGGGCAAACTGCACGCCTTGAGCACCCGTATCGAGCGCGGTCTTCAACGCATCTTTCAGCGGCTGGTCGAAATTTTGGGTGGCGACGGCAAAACGTAACAGTTGCATGGCGAGGCGATCAATAAAAGGATCTCGTGTTTCAGAGAGTTCCTTGTAGTTTCGTGCTGCCGCGAAAGCAAGTTGAAAACATAGGGCGTGCCGCCCGGCTCAGAGCGGCGGGCGACACGCCGGCAAAATCTATCGATTACCCGACGGCCATCACTTTCGCCATGGCCTTGTGCAGAATGGCTTCACTCTCCGGTTTCACCCAGGCGACAGAGACTTCATAGCCCCCTTCGGGATAGGCCGCCGCCGTGGGGATGTACCACGTCCCTCCATCACCGTAGCCAGCCACGCACACGAATCCGTCTGGCTTCGATTGCTGCGCGTGCAACTGATACTCAATGAATGGCTCACCAGGTAAATGTACGATTCTTGCGGGTCCCAATTCGAGGCAGGTAATGTTGATCGGTCGATGGCTGCGGGACAGCCACGACAGAATCATGGCTCCTCGGCCACGCATCGGTTTCGCCTGCTTTTCATCCTGCAGCAATTGCTTCGCAGTCTCCTCGGTATAAGCCGTTTCCGTGCGAGGCGGCAGGCTGACCGGTTCCGCACGCCACACGTACTCGGTGACAGGATGCTTCTCCGTGGCCTTCCAGGCAGCCACCATCGCGTCGTAGATGCGGTCGCGAAGAATGGGACGCATGGCCGGTGTGCCGTCGTTGTACTTGCCCGCGGCGATGTTGCCACCGCAGCCATCGAAATACATCTGCATGACCTGCGGATCGTCCGCACGACGTTTTTCACGTGCCAGGCCGCAGAAATCGGGCGTCGCGTGGCCGTCTCCGTAATAGCTCATCGGGTGGCAGGCGTAGTAGTGCAACGCCGCAACCGGACGGTCTCCGTTCCAAAAACTGACGGTCTTCAGATACGGATCGATCAAACCTTCCGGCTCGGCCCGCAGCTTTTCATCCTTACACGCACTCCCACGCATGCTCAAGAGCTTGCCATCAGGACCTTTGATCCGGCGATTGGCCGCCACCTGATCCACCTTCCCCTGCCCCACACCAACGTGGGTCAGCGGTTGTGCCTGAGCCAGACTCGCCTTGGCCGCGGCCGCGACGTTATTCACAAACTTGTCGAAGAATTCCAGATCGAGGGTATGCGGCGGAGTCCCCGGTGCCGCAGCCAACAATTTTTCGGCACCACTGTCTGCAAAAGGAGCGTTATGAGGATGCACACACTGAGCCACCACTCGTTCGGGAGTCGTACCAACAGCCTCGGCAACCGCTTTCTGCAGCTGGAAGTACGAATCATTGAGGATTCCCGTCCAGTCAACCGCGACGATCACCACCGGGGCCCCCGCGCCGCGCAGGACGATTCCCAACGCCAACTGTCGATCGTCGACGACCTTGATCGGCTCGATCCAACCGCCACAGCACGGGTGACCAATCGGCGGCGTGGCATCGACCGTAAACGTCGAGATTTCCAACGGCTTCGCTTCCGCCGCAAAACCTTGTCCCAAGCTGGTTCCCAGTGCGGCCAGCAACGAAGTTTGGATCAACTCGCGGCGATTCAATTGGTGTAAATCCAATGACATCAATTACTCCTCGAAAGTCGGTAGTGGCGGGAGACTCGGTAAGCAACCGTCAGAATACCAACAAATCAACAAATGGCGATATACCTACGCCTGGGCGATCACAAAGAATGTGGTTTCGACAATTAAGCGGGCAAGCCCCTTATGGCAACGCCGTGCAGAACTCTGGGAGGGTGAGGCTCCTGCCGAACCGCTTGGTCTTGCGAGTCCCCGTAGACTAAGCGGTTCG
>JAZKFE010000327.1:0-4830 GCA_040386595.1 Planctomycetota bacterium | reverse complement strand
CCTCTTGTTCGCTCCGCTCACCCAGATTCAAGAATCTGGGCTACCCAATCATCTCTCCCGCACACGGAAGGTGAATCTTCCGTGGCCCGAGGCTTCCTGGGAAAAAGGTCGCCCTATGCCGAGGTCAATGGCACCAGTCGATTGATATCGACATGCCCCGACCACCACTCATGGGCTTCCGCTTCACCCCATTGCCCCGCCACACTGCACTCGTTGAGCGCCTTTTCCATCTCCCGCACGGTCTGAAATCGATCTTCCTGCCGCTTGGCCAGGCACTTGAGAATGATCGCTTCGACATCAAACGGCAGGTCGTCCACCAGTTGACTGGGGGGCAATACCGCCGATTCGTTATGAGCTCGCAAAACGTCCAGAACTTGGTCGCGGCGGAACGGAGGATCTCCCGTCACCAGGAAGTATGCGGTCGCCCCCAGCGAGTAAATGTCGCTGCGAATGTCGACGGTTCCATCGGGATCAGCCTGCTCGGGAGCCATATAGTGAATGGAACCGCTCAGACCACGCTCACCGATGGCATCGACTTTTTGAGCCGCTTCATGCGTCGTCCGAACCAGCCCGAAGTCGAGCAATTTGACCACGTCATACAGACCACCGCGTTGGGCCGCGAAGATGTTGGCCGGCTTGATGTCGCGATGGATCAGACCCACCTCATGGGCTTCACGCAGGGCACCGCACGTCTGCCGCAGGATGTGCACCGCTCGGGCTGCGGGCAAGGGGCCGAACTGATACACGATCTCCGACAGATTCAAACCCGGCAAGAATTCCATAACGTAGAAAAACGTCCCGTCGTCGGTATGGCCGTAGTCATACACGTCGATCGTATTGGGATGCGACAGTTTCGCCGTAGCCCGGACTTCTCGTTCGAACCGGATCAAAGCCAGGGGATCGGCCTGGGCCGTCATGCGGATCAACTTAATGGCACACGGGCGTTTCAGCAGGCGGTGTTCGGCCAGGTAGACTTCACCCATGCCACCTGCCCCCAGCAGTTCCTTCAGCCGGTACTGACCGAGTTGCCGGGCGCGGAATACTTCTTCCCGTAGTGTGTTGATGATGTGGGCACCATAGGCCGAAGTGATGACGCCCAGCACCAACATCAAGATGTTGTCGCTGACTTGTTCGAATGTGGCAGTATGCTCACTGAAATAGCGGACGTCCGGGTCGAGTTGCCGGAGCACCAACGGCGGAATCCCCGGCAGTAAGGCCATCGGTCCGACGACCAAGGCCGCTCGCCGCCAGGTATTGGGAATGAACGTGCCGTACAGGATGATCACGCCGAAGAAGTAGACAACGCAGCTTTTCATGCCGGCGACCGCTCCGACTTCGTCTCCCTCGTGAACCTTCACGTGCAACAAAGAGAACTGATAGACCACCAGCCCGACGGCCGTCGCCCAAAAGAGCCCAACTTCGGCCAGCCGCAATTCTCGAAGCGACACACGGTGCCAGCGGGAAAGTTGCCAGGTCGAGATTCCCAAGGTAATCGCGACCAGTAACTGGAGTCCGCGGATGGGTGAATCCACGACAAACAGACTGCGAACCCAGAAGGCACTGACCGCAACAAACAACACCAGTGCCGACGCCTGCAGGCGTTGTCGCAGCAAGGCCAGGGTTTCGTCATGGATCTGCGGACGACCGCCGCGGACGAGCTTCACCGGGGTCTCGGTCGTGGATGAATTTGCCTGAGAAGCCAATTCGGCCGGCGAAACGCCAATAATCGTGGCATCTGGGTCCAGATTGTTCATCCGCCGCTCACTTGCGCCGCTGGGGTCACATCGCCGAGACTCAACACCTGCAAGTATAGCCTAGATACTACGAAATCGCAGGGGTGAAGCCGCAGTCGCAAGCCGCAATTTACGAAAGCGGCGACCTTCTTGAATGATTGCGCCAGGGAGTGCACACGGGAGAAGGACGAAAGCAAAAACCGGCTCGTCTTTAAAGACATTCCGCCTGATCCAGTCGGTGTCCATCTGTGCGAAAACTCTTCTCGTAGCCTGACTCTCTGAGTCGGGTTCTTTTTCCTTACGAATGAGGACTCGACTCAGAGAGTCAAGCTACGGCGGCGCTCACCCAGATTCGAGAATCTGAGCGCCCCCCTGCTTCTGGGAATCCTGGCCTCGGCGTACAATAAAGATAAGCGTTTGAATAACACTGGACGTGGCAATCTGGTGTGTCCACGACACGTCTCGAAAGGGTCAAATCATGATGGACTACCGGTTGATCCCACGTCACGCGACGGCTGCTCAGGCCGATATTTTGCGACGAGTTGACCTCGCCTGCCAGGAATTGCGACCGATCGAGGATCGCTATTACCTCGAACGACAGGTCAATTCGGAAGTCGCTCCGTTGTTTGCCAAACAAGGCGTTCTGGGGTTCCTGATTCCCGAGGAATACGGGGGGCTCGGCATGGATGCTCCGCTGTATGTGTGGGCGATGGAACGTGTCGGCCAGGAAGGGACAGCACCGCGGACGTTTTTTTCGTGCCATATTTCGATTGGCGCCAGCGTGATCTCGTACTGGGGCAACGCCGAACAAAAGCAGCGTTATTTGCCCGATGCGGCATCCGGAAAACGCATTTTCGGGTTCGGATTGACCGAGCCTGACGCCGGCAGCAACCCCGCGGGGATGCAAACCCGATTCGAAAAAACGAGCACCGGCTATGTGTTGAACGGGCACAAGAAATGGATCGGAAATGCGGCGGAAGGGGGCACGCTCGTCACGTTTGCCCGCAATCCGCAGACAAACAAAATCTCGGCCTTCTTGATCGATACGAATACCCCCGGCTATCGCGCTGACATCATTCTCCACAAGCTGGGGATGCCCACCGCCGGCACCTGCGAAGTAAGCTACACCAACTGCGAAGTGCCCCATGCCAATCTGTTGGGCGAAGAAGGCCAGGGGCTGAAAATCGCCTATTCTGCACTGATGAGCGGTCGGCTGGGGGTGGCTGGCGGCAGCGTCGGAGTGATTGCCGATTGTTTGCATGAATCTTTGACCTATGCCCGCAGCCGTGAGCAATTCGGTAAGCCCATTGGCCGGCACCAACTGGTACAGCGACACTTGGGGCGTATGGCGGTGAAGCTGGAATCAACCCGAGCTCTGGTCGCTGCCGCGGCACTCCGCAAAGCCGAATATGATGCCGATCGCCAGAACCAGGCATTGCGTATCGAGACCGATCTGTTGATCGCACAAACCAAATACTATGCGGTTAATGCGGCTCAAGAAGCGGCCCACGACGCCATCCAGATCTTCGGCGGCAACGGTTTTCTACTGACCAATCGACCGGCACGGCATTATGCAGATGCGCGAGCCTGTCAGATTTACGAAGGCACCAACGAGATCCTCGAACAAAAAATTGCCGTGGGGTATCTGGGGCAGGAGTATGAAGCCTTCAGTGGTTGATTCGAAGGAGTCCAAACCTCTTGTTCGCTGCGCGAACCCAGATTCAAGAATCTGGGCTACCCACGGTATTCTCGGAGGGAGACCCGACTGGGAAAGTCAGGCTACGAGATGCAATCTGAACGCATTTTTCATCATCGATAAACGGTGCCCTGAGTTGTATCATCGGACTGGTGAAGACGGCATCACGCCGTCCGTCAGCTCGCTTTCACACATTTCGGAGTCAACCGTTGATGTACCGCAATCTAGCCGTCTTGATCAGCCTGTGCCTGGGGAGTATTGCCATCGCCGCAGAACCAACTCCGGTGGAGATTATCGGACATCGCGGAGCGTCCTGGGATGCTCCGGAGAATACCGTATCGGCCTTGAAGCTGGCGTGGGAGCAACAGGCAGACGGCGCCGAATTTGATATCTATCTCACACAGGATGGCAAGATCATCGCTTGTCATGACAAGGACACCAAACGCACCGCGGGTGTCAGCAAGCTCATCGCCGAGACGACGCTGGCCGAATTGCGAAAATTGGATGTTGGGAAGTGGAAGAATGCCAAGTTCACGGGCGAAGTTATGCCCACGTTGGAAGAACTGCTGGCGACGATTCCGGCCGGGAAAAAAGTCTACATTGAAGTGAAGTGCGGACCGGAGATCGTTCCTGAACTCAATCGCATTCTACAGACAACCCAGCTCAAGCCGGCCCAAACACCCGTCATCTGTTTCAACGCCGCCGTGATCGCAGCCGTCAAGGAACTGCGGCCGGACCTGCCTGCCTACTGGCTGGTCGGTTTGAAAGACGACACGACCGCCGAAAGCCTGATCGCCAAGGCCAAGGAGATTCACGCTGACGGCCTCGATCTGTCCGCCACAGCAAAGCTGGATCAAGACTTCGCCACCAAGATCCGGGCCGCCGGCCTGCGACTGGATGTCTGGACGGTCAACGATGCCGCTGTCGCTCGTCGCATGTCGTCCATTGGCGTGCAAGGCATCACGACCGATCGCCCCGCCTGGTTGCGTGAGCAATTGGTGAAGTAACGACAGCATTTCACGCGTCGGCAAGTAGCAACTCCGTGTGATGAGGTTTTTTATTTTTCACCACGGAGTCACGGAGAGCACGGAGATTTGGGAAAAAAGCCTACCGGCAATGATTCAGAAAAGAGTTTTTTGCCACGGAAACACACGGATTGAACACGGAATCAGACAACAAAGCGCCATGTTTACCATGGGTTTCAACAAGGCAATTCAGTCCCGATAGGGACGACAGACCTTAGCCGTGGGTGCAAACCCACGGTCCGTATTCCATCACTGAAACCAAGCCCCGAGGGGGCGACACCGTGAAGGATTTTGGAACGCCAATTCTCAAGGAATTTTGAATTCCTGGTGATTCGAATCCTTGGGAGGGTGAGGCTCCTGCCGAACCGCTTGGTCT
>JAZKFE010000326.1:5003-24289 GCA_040386595.1 Planctomycetota bacterium | reverse complement strand
CGCGGGCTGTAGTACTGCAGGCCCATGGCTGCCAGAGCCGTCAATTGCTCCACAGCGGTCTTCTTGAAGCCAACTTCATCCGCAAAAGCACTCAGAATAATGGAATGGGGCGAAGCCATCGACAAATCTCTCGCTAGGTGAGAACGGGCAAGTACAGGACAGCACGCAACGCAACGGCGGCTTCTTAAATCGTCGCACAATCCAATCCAACCTAATGCTGATTACCAGGATACGGCGATTGGAGTGCAGTGAAGCCACGGTTCACTTTACAGCCGCAGGGGGCTTCCGCCAAGTGTTTCACAGGAGTTCTGTCGAATAAACCCTCTGCGGGGCCTCTGACTACCTGTGCCCTGTGAGCCGAGTTGTCTGGGAAAACTCTTGCCAGTTGCATCAACGCGCGTTAACGTGACGATAGAACAATATCCGAGTAAAGACCCCGCGGCGAATCCCACCGACAGGCACCCTGAGCGGTGGGGACTTTCCTGCCATCCATTGCTGCCAATTTGCCCCCCAACGTGAGATCAGCCATACCTGATAATCTTTGAATTCTCAGGTGACTGCGGTTCTTGCGATTCCACGGATGCTTTAAGGTTGGGAGACCTCATCCATGCCTGTCCGAGATCTGCTTTGCAATCGCCTGGCCAAGTGCGCGTTGGCGGTCATGATGTTATTCGGGGGGCTGTTCTCGGTCGGTTTTGCGGATGAGCTATTACCGCCAGAAAAATCGATTGCCGAGGCCGTCGATCACTACATTCAGGCCCGCCTGGATGTGGAGAAAGTGGTCTCCGCCCCGCAAGCAACCGACGCCAATCTCATTCGCCGTTTAACGTTGGATCTCTCCGGACGCATTCCGACTGTTGCGGAAGCCCAAGCCTATGCGGCCGCTACCAATCCCGACAAACGCGTGCAAGCCGTTGAACGACTGTTGGCGAGCCCCGATTTTGCCTATCACCAGCGGAATGAGCTCGACATTCTGCTGATGGAAAAGACCAATGACGGGGCGTGGCGCGAGTATCTCTTAAAGGCCTGTCAGGAGAATCGTCCGTGGGACCAGTTGTTCCGCGAGATGCTGCTCACCAGCGATGCCGACGAAGAGAAGAAGCCCGCGCTGATGTTTCTTAAGTCTCGGGCAAAAGACTTGGATGAACTGACCAACGATACCAGCAAGATCTTCTTCGGCGTCAGCATCAACTGCGCGAAATGTCACGATCATCCCTTGGTCCTGGACTGGCACCAGGATCATTACTTCGGGCTCTACTCGTTCTTTCAGCGGACGTATCTCAACAAGCGTAATCAGCTGGTGGAACGGACCGAAGGATTGGTGAAGTTTAAGACGACTGAAGGGGAAGAGAAATCGGCCAAGCTGATGTTCTTGACCGGCAGTGTGATCGATGAACCGCCCCCGCCGACGCTGACGGATGAAGAAAAGAAGGCGATCGATAAGGCACGTAAGGAAGACGAAGATAAGAAAGAAGGCCCGCCCCCTCCCCTGCCCGCTTTCAGTCCTCGGGCACGGCTGGTCGAACTGGCTTTAAAGGCCGAGGAAAATCGGTTCTTCAGCCGCTCAATCGTCAACCGCGTGTGGGCTCGATTGATGGGTCGCGGACTGGTGATGCCGCTGGATCAGATGCATTCCGAAAATCCCGCCAGCCACCCGGAACTGCTCGATTGGTTGACGCGAGACTTGGTGACTCATGGCTACGATCTGAAACGTCTGATGCACGGGATCGTGCTCAGTCAAGCTTATTCGCGTTCGTCACGTTGGGAACGTCCCGAGAGTCCGCCGCATGATCAATTGTTTGCCGTGGGACTAACGCGGGCTTTGTCGCCGCGGCAGTATTCGCTGGCGTTACTGTATGCCAGCCGGAACTCCAAGAATTTTCCCGAGGACATTCAATCACCAGACTGGGCCAATCGTCGCAAGGATTTTGAAAATCACTCGCAGCATCTGGCCAATGAGTTAGAAGTGCCGACGGACAAGTTCCAGGTTGGTGTCAGCGAGGCCCTGTTCTTCAATAACAACCAGCATGTGCAGAACGATCTGCTGAGTGCTGGAGGGGATCGGTTGGTGGGCGTGTTGAAAACGGTGACAGATCGCCAAGAGCAGTTGAAGCTGGCCTTTTGGACGATCTACACGCGTGACCCCGAAGCCGAGGAAATCGCGGCCATTTCACAGTTTCTAGATGCTCGAGCTGACCGACTGGAAGCAGCCTGGCAGCAAGTGGTCTGGTCATTGTTAACGAGTTCTGAATTGCGGTTTAATCATTGATTGCCGTCATAGTCGTTGTTCGCTCCGCGAACATAACGCGACCGCAGTAGCTGGGTGGATTGAGTACTGAAGTTTGAATCTAAGCGGGGCTCGCTACTGCGAACGCGTTGTGTTCGCGGAGCGAACAACGACTATGCTGCCGCATTCACGCTAAGGGATAAGCCATGACATTTTCGCGTCAGACAGAGAGTGGCTTGATGCTGCCGACCGTGGGCCGACGTGCCTTTTTAGGGACCGCAGCTGCGGGAGCGGCAGCCTTTGCGGCCGATATGACCGGGCTGGATGTTCTCAAGCACAAGCTGCTGGCCGACGAACTGAAGCGGCAGGAAAAGCACGTGATTCTGTTGTGGCTGGCGGGTGGTGCCAGTCAGTTCGAGACTTGGGATCCCAAGCCCGGCCGTTCGACCGGTGGCCCCTTCCGGGCGATCGACACCAATGTCTCGGGCATCCGGATCTCAGAGTTGATGCCCAAGCTGGCTCAACGCATGCAGCACACGGGGATCGTGCGGTCGCTGAATACTCGGAACGCGGATCACGGTGGCGGAACGAAGCTGATGGAATCGGGACGCCCGCCCGAAGGTGGGTTGGACTACCCCGATCTCGGTTCGATCCTGGCCCATGAATTGGCTCGCGCGGATAGTCAAGTTCCCGACTACGTGTCGCTGTATACGTCGACGGAAGGCCGCCATAAGGGAGGCCCCGGCTTCCTGGGCTCACGCTTCGCCCCGATGTTCCTCGACAAGGACGTGATGCCTGAAAACATTAAGCGACTGGATGTGGTTTCGGAGCTCGATCATCGGGAACGGGACGATTTGCGAGGTCTATTGAGCCAACGCTTCGCCCGGAGTCGGAATAGCAATTCAATCGGCAGCCACAACTCGGCCTATCAACGCGTCCGGGGGCTGATGGCCAGTGAAAAGCTGTTCGACATTTCTCAAGAGCCGCAAAGTGTGCGAGATCAATACGGCCCAACACAGTTCGCCGAGCAATGTATTGTCGCGCGGCGCCTGGTAGAAGCGGGAACACCATTCGTGAAAGTGGCTCGCGCCTGGTGGGACAGTCACGGACAGAACTTCGAAACCCACCTGGAGCTCGTGGCTGAGCTGGACCATGTGATGTCCACGCTGATTGACGACCTGCAATCGCGTGGTCTGCTGGAGAAGACGTTGATCATTACGATGGGCGAATTCGGCCGGACGCCGCAGATCAACCCCAGCCTGGGCCGCGATCACTTTGCGTCCGCCTGGAGTGCCTCGTTAACAGGCTGCGGCATCAAGGGGGGAACGGTCTTCGGCAAAACGGATGACGACGGTCAGAAGGTCGTCGATGGTGAAGTCGGTGCCCCTGAGTTCTATGCCACGATCCTGCAAGCGATCGGCATCGATCACGAAAAACATTTCACCTATTTGGGTTCGCGCCCAATTCCTTTGACCGAACCGGGGACGAAGCCGATCACACAATTGCTAAGTTCTGTGTGAGCCGCACGGTCCGTTTTGTGGGAGAAAGAATTCCTGGCAAGCGGTGGTTTGAGTCACCTGCGGGCGTTATTCTCTAGTTCAATTGCCGGTCAACGTCCGGCGTGAACTTCGAGTTGAAACCCAGGTTGCCACATGACGAGTTATATTGGTCGATTGAATGCCGCCATTCTGCGGAAACGTAATGCCGTAGTCGTGGGTTTGGACCCCCGTTTCGCGGATTTGCCGGAAGAATTGCAATCTCGGTACCGCGCCCAAGGGGACTCACTGGCGGTCAAGGCGAGTGCTTTTGAGGAGTTTTCCAAGCGCATCATCGATGTGGTCGCGCCGCTCGTGCCGGCCGTAAAGCCGCAGGCCGCATTTTTCGAAGAACTTGGTCCGGCGGGATCTGCAGCTCTGGCGTCGGTCATTCACTACGCTCGCCGAGCTGGTTTGATCGTGATCTGCGATGCCAAGCGTGGCGATATTGGCTCGACGGCAGAGGCTTACGCTCGTGGCTATCTGGCAGGAGAAGACCCGAATGCGGCTCCTTGGGGCGCGGACGCCTTAACGGTCAACGCCTATATGGGACGTGATACCCTGCAGCCATTTATCGATGTGGCCCAGCAGCGTGGCGGCGGCCTGTATATTCTGGTGCGGACCAGCAATCCGGGCTCAGGGGTTTTTCAAGATAAAGTCTCCGAGGGGCAGATGCTCTATCGCCACGTGGCGGCGGTTGTCGAGCAGATTTCTCAAGAGACCCGCGGGGACGAACCCTACAGTTCCTTCGGTGCCGTTGTCGGGGCGACCTATCCTCAGGAGATCGTCGAATTGCGGGCGGCCATGCCGCATACCCAGTTCCTGGTTCCTGGATATGGCAGCCAGGGAGGGACGGCTCAAGATGTGGCGGCGGCGTTTGACTCAGCGGGACTTGGGGCGGTGATTAACAGTTCTCGAGGCATTATCTTCGCGCATAAGCGAGCCCCCTATTCGCAGCAGTTCGGACCTCTGGAATGGGAATCAGCAGTCGCCGCCGCGACGCGTGACATGATTGCCGATTTAAGTCAGCATATCTCCATGAGCTGAATCACGGTGGGTTTGAATACCTGGGAGGGTGAGGCTCCTGCGGAAACTCTAAGTCTACCGGTCTCCGAAAGACCACGCGGTTCGGCAGGAGCCTCACCCTCCCAGGGGATCAAAAACCTTCGCAGCGCTCCGCGCAAAATCCCCCCCTTGGGACGAGGGAACAAGGGAAAAACTCCTCGTTAAGTTCCCCTTGACCGTTTTTGTCACTCCGTTTATCGTTCCGACACTTTCCTAAAGTCCAATCGAATATTGTTTCTGTCTGCGTCCCGGTCTGGCGTTCTGTCAGCACCTGCAAACAGAGACTGCTATCCCCCACTACTATCCTCGGCTATTTAATTTCCCCAGCGGATCAAGCTCCGTTCTCGTGACCGTTCGTGATCGAACGCTGCGAAAACCAAGCCCTCGTGCCGCTGGTCGAGCGTTTGATTTTATTCCAGACACTGATCATTACCTGTCGGCTAGCGTGGCATCGGCTTGATCTTGTTGGAGAAGCGTGCTGTATGCGTCTAATCCTGACACGGCCATCAATGAGACATACTGATCGCGGGAACAATATGGAAAACGTCTCTTTCCTGGCTGTCCGACGCATACTCTGCACCTTGCTGTGCAGCCTGGGGCTGCTGACCTTCAGCGGTTGCATGGATTTAAAATTGTTCCGTTTCCAGAACGCGGAGAAAGACCGTGATTCGGACGACGAGAACAAGGATCGCCATAAAGAAACCGAGTTCGTCGGCAACTATGCCGCAATCTCGGGTAACAATGTGATTGCCATTCATGGCGTCGGTCTGGTGACCGGACTGAACAATACCGGTGAAGATCCGCAGCCGTCGATTTATCGGACGCAGCTCGAAGCGGACATGAAGAAACGCAACATTCCGCACTATCGCGAACAGCTGCAGTCGATGTCGACGGCCCTGGTGTTGTTGACGGCCTATTTGCCGGCCGACATCCAGAAAGGCGGCACGTTTGACGTGGAAGTTCGTTTGCCGCCCAATACCGAAGCCACGAGTCTGGCAGGGGGTTGGTTGCTGGAAGCGGACATGACCGAACAAGCAAACGTTCAAGGTCAGGGAACCTTAAAGGGCAAGATCTTCGGCAAGGCCGCAGGGCCCATCCTGGTGTCGATCGCTAAGGGCGAGAATCAGGAAGGTGTGCTGAAACGTGGTCGTATTCTGGGTGGCGGTATCGCTTTCAAAGAACGTACGCTGGGGTTGTATCTGCGGAGTGATTTCCGCAGCGTTCGTAACACCAGCCGTATTGCTGATCGCATTGGCAGCCGCTTCCATCACTATGATCATGGACAGAAAAAATCACTGGCAGAAGCCAAGGACGATCAGTATGTGCAGTTGAAAGTCCACCCGCGCTATAAAGATAACTACCCGCGCTACATGCAGGTCATCCGCCACGTGGCGTTCCGCGAGAACGACGTCCAGCGGCGCGATCGTATGGAGCGGTTACAGGACGACTTGATCAATCCTGAGCGTGCCGCCAAGGCTGCGATTCAGTATGAATCCATTGGCACGGAATCGATTATCTTCTTGAAGAAGGCACTCAATAATCCGAGCCCTGAAGTTCGTTTTTACTCCGCGGAAGCCCTCGCCTATCTGGGGGATGATACCGGAGCGGAAGAGCTGGCGAAGCTGGCGAAAGATGAACCGGCTTTCCGTGTCTATTGCGTCGCCGCATTGTCGGCTCTGGACGAGGCGGTCTGCTTCCAGTTGTTGCGCGACTTGATGGACGAGCCCAGTGCCGAAACCAAGTACGGAGCCTTCCGTGCGTTGTGGACCTTGGATAAAAACGACCCGTATATTCGCGGCAAGAAACTGAACGATCACTTCTTGTTGCACGTCGTCGACAGCAAGGGGGATCCGATGGTCCACCTGACGCGTCACCGACGTCCTGAGGTCGTGCTGTTCGGTTCCAATCAAAAGTTCCGTGCACCGATGGCAGTGAAAGCCGGCCGTATCGGGATCAATTCCCAAGCAGGTTCGGAATTCGTCACTCTGACCCGGTTTGAACTCGGCCAACCTGATCAACGCAAGGACGTTTCGCCGAAGGTCGTCGATGTCATCGTCGCGGCCGCGGAAATGGGAGCCAGCTATCCCGACATTGCAGAGATGCTGACTCAAGCCTCACAAGACTATAACATCGAAGGCCGTCTGGAACTCGACGCCTTGCCGCAAGCCGGTCGAATGTACTACCGCACGGTCACCTCGGAAGATCGAGAATCGAAGAAGTCGACCAAGGTCGGCCGTCCTTCCACCAACCCGAATCTCTTCCCTGTGTTGAATCCGTTGGGTGAAGCACCGGAAGAAAGCGATGAAGTAGAAATGCCCATCGAAGGTCCAAATTCCGGTGCCGAACCGGGTACCACCACCGATACCGGGGCAGCCAGTCTGACCGACATCAGTAAAGATTCTTCCAAAGCTCCGTCGCAGACCGATTCCGAAGATCTGCCTCCGGCCCAAGGGAAGTCCAAATCGAAGTCGAAGTTCAGCCTGTTTGGCCGGTCTAAGCCAAAAACTCCGGACGCCGAAGCGGCTCCTGAGAAATCAGCGGAAGCCGAGCCCGATGACCTGGGTATCATGCCCAGTACTCGCGGGAAGCGAAAATCGAAAGATGACGAACCTGCTGCTGAGAAATTACCTCCTGTCGAAGGTAGCTCGAGTAAGTTCGAGATCGAATAGTTCGCCGGTTGAAAGTGTTGTCCGGCCAAACGTCACGTTGTCGAGTTCCTGATGCTCAAGTCCCTCGAATTGTTCGGCTTTAAGAGCTTTGCCGACCGAACGCTGTTCGAGTTTTCGGCTGGGATTACGTGCGTCGTTGGTCCGAACGGCAGCGGTAAGAGCAACGTCGTTGACTCGATTAAGTGGGTGCTGGGCGATCAAAGCCCCAAGAGTCTTCGCGGCAAGGAGATGACAGACGTCATCTTCAATGGCTCCGGGGGGCGCAAACCCGCGGGTTACGCCGAAGCCACGCTGACGTTCGACAATTCCAAAAACATTCTGAACGTCGACACCAGCGAAGTTCAGGTCGGTCGCCGCATCTATCGCAGCGGTGAAGCCGAATATCTCATCAATCGGGCTCCGGCGCGGTTGAAGGATATCAAAGACCTGTTCATGGGAACGGGCGCCGGTACGTCGGCCTACAGTATCATCGAACAAGGCCGCGTCGACGCCCTGCTCCAGGCAACCAATGTTGCCCGTCGTACCGTGTTCGAAGAAGCCGCGGGAATCAGCAAATTCAACGCCCGCAAGCAAGACGCGTTGCGCAAGCTGGAACGCGTCGCGCAGAATCTGGTTCGTCTGACCGACATCGTCGACGAAGTCCGTGGTCAGCTGACCGCACTGCGCTCACAGGCCACGAAAGCCACGAAATTCCGCGAGTACACCGAAGAGCTCAAGACTTTGCGGGTCGGCTTGGCGGCGGACGATTATCGAGTCATCTCCGTCGATATCGAGAAGTTTCGACAAGAGATGACGCTGATCGCTTCGCGTCTGGAAGAATTGACTGCGGAACACCAGCGAATCGAGCTGGAACAGTCGACGGTGGATACTCAGGTCGCCGAATGTGAAGACCGTCTGCGTGTGGTCGAGCGTCTGGCCGCGGAAAATCGGGAAGCAGCGGCCACCCACGAAGCGACGATCTTGCATCAATCGGCACGTAAGGCCGAGCTCGAAGCCGAAATCGTTCGCTTGCAGCAACAACAGGATGAATTGCAGGCCCGGGCATCAGCCGCCACAGGCGAGCTGCAACAGGCCGATGGTGACCTGACTCATATCTTGACCACCTTCGAGGCGCGGCAAGCGGAACTGCAAGGTCGCGAGCAAACCTTGCGCGATCTCTCGGCAGCCATCCATCGCCATCGCGAACAGCTCGATCAGCAACGTGAACGCCAATTGGTGCTCATGCAGCAAGTGACCGTGCTGCAAAACCGCGTGGGAAGTTTTGATTCCCAGTTTGCAGCCTTGGAGACTGCGCGGAAGCGGGCCAGTGTCCGCCGCGATCAGCTCGATCGAGATGTCGCCGGCGTGCAAGCCGACTTGGATCGCCGCCAGATCGGGATCGAAGCCGCCTGGGGACAGATGAGTCAGCAGCGCGAAGGGATGCAGAACATTCGCGGGCGGCGGGAAGAGCTGCTGCTCAAGCAAGAAGAAACTCAACGTAACCTGGCTTTGAATCGCGAACAACGCAGTGCCGGGCAGGCCCGCAAGAATCTGCTCGAAGATCTGGAACGTCGCCAGGAAGGAGTCGGCGTCGGGGTGAAAGAAATTCTCTCCCGCGCCAAAGAGACTCCGGTTCCGCCGTGGGATACCGTGTTGGGCAGTGTCGCCGAACTGCTGTCGACCGAGATCGATCAGGCTGCGTTGTTGGAAGTGGCCTTGGGGACTCGTGCGCAGGTCATCGTCCTGTCTCAGTATGGCCCTTTGATCGAATACTTACATGAAGGCCGCTGCCAGATCTCTGGCCGAGTCGGCTTTTTGGCGCTGAGTGGTCCCAATGGCGGACGCCTGATGATCCATGACGAGATCGCAGCCCGTCGTCCTGGTGTCGCCGCACAGAGATACGCTTCGCAACTCGCCGAGCAACAGCAGATTGTCGGCGGTCCCGATTTCAGTCAGGTTCGCGGTGTGACCTGCCGCGCCGATCAATTGGTGAAATCGTCGTCCGGCTATCCGCAACTGGCCGAGCAACTGCTGCGCGATACCTGGATTGTGGAGTCGCTGGATATTGCGTTCGAGCTGGCTGCCGGTGCGGGACGTCATTCGCGGTTTGTCACGCTGCAAGGCGAATTGCTGGAAAACAACGGCACATTGTATGTCGGTACGGTCCGCAGTGAGACGGCATTGGTCTCGCGCAAAAGCGAACTCCGTAGCTTGAAGAACGACCTCATTCGGCTCGATCGCCAGGTTCAGACGGAAGAAACACAACTCACGGAGATCGCCCAGGGGCTCATCCAGATTGATCACGAGCTGACGGCGGTCCAAGCCGAAGTTGAACGGACCAACGACCATCTCGGCGAGTTAAAATCGGGGATCAGCGGCCAGGAGATGCAGCGTGATCGGTACCGTCGCGAACGCGACGAGGTCCAAGCCGAGCTGGATGAACTGATTGCCGAACAAGGAACGTTCGAGGCCGACGCGATTCAGGCTCGACGTGAAATGCAGACGGCGGAAGAAGAACTTGTCGGCCTGCGGGCGTTCCTCGATGGGGCGGATGGGCAGCTGATCGCGGATGAAGTCCGGCTGCGTGAAGGACAGGAGCAGCTTAATCAGGAGCAGTTTGATTTCGCCAAGCAAGAAGAGCGAATCAACAATCTGCAGAATGCCCGCGTGCGTCTCGATCAAGAACGCTATCAGCGCGACATGCAGCGCGAAGAGGCTGAGCGGCGGTTGCAGGTGATCCTCGGGAAAACCGAACAGATCGAAGTGCATCTACAGAACAGCCGTAGCGTTGTCGCGGAAATGAATGAGCAAAAAGCCGTGCTGATGGCCCAGGTCGCCGAGCGCCAGGCGGAGAAAGATCAGGTCCGACAACGTCGCAGTGCGATGTCTGAGCAGGAATTGCGGTTGCGGCATCAACGTCGTGAATTCCAGGATCAGCAGCACGCCTTCGAACTCAAAACTCGCGAGATCACGCAACAGGTGCAGCATCTGACCGAACGCCTGCAGGACGAGTATCAGCTCGATCTGCAGACGGTGGCGGCGACCGGTATCTCCGCGTGCCTGCGGCCAGCTGCTCCGACGAACGAGGATGCGATCGAAGAAGGAATCGCCACCAGCGATCTTGAGTCGGCGATGGACTTCATGGAAGTCGTCCCCGAGTTGCCAGTGGCTCCCACGATCGACGAAACCTTTGCGATTGATCCCCAGGTCCGGGCTGGCGTGGAAGAGCAGATCGACCGTCTGCGTCGCAAGCTCAAGTTGATGGGGAACGTGAACGTTGAAAGTTTGCGGGACCTCGATGAACTCGAATCACGCTACAACCGCTTGTATGCTCAATTGCAGGACTTGGTCGAAGCTAAGGCGGCGTTGGAAGAAATCGTCCGCCGGATCAATACCGAGAGTAAGCGGATGTTCCTGGAAACATTCACCGAGATTCGCGTCCATTTCCAAAAACTGTTTCGCAAATTGTTCGGTGGCGGTGAAGGCGATGTGGTTCTGGAAGACCCTGAAAACGTGCTGGAATGCGGCATCGATGTCGTTGCGCGTCCCCCCGGTAAGGAACTGCGAAGCATCTCTCTGTTGAGCGGTGGCGAGAAGACGCTGACGGCGGTGGCGTTGCTGATGGCGATCTTCCAAAGCCGTCCGAGTCCGTTCTGTATTCTGGACGAAGTCGACGCGGCATTGGATGAAGGCAACGTCGAGCGTTACATGAAAGTGGTCCAGGAATTCCGTGAGACGACGCAGTTCATCGTCATCACCCACTCCAAGCGCACGATGTCCACGGGCGACGTGTTGTACGGCGTGACGATGGAAGAATCGGGTGTGTCGAAACGGATGTCGGTACGGTTCGATGACATTAGCGAAGACGGCAATTTCAAGGCGGAACTGCCGGGTGAAGCCGCCGCATGAACCCCTTGGTGATCTTCGGCGCGAGCACTCGGGCCGCAGCGTTTTCGGCGATTCGTGCGGGCTTCGATCCCATTTGCGGCGACATGTTTGCCGACGCCGATCTGCGAGCGTTTGCCACTGTCCTGAACGTACCGCACTATCCACACGGGTTAGCCGAAGCCATTCAACATCTCCCTCCCCTGCCCTGGCTCTACACGGGGGCTCTCGAAAATTCACCTATAGAAGTCGAAGGGTTGAGCTCGCGAAACACGTTATGGGGTAACGCGGGGAACAGTTTAAAACGTTGCCGCGATCCTTGGTTTTGCCGCGATGTTCTGTGGCAGGCAGGCTTGCCGGCGCTGGAGCTGCATCCCGATTCGTCGCCTCCCCCTCGGGGGCACAGTTGGTTGATGAAGCCGCTCCGTTCGGCCGCCGGTCGAGCCATCACCGTTTGGGACAATGATTCCACCGCTCTCACAGAACCGCATTATTTTCAGCAAATGGCCGCGGGAGTTTCCATTGCCGCGGCATTCCTGCCCACCGAGAGCTCGGCCCATCTGCTGGGGATATCGGAGCAGTTGATCGGACGCGGTGAGTTGAATGCCCCCGCGTTTGGATATTGCGGTTCCCTGTTTCCCTGGTCTGGCAGCAATCCGCAGTTAGAAGACCTGATTCGTCAGATCGGGATCGTGATCGGACGCGAATGTGGTCTGCGAGGGCTGTTTGGGATTGATCTGATTTGCGATGGCCAGACGGCATGGTTGATTGAGGTCAACCCGCGGTACACGGCCTCAATGGAGCTGATTGAGTACCAGCGGCAGATCCCGTTACTCGACTGGCAGCAACGTGCCTGCGAGGAAGATTTTTCTAGCGTTTCAGATCTGCCAGAGAGCATTACGCCATCCAGCAAGGCCTATTGCGGCAAGGTGGTTCTCTATGCTGATCGCGCGGCACGGGCTCCTGATTTGTCAGCTTGGGTTCCGAATTCCATCACGCTAGCGGACCTACCGCAACTGGCTGACATCCCCGTCGCCGGAACCGAGATCTACCTCGGACAACCTGTGTTTACCTGTCTGGGAAGCGGGGATGATCCCCAGCGATTATTCGAAGGTCTCGTGCAGCGATCGCAAGAACTGTGGTCGACGTTTCGCTCGCTTTAAATAGTAGTGAACATCTTGTGCGATTGTGGCTGTCCCGTAGCCTGACTCTCTAAGTCGGGCAATCTTCGTTTAAAAAGCTCCCGACTCAGAGAGTCAGGCTACGGGATGCCAACGGCCTTACCATCAACCGCAATAAATGCTTCTCTTACGTGATGTGGGCACCACGAGTTTCAACATAAACCGCGTACAATGACGTACTGCCGGTCATGAACAGGCGATTGCGTTTGGTCCCACCGAAGCAGACGTTGCTGCAGATTTCGGGGAGGCGAATCTGGCCGATACGGGCTCCATCTTGGCCAGAGAAAATGTGGACCCCGTCGTAGCCTTCACCGACCCAACCGGCACTCGACCAGATATTGCCGTCAACGTCGCAGCGGATACCGTCAGCGAGCCCGGCCTGGATGATGTCTTTACCCGCCACCAGGTCTTTCCCGACAATTAAATTCATCGACGCGAATTCACGGCCATTGACCAGTTTCTTCTCGTCGGTGATATCCCAGACCTTGATGTTCTTCGGCGCGTCGGGATAATGTGACGCCCCCGTGTCGGCGACATACATCTTTTTATAGTCGGGTGAGAAGCAGAGACCGTTCGGCTTGAAGACGTCGTCGGCAACCTTCGACAGCTTTAAGGTCTGACCGTCAATGCGATAGACGGCTTCCTTCTGCAAGGGCTGAACGGTGTTGGATTCAACTTTGAACCCTTCGTAGTTCATCAACCCGCCATACCCGGGATCGGTGAACCAGATGTCGCCGTTCGGATGGACGACCACATCGTTGGGACCGTTCAGCGAGACGCCGCTGAATTTATCCGCCAACACCGTAACCGAGCCATCATGCTCATACCGGGAGATACGACGGGTGCCGTGCTCGCAGGAGATCTGGCGTCCCTGGTAATCAAATGTGTTGCCGTTGCTGTTGCCGACGTTGTTGCGGAATGTGCTGACGTGTCCGTCTTCTTCCAACCACCGCATCTGCACGTTGTTGGGGATATCGCTCCACAACAGGTACCGCCCGACGGCATTCCACGCGGGACCTTCGGCCCAGAGCATATTTTTGCTGTGATAGAGCCGTTGAATGGGGCTGTTACCGAGGGCGTACTTTTTAAAGCGGTTATCGAGAGTCACGATATCGGGATCAGGATACCGGACCGGGGGGGCGTCCGGACCAAAGTCGCGGGCCAGCGCTGTCGAAGCGGCCAGTCCTACGGCACCGGCTGCCGCAGCGAGAAATGAACGGCGAGGCACCGCACCAGCGGGGGCCCCGTCGAGTTGGTTGGAGGTGGTTTGATCAGTCATGAAAGGCTCCTCGGAAACTGGATGCGCATCAGGAAGCAATGGGCAGCATCGGAACGATGCCACGCAGACTGAACGCACCTTAACACAGGTCCCCGTACGAGAAAAGGGGCAAGGGGACGTGGAAGAACCGATCAACCAGATACCAACGCATCATGCAGAACCAAGGGACCGCTGAGTCATCGACTGAGCGGTCCCTGTTTCGAACTAGGCGGTGACCAGACGGCGGTCGTCGTTGGGGGGCTTGGGAAGCGGGCCCAGCACTGCAATCACGGCCTCAACCAGAATTAGCACTCCGAGAATCGCCAGGACGCTGGCGACGACGGGGACCGGAACGACGGTCTGGGTCGCGGCAGCCGGGGCGGCGGCGATGACCTTCGACACCGGCGGCCAGATCATGCGGACCAAGGCCCACATGCTCATGGTGTACATCAAAACGCACGGCACACCGACCACCGGAATGACCCACGCGGCACGGTAAGTTCGCCACAGCCAGACCGTGACGCCCAGCAACGTCAGAGCCGCCAACAACTGATTGCTGGCACCGAACAGGTTCCAGTAAATCTTCCAGATGGCGACCGGCTTGCCGTCGGTGACCGGTTGGCCGAGCAAGAAGATCAGCGGCACACCGGCGGTAAGAATCGTTCCCAGCCACTTGCCGACCGAGCCCGACAGGCCGGTGAGCTCTTGAATGATGTAGCGTCCTAAACGCGTGCAGACGTCTAACGTGTCATAGACAAATGTCGTGAAGGCCATTAGCCCAAACGACACGGCAAATTCCGGCGGCACACCAATCAGCCCCATGAAGTTTCCGATGCCCATGGCATACAGGAAATTCGGTTGAGGATTGCCGCCATTGATCAGTGGATCGCTCGGCTTCAGCATCATCACGCAGCACAGCGAAATGATGGCGACCATCGCTTCCATCAACATCGCACCGTAGCCCACCAGACGGGCATCGGTTTCTTTACGCAGCTGTTTTGAGGTTGTCCCCGACGCGATGATGGAGTGAAAACCCGAGCAGGCCCCGCAGGCAATCGTGATGAATAGCAGCGGAACCAGTGGCTGCGGGACTCCCTTGGCATCGGGAACGTCGAAGCCGCGGAAGGCGTCATATTCGATGGTTTTGCCGCCGAAAATAATGCCCAATCCACCTGCGGCCAGGACGACATACAGGAAGTATCCCCCCAGGTGGCCGCGTGGTTGCAGCAGCAGCCACATCGGCAGGACCGAGGCAATCAAGCAATAAACCAGCAGGGAAATATTCCAAACACGTTGGGCACCGACGGGCGACATGCCAAATACCTGGGCGACATCAAACGGAATGAATTTTCCGCCCCAGATCGCGACACCCACCAGCGGCAAAAAGACGATGGTGGCCCAGTTGACCGTCATCAGTTTATACCGCAGCACCAGGCCCATGATGATCGGAATGATCAAGTACAACAGCGACGAGGTGGCGATGGCACCACCGAGAACCGTCTGGCCATTTTCCAGCTTCTGGTCACCCAGGAACGACGAAGCCGTCACATCTGTAAAGGCGACGATGATGTAAATCAACGCCATCCAGACGAAGCTCAGGAACAGAATGTACGAGCGTCCCGACATGTGATCGCGAACAACTTCAGCGATCGAGCGGGCCTTGTGACGGATGGATGCAACCAGGGCTGTGAAGTCGTGAACACCGCCGATGAAGATCGATCCGACCAGAATCCAGATCAGTGCGGGAACCCAGCCGAACGTCACCCCGGCCAGGATCGGCCCCACAATCGGACCGGCCGCCGCGATGGCCGAAAAGTGTTGGCTGAGCAGAAATTTCGATTCGATCGGGACATAGTCCACATCGTCCCGCATCGTGGTTGCGGGGGTGTCTGCGTTCGGATCGAGCCGCAGCAGACGAACCAGTAACGGTCCGTAGGTGTAATAGGCAGTGATCAGGCAAATCGCCGAAAACAAAACAACAGCGAGCATACTCATAGGGGGCTCCCGACTCAGACAGATCGCGCGGCGGGCGATGCCAACGGATCGCCGCAGAGATGACTTTTTTGTAGAGTAGTTATGTTGCTAGTATAAATCATTCCGATCTCGCTCGAAACGGATGAATTTTTCGTGATGAATAACAGCCTGCATCACGCAGCGGGCGCATTCTCACGAATTCTCGAGGCGCTGCAGGGGTTTGCGCTTTTGAGGTTACGCGATTAAGCAGTATTTTCGGCCCGGAGGGCTGTTGGCTTCGCCAAAGGCCGATAAATCGGTCGCCCAGAATGTGTCTGACACGTAGTATTCTCTCGAACCACTGACTCGTTCATGTGTCTGAACAGAATCGAGCACATTAAAATGATGCGTGAACCGTGCGGTTACCGGAAACCGCGAACTCCTGGTCAGATCGAATCATGAAGCAGTGCCTGGCGAATCAAAATCAGCTGTGGGTTTCGCCGCAACCCGGTTTAGAAGCTTGGTCTTCGGCTTGGTTGTCGGAGCACCAAACTCGACACTCTCATGACTTTTTCCAGCTCTCGGTGACTCGGGCTGGAACTGGCCGCATCTCGGTCGATGGTCGGACGACCGCGCACTCCTGCGGCTCGGGGATTCTGATCCCTCCCGGTGAAGTCCACGAATTGCGTCCCTATAGCGGTGTCTGGGAATTTGACACGGTCTATTTTTCGCTGGGCGATTTCCTCAACGTGGGGATTGAGTCCCGTCGCGATGTGGTCCCCTATCCTGTCCTGCAAATTCCGCCTCATCGAGAATTGCAGGCGTTGTTTCAGACCTTACATCGCAGCATTACCCGCAGCGCGACCAGCCTGTGCCAATCCGCCAGCCTGCAGGACCTCTTGTTGTGGATTGGAAATCGAGGCCGTGGCGAAGAGGTTCCAGATCCTGCTCCCGGTCGAATCACGTTGCGGCGAACGCGGGAATATCTGGATGCAGTGACGGAACGCAACATTTCTTCGGCCGAACTGGCGGATGTGGCTGGGATCGGCGAATGCCACCTCAATCGTTCGTTCCGCCGGGAGTTTGGTCTGCCACCTCACGCGTATCATTTGCAGGTCCGCGTGAACCGGGCTCGAGCCTTGTTGAAAGAGCATCGGGCGGTGGCGGAAGTCGCCGTACAGACGGGATTTGCGGATCAGGCGCATTTCACTCGCCACTTTAAGCAGCTCGTGGGAGTCACGCCGGGACGCTTTTTGCTGCAGGTCAAAAACATTCAAGACGGGTCGTGCCGTGAGGTCTAAGATACTGCCGTGAATCTCATTGGTCCTGTTTCATCCTTGCCGGGCCGCGATGGCTGGCTGAGCCGCGAATTCCCCCGAGGAAACCGGCGGGCGAAACAGGAGCTCTTGATCCCTTACGGAGACTTGGCATGAACGTTGATCAGCAGCGCAGTCTGATCGTGGAGCAGTTTACAAAACAAGCGATCCCCTTCGCGCAATTGCCCAATCACAACAACGAGGACACCAATCAACTGGTGATCAACACAATTGGTATTGGGCCTCAGGATACCGTATTGGATCTGGCCTGCGGACCTGGCTTGATTACCTCCGCTGTGGCTGGTGTCGCGAAACGCGTGACGGGGATCGACATCACGCCTGCCATGATCGAACAAGCCCAACAACGCCAGCAATCCCTGGGACTGACGAACATGTCGTTTCAGGTCGGCGATGTGCAGCCGGTGCCGGCTGCCGACGCGACGTTTTCGTCCGTCATGACGCGGTACTCATTCCACCACTTCCTCGATCCGCAGGGCGTCTTGCAGGAGATGGTACGAGTTTGCCAGCCAGGAGGCCAGGTGGGCGTGATCGATGTCTTCATGTCATCGCCCGAGCAAGCAGAGCTGTACGACCAGATGGAGAAGCTGCGAGATCCGTCGCACGTGCGAGCGTTGTTGCTGGCAGAACTGACCGGGTTGTTTTGGGACGCCGGACTCAAGAATTTGAGGACTGCGTTTTATAAGGTGAAGGTGGAGCTCGAAGAATTGTTGAGAGCCACGCATACACAACCTGACGCCGCGGCAGAAGTCCGGGCCATCCTGAAACAGGACCTGGGCCAGGACCGGTTAGGAGTCGGAGCCGAGTTGAAGCACGGTGCGATTTACTTTGGTTTCCCGGTCGTCGTTATCGCCGGCCAGAAGCCATAAAAGGAATTCACGAAGAAGAGTTTTTTAGCCACGGATTAACACAGATTGAACACGGATTGGGTCAGCGTTTGTTTGCGTTATTTCATGGCGCAAACCCAATAGTCCAGAGCTAGTTTCAATCGCCGGACAATGATTGCAGACGCTATCCCAATCCGTGTTAATCCGTGGCTAAAACTCCCTCTTCGTATGAATTTTCTTCTTCGTGCTCTCCGTGACTCCGTGGTGCAATACTTCTTAAATTAAATGAAAACCTTAAAGTTGGCTTGCTTTAAGGTTCTGAGTTACTCATTGCTGGAAAATTGGTCACGGAGTTTCGTGAGTACTCTTTGCGAGATCGTCCCGCCCGCGTGCCATTCGAATGAGCGCGTCGTTTCCCCCGTGGCCGTCACGCGGACTGTCAACGTGTCAGCGGGTAGCACATTCGCCACACGTTCGGCCCATTCGATGATGCACACGCCACGCAGGGAAAGATATTCGTCGAAACCCAGATCGAGGAATTCGTCGACGTTACGCAACCGGTAAGTATCGAAATGAAAGACGGGCAGCCGGCCGGCGTACTCCTGCACGAGAGCGAACGTCGGGCTGTTTACCAGACGACGTTCAATGCCCAAGCCCTCCGCGATGCCCTGCGTGAGATGCGTTTTTCCCGCCCCGAGATTGCCCGACAAGGCCACGACACTGCTCGGTTCCAGAGCTTGCCCCAGGGTGGCCCCGAGCTGCCGGGTAGCGTCGACACTGTGTGTCTCGCACGACCAATCAGGCACCGACGGTTGAGCAGTGGATTCGAGTGACATAAAGTTTCTTCGGGAATGAGAAACGCTCCTCGCTTCATAAAGAGGCGAGGAGCGCGATGTCTAGTTGGCACGGCCCGGAGGGCAGACGGGCTTGGAATATCTTAGGGTGTTTCGCCAGTGCGGTTAGCCCCGTTAACCGCCGCCGTTTCCGGAGACGTGGTGACATTCAGTTTTTCCAGGCGAGACAGGTCGACGCCCGCGTTTCCACCATCATTGGCCCCCGACAGTGCCGGGTTTCCGTTGGCATTTTCGTCGAGTTGAAAATCGGCCGGATTCAGCTCGGCATAGGGACGGCCCGACCACTGTTTCTTCCACAGGACGATGGTCGCGTGCGGATCAATCTCTTTGCTGTCCCAGCGGAACTTCCATTCTTCGTAGTCCCAGACCGTCGTTTTTGATCCGTCAGGCGTGGTCCTGGTCCAATAAGATTCAAAACCATCGTAGAAATTCTTCTGACCATTCCAATTCAACAGCTTCAACAGATCGTCCGGCGGTTCGGTGCTGATCATCGAAATCAGCGGTGCCGAGTGTCGTCCG
>JAZKFE010000326.1:0-4993 GCA_040386595.1 Planctomycetota bacterium | reverse complement strand
GAAGATACTGTTTGACGATTCGACCATAATCTGCCCCAGTTTGCGGGGAGCATCCCCCCCTTCCAGGACAATCAAACCGGCATTCACGGCCGCGGTCAGCTGATCGAGGCGGAGCGTCAGTAAGGTCTGCTTTTCGGGGACATCGATCGAGCCTTGAGCCCGCAGGACGGTCCCATCCAGAGCCAGGATGCAGTTTTCCAAATCGACGCGAGCCGACAGGAAAGTCTTCACCAGAAACAGGTCGGTACCGCCACGGATCATGGAGTCCTTGAGTTGGACGGTCAGCTGATTAGACACCTGGCCGTTGTTCATCATCTCCATGTCGGCAACCATCCGCGACGTGCTGCCACGAAACTCGACGACGGCAGCCGGACGTCGGGCGGGGTTGTTGACGGTTACGGTCACCCGTTGGAGACGCACAGCTTCCGCTCGTTGCGTGCAGATCAAGGCCCAGCCATCGGTCGAGATAGACGGCTTCACATTCATCAGCAGGCTGACGTCGACGAGGTCCAGAGCCCCGCCGCTGATCAGTTTCATCATCCGGGTTTCATAACCGGAGGCCGGGATTTCCTTGGGAACAAATTCGATGACCGGACGGAATCCCTTGGCGGCACGAATGGTGATTTTATTACGAATGCTCAGCGGCGATTCCGTCCGCAGTCCGGTGAATCGAAGCTCGATCACATTGCCATCCTGGGCCACCGCACAGGCGGCTTCCAGTGTAGGAAATGTCTGTTCCGGTGAGCCATCAGATCGAATCACCACAATGGATGATTGAGAGGTGACTTCGACGGCGGGCTTGGCAGGGTCGCGCGTGGGGACCACCGCAACCGCGCTGGCATCGGTCGGCCCAGGAGTCGGCTTGTCGACGGACATGGGAACGGCCGGAGTGGGGACTTCTGCAGTCGATTCCGGGGAAGTGTTCGTCGGAGATGTTCCAGGTTTGGTTCCGCCAGCTCCAGCCACCATATCCGGTTGAAGTTCTTTGGGCCCGTTCACGACACCTCGCGGACGATCATTAATCAACGCCGCTGGAGAAAATGAGCCTTTATCCACATCACTAAATATGTGTCGAGGATCGGTCAAAACACCGGGGATGCTCGGAACAGCGGCAATTGTGGTGTCGGCATTCGCGGATCTCACGACATTCTCAGGCGCAGCGGGAGTCGCGCCCGGATCATTGCTGACAGGTGGTTTCGCTTGTTGATTGAGCGGCGGCTCATCATCGGGGAGAAATTCATTGGGCAAGCTTGCCGCACCAGATTTCGCCGAATCGCCGGCTTTTTCCGCTGGCGGCAACCGTCCAGTAGAACCTGCATCTGGATCGAACGGATTGCCGGTCGTGGTCTGCTGCGCGAGCGTGTCGTTACGGTCGCGATGCGGCAGCCCGAATTGCAGGTAGCCGACGATCAACAACAGTCCGACGGCTGTCGCCAGCCAACTCGCGTGGCGTTCCCAGAAGGAATCAGTTGGCGATTGAGCGGCAAGCCACATCAAGCCTTCGGAGCTCATGCTGCGCAGGCCCATGGAACCAGCCACGACCAGCAGATCACGAATCAGTTCTTCGGCCGTTTGATACCGCCGCCGGGGGTCGCTGGTCATCATCATTTTGACGATAGCGGCCAGCTCAGGACTGACTTTGCGATTCTTGACTCGAGGATCCGGGGCGTCCTTACCTTGGTGATCCAGCAGTTTCTGTAGAACTGTCCCTTGGGGATAAGGAGGCTCACCCGTCAACAAGTGGTACAGCGTGCAACCCAGCGAGTAAATGTCACTGCGGACGTCGACCGAGCGGGGATCTTTGGCTTGTTCGGGGGAAATGTAGTCGAAGGTCCCCAGGGTGGTTCCGGCAACAGTCAGATCCGCTTCATTCTCGCGATGCTCGCTGCGGGCCAGGCCCAAGTCCACCAGTTTGGCACGACCTGAAGGCGTGATGATGATGTTGGACGGCTTGATGTCGCGGTGCACGACCCCGTGGGCCGACGCATGGGCAATAGCCGAGGCGACCTGCAAGGTGTAATTGATCGCTTCGGCGGGGTTCAGCTTGCCGCGTTGCTGGACGATTTCTCGCAGATTGGTGCCGCGAATGAACTCGAAGGCAATGAAGTGCAAGCCCTTGTCTTCGCCAATGAAGAACACACGGGCAATGTTGTCATGATCCAGCTGAGCGGCCGCTTGGGCTTCGTTGCGGAATCGCTGGACCGACGACAGATCGCGTGACAGGCTGGGGGGCAGAATCTTGAGTGCGACCATGCGGTTCAGGCGAGTATCGAGCGCCTGAAACACGGCCCCCATGCCGCCGCTACGGATCGCGTTTTGAATGCAAAAGTGTCCCAGTTCAATTCCCGAGGGATTGGGGAACGTCTGGGGGACTGCTTCGGGGTTGGGAAACAGCGCGTTGCAGATGGTGGACGACGATCCCGGCAATTCCGTGGGGACCTCGGCCGCAGCCCGTCGCTCGACATTGATGACGGTTTCGGAGTTTCGAACCGCGCCAGCCCGCGGGGGAAACACGGCCCCCGGTCCACCGGTCGCCGGTGGAAATGTGCTGCCGCTTTTTCGTTCGTGTTCTGAGGTCACCGACCGGCCTCCTTAGCCAGTGAGACAAAATGTCTATATTTCGTTGCGCAAATTGACGGACACCCATCGACAGACGATAGCCTGATAATTTGTGATGTCACATCAACGAACGCTGAATTATAGACGGGAATCTCAGGCGATTGCCGGACTGAATCACTGAATCAATACCTGGCAGACACGCCAGTTTCAGATGAGTTCGAGGCCCGCCACATCAACCACTCGCACAAGCGAACCTCTTCGTTCGATCATACGAGAATTATAGTGCCACCAGACCGAACGGTCTCGTCACACCAAAACTTATGAGCCACACTCCTGTGTGCAGGTCGTGTGCCAAAGGAACAATTCGAATCGGAGTTATCGACGGAACGATAGATCGTCTGTAATTGAAGTTTTGATCGGCACACCGTTCGGCACTGCCCATTCACGCCGAATTTGATGTCCGCTGAGCCGATCCCGTAGGGAAATTGAAGCTCTTATTCACCGTTGCCTGACGATTGTCTCATGGCTAACTCTGGGCGAACCTGTCGCGGAATGGCGACAATTGTCGCAAATCAGAGACATTCAGATGGCTCATAGTTTACCACAACGAAAGTACCAAGGCACCTATAAACTTGGCTGTGCCAACTGAAATTCAGAAAAGTTTTGAAGGGTGTAAAAATACGACTTTAACGTTTCCTCGGTCCCATTATTGATGCTTTTTGGGCGGTCTGTGCCACGAATGCAAGCAGCTCGTTTTTGATTTCTGCCATATTGTCATTCGGTTCGGCGACGCAAAGCCCCGTCAATGGCGTTCAAACAATCATCCATTTTTTGCAGCTTTTGCTGTGTGAAGCCGTCGCTTTCCAGGATTTCGGCGGCTCGATGCCGCACGGTGATGTCTTCGGCCTCTTCGGCTCCTGCTTTCGGATGCAGCAATTCATCGAGCAATTGGAGTTTCGGAAGAAAATTGAGATCCAGATGCTCGGCCAATTCGCGGGCTTGATGTTCGGCATGAACGAACAATTCCCGCATCGGCATCTGCTCGAGTGCTCGGTCGGACATGTGGCGGCCCCTTCAGTCTGAGCGTTTCGAAATGAAAAGAGACGAATTGTCACAATTTTCCACAGCCTCGCTCCATTCGGCGGCCAGTGTTGGTTTGCGCCAAACCACGGATCTGAATCGAGTCGCGGCGGAATTTCGGAGCGTGATGCCTGGCCTCTGCTGAATTACGCTGAAATCAACAAGAACTGTTGATCGTATCTGAACCGCTGGTTGCGGATCTCGGGCAGATCGCAGATCGGCGGCTGATGTGAAGCACCAGTCATTGCCGAGTTTTGTAGAATGGAATGTAGATGTTGTCTCTTCGCGGCGGGAACACGTTTGAGAAGTTCTCAATATCGCCCCCCACGAGCCACATACCCTCATTGTTCGATATTGTACCTGGCGTGGTCAAGAACAAGACATTTTGATCGCGGGAGTCATGAAGAGAAAATCGCACTCCCGGCCACGCAGGGAATAGACGCGATCAACGAAATCCACGAAACTTCTGCTGAATACTCCAGCGGCCGTCCATACCTGCCCACAGTCTGGATCACCGATGAAAATTTTGCTGGTTGCGGACATCCATGCCAACTGGCCCGCCTTGCAGGCGATCGATGAATCGTTTGACGCGTGCCTGGTGTTGGGAGATATCGTCGACTACGGCACCAATCCTGGCCCCTGCGTGGATTGGGTGCGTCAGCACGCGACGTTCGCCATTCGGGGGAATCATGACCACGCAGTGGTGCAGAGTGTCGAAGCCCGCGGTGGCAGCGGCTTGAAAAGTTTGGCCGCCATTACTCGCCCGATGCAGCGGCAGCTACTCGACAAGGTTCAGCTCAAGTATCTGGCGCGTTTGCCCGTCACGCAATCATTCTGTCTAGACAAACTGAACTTCCTGATGGTGCATGCCACACCGCGGGATCCGCTGGACGAATACTTGCCCAACGAAGCCAACGCCTGGCGCGAGGTGCTCCGTTCGGTGGATGCCGATATCGTCTGTGTCGGGCATACTCATATTCCCTTCGAGCTGGATGTCGATGGAATCCGGGTGATCAATCCCGGCAGTGTGGGACAGCCGCGCGATGGCGACCCGCGGTGTTCTTACGCGGTGATCGAAAATCATGAGGTGAGCTTTCGACGGGTTCCCTACGACATCGCGTTGACACTGGCCCAGATGCGCGACACCGGGGTGGAACCCTGGGTCGTCAACCTGGCCGAATCGATGTTACGGACAGGGGGCAAGCCGACAGTGGAGAGTCCATTTTCGGCTCCCCGCTGAGAAGACTTTTTGAACGCTGATTCTCTAGGAATCTGGAATTAACGTGCTTTTGAATGCTTGGGAGGGTGAGGCTCCTGCCGAACCGTTTGGTCTTTCGATTCCCCGTATACTTAG
>JAZKFE010000325.1:15699-17758 GCA_040386595.1 Planctomycetota bacterium | reverse complement strand
GTTCAGCGACAGCGACTAAACTTCCAGTCGCGACGATTCCCCCAATCCGGTCGAGCAACTGGAGAGATGCAGCCACGGCGAGTTGGGCAGCAACTCCCTCTCAAAGGCTGTTTCTTAGCGGCGTGTAATTTTGCATCCTGGAGTCCTTGACTGCGATATCGCAGGTTTGTGTGCCGAAGTAACTCGCATGCCAAACTGGATATCCAGTTTGGCATGCGAAGGTCGCCAGCAGCTTTTCACCCGTCGATGAAATTTGAGAATGACGCTTTCTCAGCGAAGAATCGGCAAGTCCGATTTGAAGATCAGTCCTTTGATTCTCGGCGGAAACGTCTTCGGCTGGACGGTCGATGAGCCGACTGCCTGCACTCTCCTCGATGCCTTCGTTGCCGGCGGAGGCAATTGCATCGACACTGCCGATGTCTACTCCACCTGGGTTCCCGGAAATCAGGGTGGTGAATCGGAGACGATTGTTGGCAAGTGGATGAAAGCCCGGGGAATCCGCAGCCAGATCGTGATTGCGACAAAGGTCGGTTTGGAGATGGGTATTGAAGAGAAGGGATTGTCTAAATCTTACATTCTGCGCGCCGTTGAGAAATCACTCCAGCGTCTGCAAACGGACGTCATCGACTTGTACCAGTCGCATGCCGACGATCCACTGACACCGCTGGAAGAAACGCTCGAAGCGTATGAGATTCTCATCCAGCAAGGCAAGGTGCGCGCAGTTATAGCGCAGAACGTCTGAAGAAAACAAAGGTTCCCTCCACCTTTTCTTCCCGGCCTTTTCTTCCCCTCAATCGCCGGGTGGTCGAATACTAACGGCAGTGATCAGTTCTAATTCTAAGCGGCCGGTTGGAAAAGAATTTCATATTGGAGTCCCAAAGTTCAATTCTTCAAGGGGCCGTCTCAAAGCATGGAAAGGCTTTTACTAATCAGCCCTAGCCGATATAAAGTACTCGGCACAACTCTCGCAATTCCTTTTGCTGGATGTTTAGAGATTGGAAGACCAAGGCCATCGGATGCCCGACCAGATCGACGCCACCATTGTCCGTCGACAGGCCACCGGAGGTCTGGCCTAAAAGGATATGTAGAAGACTACAACGGCACAATCGCGATGCATCTGGTTTGCTGTGAGGAAAGGCTTTCGACAACAACATGAAACGGCATCAAGTTCTTGGTAATAATTTGCGCACTTCTGTGGAGAAATGTCTAAGCCTTATCGACACCGACGATTGTGAGACTAGGGAGTTGATTGTCGCTGGCAAGCATAGCCAGCAGATCGCGAGATCTACGCTCATTCGCAGAAGCCTCTTCCGTCCTGTGTTGGAACATTTGGGCTATGGTCCCATCGAGGGAATCCGAACTCGATTGGATGAGGGAATGGATGATGCGGTAGAGTATTTCGGGGGCGACTGGTGGCGAGCGCATAAATCTGATGCGATCGCACTCGACAAATCGCGCCCCAAGCGAGAATTAGAATGGTTTGATGTCTTGCCAGATGCCATGTTGATTGGTGGATTGACGGGTCGTTGGGATGATCTGGCTAAGATCTGTGATTGGTTTGATGCCACGATTGAAATGGAATACCAGGCAGGACAAATTGAAGACGAATACATGCAGCTCTTCATATACATCGCCTCCAGTCTACGTCCAGAGCCGATACCAGGGATCGAATCCCTCGTGGCGAAGGTGAAGTCGTGCCGCGCGAGACGCCCCAAATTGTATTGTGCCCTCTGGGAAGCGGCCGTCGCCAAAGATCAAAAGGCCTTCGATAAGGCTCTGAAAGAATCAATCAGTCACTTCCTGAAAGTCGACGCTCGCGATGTGCCGAATCCAGTGTTCTGGGTTGCTCAACACGCGTCTTTCCTCTGGCTACTTGCCGAGCGCAACGGGTTAGAGTTCCCAGCTCTGCCCGAACAGCTCGATGCGGCCGTCATCCGTCGGCAAACAACAGGACTGGCGTAGGGGCGACCTGGCGAGAGCAACCTTGAGGATGAGGGAAGGGGCTTGAGAATGAGCTACTCGATCGAGTTTTACGCTCTGAAAGAGCACGAATTTACAG
>JAZKFE010000325.1:10799-15689 GCA_040386595.1 Planctomycetota bacterium | reverse complement strand
AGAACCGCATCGTTGAAAAGCCATTGATGACAAACTCAATCACAAGCTCTCCTGCTCGAATTGGAGCAGCGACTGAATGCAGAACTCGAAGAAGATGACGAGGAAGAGTACTCTGATGAAGAGTTTGAGTCAGAAGATGGCGGTGATGAGAATGGCGAAGAAGTTCTGAACAAAGCGGCCGCGATCCGTGCCATTCTGAGTGCGGCCGAGCGTATCTGTCAGAATGAATTGCCAGCGGAATGCAGCGAAGATTATTTCTCCGCATTCCGGGGCCTCATAGAACTTGCCTCAGAGCGAATCACGATCTGTGACTTTCAGGATGTCCGGCACCTGAGCTACCTCGAAGACACTGCGATCTGGCCCTGGTTTCAGAGGCGTACTCCATCTTTCCCCCTGCCGCGCAACTCGGAAGCGTATCCCGCCGTCGGTTTCCTCTCCCAGCGAGACATGCCCGAATTTGTCTCCACCGGCATTCAGAAACTGCCTCAGCCTTTGGACCCCTCGATCGTCAACTATGTGCAGAATGCGCGTGACGAGTTGCAGAACGTTGTGTCCAGCCTCATTGATGATCGACTCGATCTCGTGGCCGTACTTCAGTAGGGCGAATAAAAGGTGCCAGGAACCTTTTTCTTGACACGATTACGGAAGTAATCTGGGCTGTCCAGCGTACAACTCGGTCGCTGCATTTTCTATTGCACCCCGACAATTTCCTTAAGCAAGCCTCGGTGATCGCAGCTCGGACAAATCAGGTCCAATTGTTCCTTTTTCCCTGGACACGTTCGAACTACGATCTCATCATCAACCGTTGCAAAGTTCTCTATTGCCGTATCTGTTGTTATCGCATCAGGAATATCCGAACTATCGAGACGCACGATTCTAAGGTATCCAGTTGTTGGACTCTTGCAAAGAATCGTATGGGCATCAGAATGGATGCTATATGTCTCAACGAAGGATTCGCTTTCATAATTGCACGATAGACATTTCAGCACACATACAAACATCCGCGGTTCCTTTAAAATAGACCCTCAAAATTGCGTTTGAGCAAATCGAGACCATCATCGCGAGTGACTTAGCGCTCTTCGCCGTTCTTGTTGACGGGTGCTTAGACATACGTGAGTACCCGACTATGGGGGAGTTCCAACGAATAAAAGGTGCCAGGAACCTTTTATTTCCCGCGACGGTACTTGGGCGCTAAGCAGTGTTTCCGTGACACGTACAACTATGTTGTCCAACCGCCGATTGGTTGGGGCGGTCCGGTTCACCACTTGCTGTCGATCGCCCTCTTCCGGGCCAGTTGGAATTTCTCCGACAAGACCGACGCCTCGCAGGCAGCCGCGAAGTCCACTTCGTCGCAGAGTCACACCGAAATCCACTGTCGCGTGCCACTGCTCCAGCAGACTGGCGTGATCACGGAACCACTGCTTAACGACTGAGTACAGTCGCAAAGCAGTGCCACAACCTCTGTTTTGTGGCATTTACACCAGTGCCCTCCTGCCCGTCGCTTCTCGCCCTCTTTTCGCTTCTTATTTAAAGAAACGCTGCAACATGCGATTAATATCTTCGATCGCCGTTGCGGCCTTCAACCCTTGTTTACTCTGCGGACCAAACCCATCGACGACAGCTTTCAGTCCTTCGAGTTTTCCGCGTAAAGTGCCTTCGCACGGAGTTTCCATTGGGAAGGGTTTGGCTGCCTCCCGCCTCCAAAATGACTTCCAAAACCTTCCATTCTCCGACAAGGATCGCCTGCTTAACGCCATCGTCTTTGCCACCACCGTTAACATCGAGTCCGTCTTGAATGAACTTTTTGATGCGAACAACGTCTCCCGTGCCTATCGTGTCCATGAACTTGTCATATCTTGGCTTGACGATTTTTGCCTGCAGACATTTCAGAAATCCATCAAACAATTCGGAGACCTCAGTTAATCGATCCTGACGAAATCCACTTTCAATCATGGACCAGACCAGCACTTTGCCATCCATGAGAAGGACAATATCCCGCTCTGCAAGGGCGATCGGAACAAACTTAACCGGCAGATCGAGTTCGCTGCGGAAGTGCAGCGTCTCCCGATTCAAATCGGCCAGTTCATAAAAGTAACTGATCTTGTACGGCGCCCCCTTGGCGGCAAACATCCGCAGACTGGGAACGCCACCATTGACCGACTCCAGATACTGCACGTAGTCCTTTGGGAAGGTTACCCCCAGCTTTTTTGAGACCGCCGCAATTTCCTCGGTGGATGACTTCTTACCGCTCTTGTCCCAAGCCAGTTTCGATTCTGCCATGTTGATCCTCGACGATTCGGAACTCGCGTTGTACGTACTGCTTCAGGTGGTCGTCCCCTCGTCAGGACAAGGTCAACACGCCTGAGAACCTGTTTGAAAAGTTGACTATCGTCCCCTGAGGGAATGGATGACATCTCGGGTGAAGTATCGCATTGGATTGCGGTATCGTCGAGAGGAGCTCATGGAGTTGTGAGGTCTACCATGGACGGCCAGATTGGGCGAAGAAAAGGTGCCAGGAACCTTTTTCTTGACCGAGACGGCAGTTAGTGTTAGTTTTTTAGCGATCATGGGCAGACCGAAGCGAGCGAGTGATGGCGGAATGGTGTTTCATGCGTTGAATCGAGCCAACCGGACGCAGATCTTTTATAGAACCGGAAGACTATGCCGCATTCGAGGCGGTGCTGGCGGAGGCCCGTGAGCGGACTGGGATGCGAGTGCTCTCGTAAAGCCTGATGCCCAATCACTGGCACTTGATTATCGCGATTCATGGGTTGGCTGACGCTAACTCACACGCAACGTTGGCACTCCCACTACCAGACCGCCGGTACCGGTCACGTTTATCAGGGGCGTTTCAAGTCGTTTCCCATTCAGACGGCGTGTCGGTATGTCGAGCGAAACGCGTTGCGAGCCAGCCTCTGCACGCTCGCCGAAGAGTGGCCCTGGTCCAGCCTTTACCATCGGCTGCGAAAGGACGAATTCGCAACGCAGGTCCTAAGTGAGTGGCCAGTACCGCGATCGCGACTGTGGCTCAGCCATCTGCCCCCCCAATCGGAAGCGGAATTGGCGGCGTTACGCCGCAGTGCCGCACGCGGGTCGCCATTTGGTGATCCCCAATGGATCGAGCGTGTCGTCAAGCAACTCGGCCTCGAGATCACACTACGACCGCGAGGCAGACCACGCAAGCAAGAAAACAAAGGTTCCTGACACCTTTTCTTCCCCCTTAGTACAGAAAGGCAAAACCAACTAGTCGGACACATAGGACGCGATGAACGACAAAAACCCGCTTTGCATACTCGGTTGAAGATTGCCACGAGGATCCACTTCAATCAATGAAAACTGCCGATGGATGTCAAAACCAAAACAATATCCTTGAAAATCATCTCCAAATAACATAATACCCGACAAATCGCTCTGTGGTTTCGGATATATGCTTCCAGGCGACACAAGCCCACTGTAAAGTTGGAGCTCTTCGAGGTTGCCGTAACCGATTAAGCTCAGAAAACGAACGTATTCATCTGGTAGTCCAGGAAAGTCGCCTTGAAGCCTCTCAATCTGGCGCGGTGTCAGTTTGGTGAGACTAGATGTTTTCGTAAGTCGCTGTTGAAGTTCTTCCAGCTGATCCATGAATTGCCTCCTATGGGAATATGGTATCCATCGAGGTGCAATCCGCCCTGATGCTCATCTGGGAATCGAGCCGGATTAAGATTCCACCATTCGTGTGGTCCTCCGTAGATGTTTTCAATGATGTGGTGTGCATCATACGGATCCCCAGCATTCCGCAAAACAACTCCCTCTGCGTTCACTACATCTGCGGTGTATCGAGGCCAAACCTGTCCGGTTTGAAGTTCCCATTCGGCGATTTGGGCTCTCATCACTTTTGCTGCGAAGAGTCGGCGATGAAGAAAGCAAAGGTTCCTGACACCTTTTCTTTCCCACTTTTTCTTTCCAGGCATCGCGTGGAAGGACGACAGCCAGGTCTATTGGGGAATGTCAAAAAGGTCTATGGTGAAAATGCGAGAGCCGAGGTAACAATCGCTTATGATTGAAGTACCTCGGCTCAGGCGGTTTGCATCGCCTATCTCGATTATTTTGGGCGATGTTTGATCATCAAGACCTTCGTCGGCTCATCGACGAGCTTGACCCCTTTCTCGTAGGTTTTTTTATCCATAACCTCACAAGCCACCTGTAATGTAGGTTCATCAATGTTGATAAGACCGTACTTCAATTTCTTATCATCAAGGCACGATTTCAGAGCTACTTGTAGGGTGGCTCTATCGACATTTTCCAGAGCCTCGATCAGAGTGTCATTGTCAACGTTCATAAGAGCCGCCTGAAGCGTAGGCTGATCAACCTGCGGCAGTGATTTATTCAATCCCTCCCGCGATAAGCCTTGGACGTATTCGACAAGTTGGGCCTTCTGCAAAGCTTCCACGTCCTTTTTAGGCTTTACCGCGCTGGGCGGGATTATTTTTCTTGCAGCAAGATACATTTTAAAACTCGGTTCACCGACAAGACCATCATTGTGCTTCCAAGTTATAAAACCTACATAGATAGGCTCGTCCGGCTTAACACCCCTATCCCGTGCCTCTTGGACCGCATTGCCGAGATACTGCGCATGCTTTGACCCAAGTTCTCCGAGGCTCTTTTTGTCTCCACACAACGCATCAGCGCCTGTTTTTAATGTACCAGTTGTCGTCTGTGTCGGCCCAAAAAAGACTACTTCAAACCGATCGGTAACTCGCTTTTTCGCGCGATTTTGATCGCCTCCTGCGAATACGCTTCCGGTAAAACCGAGTACGACTAAACAGTACACAATCACGGGGTTTCGCATAGACTTTCCTTTAAGAGACTCCAAAACCGACATCCAACCTCTCCCGAGAATCTATCTTT
>JAZKFE010000325.1:1574-10779 GCA_040386595.1 Planctomycetota bacterium | reverse complement strand
GTTCCCCGTGGGGAAAGCTTGCTAGTTACGGAGTAGACGACTGCCAAGCAAGTATACGCGGGGAAGAAAAGGTGCCAGGAACCTTTTCTTCCCCGCGACGGTACTCGGTCGTTAAGCAGGTTCTCGTGGCACGTCCCCCCCAAGTCCCACCGCCGAGGTTGGGGCGGTCCGGTTCACTCGTTGCTGTCGGTCGCCCTCTTCCGGGCCAATTGGAATTTCCAGTGCCAGGCCGACGCGTCACAGGCGACTACTGGGGCAACTTCGCAGCAGAGTCACTCTGCAATCAATTGTCTCGCGCCACTGCTTCGGGGCGGCGCAGTTCGGTGCGAACTTGAAATCGACATCTCTGCCGCGACTCAGCAGTGCTCCGAGAGACTCGCATACTCACCGAACCACCGCTTAACGACTGAGTACCGTCGCGAAACCGTGCCACGACCTCTGTTTTTGTCGCATTTAAAGAATCGCTGAATCGGAATCATACGCTTCAAAATCCAAGGCAGATTGGAGCGAATTAAGCGTTTGAATTCGTATCGATGCGCTGTGAGAGATTCTGTGGGAGTACCCTTTCGCCTATCCAGCAAATACCGAATCTGAGATGCTGAGAATTGGAGTGGGAATGAATCACGGCTACAATGTACAAATGCTAGAATCGATAAGTATGGACATCGCAATTGGACTACCTTTGGCGACAGTCAAAGGGGGCATTCCGTGGCATGCATCGCTGGCAGAGATCCAGACAAAGCTCGGATTACACAATACGCACATGATAACAGAGAATTACTGTTCTTCGAACGTGCTCAACATACATGGGCTGGAAACTCGTTTGGGCTTGCTTTTTGAGAACAGAAGGCTGTGTCGAATAGAGCTGCTGACACCGCTGGAACTTTCTATGGAAGAATCATTTGCCCGTAATCAGACCTGGCTTGAACAGCAATTTGGTGATCCGTCGGAATCAGGTCAGGCAGATGCCGGATTCCTGTTTCATCGATGGAACATCGGCCATGTGTGCATAACGCACACAGTCATCGATCGATTTGTTGTTTCGGAACATGTGATCTTGAAGCACGATTAGGAGGGAAAGGAGTCAGGACTGAATGGCACTGCCGCTATGTTAGTAACTGTGTTGGTGCGCGGAACGGCAGCCTGCTGGACAATTCCGCGTGGATTGAGTCCACCGTCAAGCGACCGTGCCGTGAATCCACGCTCCGCCTGCGAGATCGCCCCCCGCTTCAAAACAACAACGGCGAAAACAAAAATTCCTGCCTCCTTTCTTCTATCAAGTAGGAAAGCAAAGGGCCAAACGGATTCTAGTAGGAATACCTTATTAAGATGTCACAAAAGAACCATGAAATCTTGGGCCGCAGTTGGAAATACAACAAATCCGTGCCGGACACGATCGCAATACGGGAGACACTGTGCTCATCGCCGGACGTTCCAGACCCCGTGGGACGATCGTACCTAATTCAAGAGGGACTCTTTTTTCCCGCGCTTAGACATTTGGGGTTTAGCCCGATCTCTGACGAACTCGTTCAACGCGAATGCCATCGTGCAATGGACCGGGCAGTCGAGTATTTCACGGGAAGTTGGTGGCGCGTCGAAGAAATCGACAAGCTTCCATCAGAAATGCTCGTGATGTTGCATTTGTTCAAACCAATCGATCGAATCAGTCCTACACGGGAATATCACCTCGATGAAATATCGAAAGGGCTAGATAAGAGTCGTAAAGATCGAAAATTAAAATGGTATGACGCGCTAACAAACGCCCTATTTTTTGGAGGACTTTTAAATCGTTGGGATGACTTGGCAAAGATTTGTTCCTGGTTTGATGGGTCGATTGAACCTGAGTATCAGGCTGGAACCTTGGAAGACGAATACATGCAGTTGTTTGTCTGTATTGCAGGTAGCTTGGCTCCGCAGCTGATGCCTGGTGCAGAGGAATTACTTGCAAAGGTCAAGAAGTGCCGATTGAAACGGCCACGTTTGCTGTGCGCGGCTTGGGAGGCGGCCATCGCCGTAGATCAGCCCGCTTTTGATAAGGCCTTCAAAGATACGGTCAACCATTTCTTGTCTAAGCCCGATGGTGGGCAGCTTTATAATTGGGTAGCGATTCACCAATCCGCAGTGTTATTTATTGCCGAGCATCGGGGTCTGAAATGTCCCATGCTCTCTGAAAAACAACAGGCTGCGGTCGTGACGCGACAGTCAGCAGGCATTGCCGAATAGACAACCTTGTAAAGGTGACCAAAGATTCGATGAGTTATTCAGTTCATTTCTTCGGGATAGATGCCCAACAGTTGACGGACAAATTTGGTGCCTCTCACCAGCCGCTCGTCGAGCTGGTCGCGCAACGTATTCGCCAGGCGAGACGTTTTTCTAAGAAAGACGTGCTGAGTACCGTCTCAAAAGTCGCGGCTATCTGCGAAGCTCGTCTACCTGCGGATTGCGATGCTGAATATTTTCATGCACTATGCTGGCTCGCTGAAGTCGTTGGCGAGAAGATTGCCATCCCCAGCTTCGTCGCATTTCGTCATATTCATTTCTTGAATGACACAGGTGTTTGGCAATGGCTGTCGCGATCGGAGGCTCCGTTTTCGTTGCCTCGTTGCGAAGATCCGCCTCCAACAGTTGGGTACATCAACACCGACGATATGGAACAGTGGGCAGTACCCGGTCTGATTCAACTCCCCGCGGCTGATATTCCAGAGTCAAGGTACGCGCGGCAGGAATTTCTAGAGGTCCTGGAGTCATTGGTTGAGGACAAACTGGATCTGCTGGCGGTATTGCTTTGACGAAAGAGGTTACGGGTTTCTGTCGCCCACAGTAGTAACATGGAAGAGGTCCATTTATTCCGTCGAGTGATCGGGAGTCATGCCAAGGGCGAGTCGAGCGACGCCTCGAACTATGGGGGGCCAGCCCCATTGTTTCGGACGAATGAGCGGGTCTCCTGCAGGAGACAGGTTGTCCAGCTGGTTCAGGTTTCACGAACTGCCCACCGTCAAGCGACCGTGCCTTGAATCCACGCTCCGCCTGCGAGATCGCCCCCGCTTCAAAACAACAACGGCGAAAGCAAAGAGTTTAATCCCCGTCTTCTGCCTCAAGCTATTTCCATCTCGTAGATCGCTAATCGGATTCATATTATTATGAGAAATGTACGAGACATTCTGAAGCGGTCCCCCGTAAGACAACTCTTGCAGATTTTGGATGAGCAGTTTTCTAATATTCACCCTTCAAAGTTGGAGGAAAAACGTTCGACACGGCCATACTGGGATAGTCTTGGATGGATAAAAAATGAGAGCCTACTGAGAGATTTTTGGCTCGAGCCGTGGTTCGTGGAGGCTGCTTACCTTTTCTTTTGTTTCGATGGGATCAACTGCGGATTGTTCGAACCGGTGAAAGGCCACCGAGGGGAGTTTCCGTTCCGATATAATGACCGAGTTTGGCCCCAATCAGAAGTGTGTCGAGGTGACCTAGTTCCCGAGTATCAATCAGATCCGGATCCAGATCTTGCGAACATGGCCCCATTTTCATTTATTGTGACAAGCATCAATGAGATGGAGGAAAAATATTTTCAGTAGTTAGTTCCTCCGTCACAATGGGAAGCAGCCAAGTAGGTCAGACTGTGCCTGACGTGATTGGAATTCAAGCACGAACCGCATCCAAACAGCGTGTTCCACGGTGCGATTTTGAGCTGATATTCCTGTGTCATCGGCAAGACGTCAGGCACAGCCTGACTTACTTGGCTACTTGGCTGTGCCACCCCGCCGATGGGAATGCGAATCTTGTGTCGTCGCTGCTGATCCAGACGCGGTTGCCCGATGCGGGTGATTATTTTTCGGCGATGGACGCCATCCAAATAATCGCCCATTGCAGCCGGGGATTGATGTGGGCCCTACGCTGGAGTCCTTCCAAATTGTTTTCCAATGCTTGGACCACGTGCATAAGACTTGGCCGGTGGCACGCCAGCATCTGGAAAATAAAACCGTTGTTAACCATGCCATGATTCCCTCCGCCGATACGGTTCAATTCGAGGCCGGAGAATCGCAGTGACTCTCACGGGAGATGCAGGTATCGTAAAGACGAGGAATAAGCGGGCCGTGAATCGAACATAAAATCGGCTTTATCGACGTGATTGCAGATGGGGCGATCCAGCGAATCACTTGCTCTTGCAAGCTCTTCAGAAGCCTATTGATCATCCCCGCTGTCAGTCGCCGGGAAACCGCCGTTGCGATATGCGTAGGGACCGGAAGTTGATCTCCGAGAAGGAATAGGTATCAGGAACCGAATATCACGTTCGGTTCCTGATACCTATTCCATTCCTCGGTCCATTGGGTGCTTCACACCTACCGTATATGATTGGTCGACTGTGTGCGTCACGACCTTGTGCATCTTGGATTAATCGATGTCAGTTTTCTCGACAATAGATGTATGCATCGCCAACGACGTCCCGAATTATTGTGAAGTGATTGACGTTTTGCGGCGAGCTGGCTGGACGCCTGCGTTCGAAGGCCAAATCACCTATTTGCCATTAGGAGACAATGACAGATTTGATTGGACCGCCGTTCCCACAAGCGAAGAACCGAGCGTAGCAATCGAATTGCAGCGAAAGTGCGAGTCGCGCGAGATGTTAGGAATTGTACTCGTATGGGAAGACTCAGAGTGTGGAGGCGAGTTCCTGGTTTTTCCTGATGGGAAGTTTTCGATTGTATTATCGGTGAATCGAAGATCGCTTGCGGGATTCGAACGGTCGACTGACGTCAGTTGGTACGTGCATAAGTTGCTGATTTCGTTTGAGAAGTCCCCACTACACATAGAATCAATTGGATGGCAGTCGCACTCGGTTCTATGAATCTTGACCACATGGACAGTGCGACTCGGGACGCGAGGTTGCGCTCTGCGGCTGGGGTCGGGCCTTTAAAAAATTTCAGAATTGGCCGGAGGGGCGTTTAAACCATGCGGGCCCGAAGACCTGGCCAATTCTGAAATTGGAACGCCCAACTCCGACTCGATAGAAAAGGGGGGCCGTGCCAGTCGGAATAGAAACCTATTTCTCTGCATTCTCTGCGGAGCCAGTCGGCTTCCAGCCCAGCACTTTTTTGCCGTGTTCTGTCGAACGCCAGCGGTACTTGTTCTCCGAGATCGCGTTGAAGATATCGTACTTCAGCGACTCTGGAGCGCTGAGGCATTTGTCAATCATCTGGAGGCAGTCAGCGTGAGATAGAAATCCCGGAAAGTGTCGTCGCACGGCTGGCTTATCGTCTGCCAGTACGGCGCCTAAGCGAATAACCAGCGTCGAGATTCCGTGTTTGTCGGAATAGTACCGGCCGACGTTTTCGCCAAACAACTTACCGACAGCATAGGGAGAATCGGGACGGTCGGGCCAGTCGAGTTCCACCATCGGCCAGCTCTCGGGAATTTTGTCGTCGGGACCGTTGGCGAGTGTGCCGTAGGGCAATGACGGGTCCCATTCCCACGCCAGTTGGCAACAACCACTACTCGTAAACACCACTCGCTTCACGCCGGCGATGCGGGCCGCTTCATACACGTTGATTGTTCCATTGACGGTGGTCGCCATCGTTGGCTCCCATTCCTGCCATTCGTCGGCTCCATTCGCCGCGCCGAGATGCAAGACCATGTCCATCCCGGTGAACGCTGGCTGGATTGCCTCGGCATCGGTGATGCTCGCCTGACAATGAGGAATTCCTGCCACTGGACGACGGCTGAGCCCGCTGAACTCGTACTTGTCGCTCAGATGCTTGATGACCAATCCGGCGATCAAACCGCTGGCGCCGGTGATCAGAACTTTGGGGCGAGACATCTCGTTTTGCTTTCTGAATGCAGGAAACTGCACGCCAGCATCTGAACTGCGGTGGCGATGTCGCTTTCTCTATAAATCAAACCTTCGAGAAGATCGAGTCGCTCAACACGCCAGAGCTGTCTGCGAAATTGGGGGTTTCAATTTTCATCGATCTCAAGATACTGAGATACAAATCTGACAGGCGCGTGTTCGGTTTGCGCCAATGACTGCCGTGCTTCAGCCCCATGTTGCTGCCCCCCGCGATGAGTGTCGGAAGATTCAAGGGATTGTGGGTGGTACTGGCCCCACTCCCGTACAACACAATCGTATTTTCCAGCACACTGCCCGAGGTGTCCTGGAATTGTTGCAGGCGGTTCAGGAAGTAAGCAATTTGTTCACTCAGAAACAGGTCGTACTTTGCAAAGGCGAGTTGTCCCACCTTGTCCTCGGCGTGGGACAGATTGTGATGCGTGCGGCCCAGGCCCAGTTTTAAGGGGAAGGTATCGCTGATACCCATGCCATCTTCCCGGTTCAGCATGAACGTGACGGAACGTGTAATGTCCGCATCAAAGGCGAGAGCGATCAAGTCGAACATGTTGCGATAATATTCGGCAGGTTCACCTTCTGAGGTGACCTCCAGGTTGAGATGCGAATAGTCCTGCTTCTTCAAGGGGATATCAATCCACTTCTCCGAGGCGATCAGCCGCGATTCGATCTCGTTCAGCGACGTGAGATACTGATCCATTTTTTCCCGGTCGGATTGCCCCAGCTGCTTACTCAGAGAGCGTGAACTCTCCAGTACTGCGTCGACCAACTTAATCCGTCTCTGCAATTGTTCGCGTTGTGAAGCCAGCGAGGTTTGATCTCCCCGAAACAGTCGGTCAAACACTCGGCGAGGATTGTTTTCGGCGGGAATTGGCTTGCCTTCGACGTTATATGAAATCGTCCCCGTCCGCGACAGAAAACCGACTCCGGCATCGATCGACAAGACGAGCGACGGCTGCCGACAGAACTGCTTGGTGTGCTGAGCAACAATTTGATCGAGAGCGACGGAATTGAACGTCCCCGGTTTGGGACTATGCAACGGAGCCCCAGTCAGCCACATATCAGAGCAGAGGTGCGGGTCCGCCTTGGTTCCGTTGGGATGATGTAAGCCCCCCAGGAAACTGATCTGATTCCGAAACGGGCTGAACGGTTCCGTCGATTTTCCAAACTGAAATTCACGGCCTTCGGTTTTCGGAAACCAACTCCATTCATCGATTTCGTGCTTGGGATTCGGCAGCGACATACCATTCGCTGTGTACATCGCGCAGAAACGACGCGGCACGATCTGCGCCACGTCCTTCCCCATCGCCTCCAACAGGGGCAACGATAACGTCACACCCGCCAGACCCTGCAGCACGGCACGTCGATTGAGCAATTTGGAATTCATCGTCAGTCCCCTAATCTGTGCGACAGCGCCGCGTTCTCGCACTCTACTTCTTCATAAACAAATCACTCTTGATCACGAACCGGATCAGGTCTTGCATCCGATATTCCGTGGAATTCAGCCGCGTTGCCTGTTCCCGCAGGAACAGAGTTTCGTTGTAAGTCAAACTGCGTCCGCTGGCATAGCAAGCGAGGTGTTTCAACGTACTGAATGCCACTTGATCCATTCGGTCATCGACCAGATACGCCTTTAAAGCGTTGACATTTTCGACTTCCGTACCATCGGGCAGTTTCGATTCGGTCTCTTTCTGACGGTCGAGCTTCCACAGACCATCTGCATCAAACGACTCGAAGGGCAGCCCCCACGGATCGATTCCCTCATGACATTTCACGCAGCCCTTCTGGTTGCGATGTCGTTCCAGTCTCTGTCGCAATGATAACTTTGATCCATCATCGTCTTGCAGCTGCGGCACATTGGGCGGCGGATCCTGGGGTGGCTCGGAAACAATTTTGCGAGCCAACCACGCGCCTCGCTTAATCGGATTTGGTTCCCGGCCATCTGAAAGACCCGCGAGGATGCTGGCCTGAGTGAGGACGCCTCCGAGCTGTTCCGTTTCATGCTTAATCGCAACAAACCGAAATCCGTTTTCCGTGCGGCTGGCCAGGTTGTAGTAACTCGCCACAACTTCGTTCGCGACGATGAAGTCCGACTGAATCAGATTCCGCGCGGGCAGATTGTGTGCGATCAAGTACTTTAAGAATTCGATCGGCTCTTCCCGGAGTTGGACCTTCGCATCTCGAGTCAGTTGGGGAAAACGCTTCCCATCGGTCGCCACCACATCCAGCTTATCGAGACTCCACCACTGCGACGCGAATTCACGAACGAAGCGACTGAATTGCGGGTCCTGAATCATTCTCCCGATTTCCGAATCCAGCGCCTCATGGAGCTGCCCCTTCGTCGCCAGATCCAGCAAACGCTCGTCAGGCGGTCCATTCCATAAGAAATAGGACAACTTTGAAGCCAGTTCATAGGCGTCGAGGTCTTCGGGGTCCGACGTGCTGCTGTTCTCGATTAGAAACAGGAATTGAGGCGACGTTAATACGACCAGCAAAGCATCCTGAATGCTGCTTCGAAAATTTTGGGTTTCCGTGAACCGACGCTGCCAGACTTGAAACAGCGTTTCTTCTTCAGCAGACGTGACGGGCCGTCGGAACGCACGAGTGGCAAACGAGCGAATGATTTCACGCGAGTACACCGCCGGTTCATCGCGATGGGCCGACTCCACGAAAATGTTGCGATGCGTGACCGGGGGCCAGCTCTCGTAAAAGGGACCTTCAAATTGGATAGAACGAATCAGCAGCCGGGGCATGTCGCGACCGTCTGTCGATTCGCTGCGAACCCCGATTTCACGAATTCCCGCGAGGTAGTTGACGTTGTTCGGTTCGACATCTGGATTCGGAAAGTCACGCATCGCCCCTTCGAACACGAATGTTTTCAAATCCTGATTGGCAACGGGTTGAGACGGACCAACCGGAGCCAGCGTACTGCCGCAGTCACGTCGCAAACCCAGGTACACGCCAAGTTCCGGTGCGCGTGTTTCAAAAGTCGTAAACCGGCGGACTAGGTCCGAATCGTCAGGCAAACGTGTCAGGGTGACGCGTTTCAGACGCTTGTTGTCGCCGAGACGGGCTTGCAATTTCAATTCGCCCGCAGGCAGCCTGACCAACAGAAACGACGTGCGTTGTTCCAGAGCTTGCGTGCCGTCCACCCCATTCGTCGGTGGAGTTTTCGTTTCCAACAACTGGCCGGCGAAGTGCCGTTCGTTCAGCGAGAGCGACAACAGTTCTGGCGACTTTCCCGGAATGGTGCTCAGGTCAACTTGGTAGACCCCCGCATCCGCCACCATCACACTCGGCACAGGGGCCGTCGCGTCGCTAGCCGCCGCAGTCAGGTCGATATCAATGACCGGACGCTTGCCTGGT
>JAZKFE010000325.1:1166-1564 GCA_040386595.1 Planctomycetota bacterium | reverse complement strand
CGGCGGTAACCGTCACCCGGAAATTGCCGTGGTCGGGCAATTCTCGCAGGGAGATCTTAAAATTCGCCATCGGCCCATACGTGTTTGAAACACCAAAAATTTCCGAACTCGGAATCGACGGGCGCAGTGCCAGCCCCTGGGGAATGACTTGATACGCTTCCCCCTTGGGATATCCCGGCGTGCCGCGAACGCACGCGAACACCGAATGATAAATGCTGTCGAATTTCTTCCATTCCCGGATCGTGTCGTTCCCAATATACCCTTCGATGAAATCGTAGTGTGTGCGCATCGCGAAGGGATTGAAGTCGAACGGCTTCGTCGGCTGGGGCTCGGTCACAATGAAATCAGCGTTGTTCAACAGCGCGTTTACGTATCAGGTTTGTTGACAGTATGTTTGT
>JAZKFE010000325.1:0-1156 GCA_040386595.1 Planctomycetota bacterium | reverse complement strand
CACCGAGAATCAAATTGTCTGGACACGGCTGGGGATTAATCGCAGCCCCAAACTCCATAACAAAGTTCTGGACGACTGGTTTGGATGTCTCATCAACCAGGCATAAATCCAGCGACTTCTCCGCGATCTCGAAGAAGGACTCCACCTGCAGCGGCGACAGCACCATCGTCTGCCCATTATTGGCAAAGCCGTCCTTCGAGATTCCGTCAGGAGGCAAGCCTTCCGTCAGGTTCTCATCGAGCTTTAAGAGTGCCTGCAACGTATTGCGATATTGCGGAACGGTCAGCCGGCGGACCAGACCATTTTTCTGGCGATCTCGGGCCCGTGCTGCATTCAGAGTTTCCGTGATCCACTCGGTTAGCAACTGGCTTTCTGCGTCAGTGGGCTGCGGCTCTTCAGCGGGGGGCATCAGCCCATCTTCAATCTGCTTCTGAATCCCGGTCATCAAGAACAGCAGGCGGTCTTCAGGATTCGAGGAAAGCTGGTCCACCCGCACCCCCGATTTCATGTCGTCCACATTGTGACAACGCCAGCAGAATTTCTTCAGCAACGGTTGGATCCGTTCCTGAAACACCACTTCCTCGGCCGACACTTTCGGCTTGGAATCACTCGGCGCAGTGGCCACATCCTCTTGGGCGTCAGTACGACTTCCCAGCGCGAATGCACAGAGAATCGCGCAGACGCCGAGCAGCGCAGGGAACGCAAAAAATGAAACCGAGTGCCGTCGGATCATGTTTTCAGGATTTCAGTAAACGGAAGGAATTTAGCGGGCTTAACAGAGGGCAGGCGACGCGGTGCAGAACTCGTAAAATCGAGACCCAAAAGTTGGCCTCTTTCCCCACAATATCGCAAGGTGATCATACATCGAACAATATCGATGGAACAAGCCCGTGGGGCTATCACAGTTCAGACCGGGTGAAGCCTCTAATTGGTGGGCCACGCTTGCAACGCTGGGAATATCTCTCCTCGCCCCGGTATTTCCGGGGCGAGGTTTTTTTCTAGGTGAGGGGCTTGGCACGCCTCACGATTCCCTCGTTTTCCAGACTTTTCAGCCAGGAGTCTCCCAACGCCAACTCAATCTCTATGGGCTCTCCAGGAAAACCCCTCACCCCCGTCCCCTTGTATGGTTAAGTGGGCAACTGGATTGAGGAATGAC
>JAZKFE010000324.1:10652-23811 GCA_040386595.1 Planctomycetota bacterium | reverse complement strand
CGCGACGCAGTGTGCCGCAGGCCATTCCAATTTGACCCGCTTTGACAATCAGACGACGCATCAGATCCTGGGCGAGAACCTGGCCGAAGCCCCATTCGCCATCCCCCACCAGGACGGCGGGAGTTTCGTGCACGATCTGCAGGCGCCCCTTCGCATTGAGAGCGCCTTCTTGAACCTTGGCGATGTAGAACGGAATGCGCATCACACCATGGGAATCATGGCCTCGCAAATTGGCATCGACCAGGCTGGTCGCGACAATCCCGGCGTCTGCCGCTTCGGCTCCACCGGCGACAAACAACGCCTCCGCGAATGCCTGCAGTTTCTCCGCAGTGATGACCGGCATCGAACAATCTCCTCAGTTTGAAAAGCGTCAATTCACAATAGGGTGCGTTCATCGCGTGGGCCGCGTGTCGGCGCACATCGTAGCAAACAATCGTGCTTTGCACAGGAGAATAGGAAATGACGAATGTCGATGCCCGAATGACGTTTTTTTATTGGTTTGTGTGTGGAGATCACTGCGAACCGGTGAGACTGGCCGGGGACCACGGAGGCACCGAGGACACAGAGCCATTTCCCAATCTCCGAACACGCTGAGTGCCTCCGAAGTGAAATCCATGATTTAGAATGATTCACAAACTCCGTTTGGTTCATACATCACCCCTCGAAGAAATTAGGTGATTTGAACCACGAATCACACCAATGACACGAATCGATCATTGGGATGGTCTATTCGTGCGTCAGTTTGCTCTCAATCCGGATTCACTTTCTTAGTTGATTGTCGACAAACGGGAAGCGGCTGCGAATGCTCAGTCGATTTCCAAACACTGTTTTTTGCGGTTCTTCATTCGCGTGATTCGCGCTATTGGTGGTATCACATTTCTTCGTTTCGTCAAGCATTCTGAATGCATTGCGACCGACACGTTGTCGAGACGTTTTACCGAGGCTTTAAAGTACAGGGCGGTCTCTTTAAGATCGACCCGGCGTCGACACTGAACACTTCCCGACCGGATCGCGGAGCGCGATCACGAACAACATGGAGAGATTGCGTGATGTTAAGAAGCTGGACGGGGCGCCTGTGCCTCTTCGTGTGTTTGACACTGGTTTCCGCCGTCTCTGCGAATGAGGCCATCAAGGAATCGGATGTCAGCTTCGTGGCGGCGGTTGACGGCACCGAACAGCGGTACATTTTGCAGGAGCCGGCTAACTTCAAAGCGGACGCTCAGCATGACATTTTGATTGCCTTGCACGGTCATGGTTCCGATCGCTGGCAATTTGCCAAGCACCCGCTGGCGGAAGGTCAAGCGGCTCGCAACATCGCCGCGAAGTACTCGATGTTGTATGTCTCACCCGACTATCGCGCAAAGACGTCGTGGATGGGGCCGAAGGCGGAAGCCGATGTGGTGCAGATCATTGGCGACCTGAAGAAAAAATTCCGTGTAGGCCGCGTTTTCATCTGTGGTGGTTCCATGGGCGGGACGTCCGCCCTGACGTTTGCCGCGTTGCACCCCGAACTGATTGACGGCGTGGCAGCGATGAACGGCACCGCCAACTTGCTGGAGTACGGGAATTTTCAAGAGGCGATTTCCGAGTCCTACGGCGGCCCCAAGAAGTCGATTCCCGACGAGTACAAGAAACGCAGCAGCGAATACTGGCCAGAGCGTTTGGTTATGCCCGTAGCCATCGCGACGGGCGGCTTGGATACGCTGGTGCCACCCGATAGCTGCCGGCGTCTCGCGGCCATCTTAAAGCTGTTAGAACGCGACGTACTGATCATTCATCGTGATCAAGGCGGGCATTCGACGAACCTCGAGGACAGCACCGCGATCCTGGAATTCATGATGCAGAAAGCCAAACCGGCGGCTGCTGTGAAGGACTAATGCCTTGCGGGTTCGGTTTCATTAATTCATTGAGCAGTCGTGGGATGCGTGGCGTCCCACTTTTCTTCCGCGGCGCTTTTACGAACGTAGAGGGGCTGCAGGTCCCAACAAGATACGCTTCGTCCGGCTTGCAAATACTGTAGTCCCAACCTGCCAACCCAGCGGGCTTGGGGCTGCCAGTATTCGGCGGGGAGGACTCGGCAGCGGGTCGCGAGGGTTTCGGCAATCGCCTCCAGGCCGGGGCCGGTGACTGCGTCGTCAGGGCCGAGTTGTTCTTGCCAGGTGATAACGGGTTCGATTCCCAAGGGCTGGGATTCGCCCCAGGATGTAGCCGTTTCTCGCTGAAATCGCCCCACGAACAGTTCTTGTCGCTGAGCATTCATGATCACCTGCACGCGATCGATGTCCGCCGGACAGCCGGCTGCCAGGCACGGAAACGTCGGCACTGCGGCCAGCTTGGCGCCGGTGGCATACGCGATTGTCTTGGCGCAGGTGATTCCTACTCGCAGACCCGTAAAGCTACCTGGACCGCTGCTGACGGCGATCAGTTCACATTCGGAGGTCTTGCGGCCGTGATCTTGCAATAACGCATGAATCTCGGGGACCAGCGTTTGCGCGTGGCGTCGCTGCGCATCCAAGATGCGTTCACCGAGAACCCGATCATCATCCAATAAGGCGATTGAGCCACCAAAACCGGAAGTTTCCAAAGCTAAGATCAGCATGTTCGAAATCGACTAGGGCGTGGCCGCAGTTGGAGAGGTCGTGGCGATCGTGGTCGCGGCGAGCTTTTTGAGTTGTGAGCGTAAGTCGCCTGAAAACAAATCGATCAAGTGTGCTAGGCCGGTCGCGGCGAATTCCGACCCGGTAACAAACCGGCCGGGACGCGTCCAACTCATAACTCGCTCGATGGGAATGGCGAATAGCTGGCTGAGCAATTCATCCATACTGCGTTCCAGGATCTGAAAATGCCGCGCCCATTCGGCCGCTTCTTCCAGCTGCATATCGTTATCACTCTGCCAGCGGACAGGGTGAAAGAGCAGCGTGGCGTGGGGCGTGACCACGCGTTGCTTACAAGCAGCGAAGGGAATCAATGCAGCCGAAGAACATTCACCGGCCACCACCCCCGTGGCCTGCAAACCACGTAGACGGATGACAGAAGCCAAGGCCAAACCCGCATACGCGCTACCGCCCCCGGAATCGAAAAAGATCAGTCCCGTGCTACCGAAGGGAACGTCCACCAGCCGCTCCAGCAGCTCGCCACCCTTTTCGGATAAATCCCCGGCGAGCACGAGCTCCCAAGGTTGTTGCGATTCTTTTTCTGCAGGCTGAAAACGCTGCGGAGAAGGGCCTGATTTCACGATGAATTGCCGTTTTGCTTGAGCTGATGGCCTGGTTGACGCCAGCACAAATGGAGTCTGTCTGCAAAGCGTAGCCCGTAGTCTGACTCTCTGAGTCGGGTTCTTCTTAAATGAGGAACACCCGACTCAGAGAGTCAGGCTACGGGGGATTACGCAGAGCAACGTAGCGGGTGGTAAGCGGTGAGTCAAACCTTGCCCCTTGCTGGCAGACTTTGTCGCGCGACCCTCGACGAATTTTTCTCAGACGATACTATGAAACATCAACGAAACAAAATGTTTTGTGGCCCGTGGCCGCTTCCCTCGTTGACTGACCTGCAAACCCAAGGAGTTTGGCGTGAAACAGCTGCTCGGATTGACCACTTGGTGTCTGACGTTTGTGAGCATGAATCTAGCTCTGACAGTGAATGCCGCCGAGCCGGTCGTGAAATTGACGAAGCAAGATCACACGGTGGCGGTGACCATTGACGGGCAGGACTTCACCACATTTCACACCGATCCCAAATGGAAGAAGCCGTATTTTTCGCCGGTCAAAACTTCCGCCGGATCGATTATCACTCGACCGATCGAAGCGACACAAAAAGAGCACCCGCACCACAAGGGTATCTGGGTCGCCATTGATGAAGTGAATGGCAACAAGTTCTGGCGGGAAGAAGACACGATCCAGAATACGCAGGTGGAATTGGTGAAAGCCGAAGGAAATCCGGCGGAATTGCGGGTCACCAATCTGTGGCAGGGCAAAGATGGCCAACCGGTCGTGACGGAAACCACCGACATCCGGATCTATGGCAACCGCCTGCTGACCTACGACATTCGATTCGCCGCCGGCAAGAAGCCGGTCACGTGGGCGGATACCAAAGAGGGTCTGTTCGGAATCCGACTGGCCGATTCTGTCCGTGAAAAGCAGACGGACAAGGCCGCACCGGGTGGCCAAGTCACCAATGCAGAAGGCTTAAAGACGACTGCCGAGTGCTGGGGCAAGGAATCAGCGTGGGTGGATTACACTGGTTTGGTCGAAGGCAAAACTCACGGTGCCGCGATTTTTGATCACCCGAAGAATTTCCGTCGCTCACGTTATCACGTCCGGGATTATGGTCTCTTCACCATCAGCCCCTTCGGCCAGCATTCTTATACAAACGGCAAATTGCCCGCCGATGAATTGGTGCAACCGGCAGACACGACAATTCGCCTGCGGTACGCCATCTATATTCATGACGGTGACGCGGAACAGGGCCAGGTGAAGGAAACTTACGCGAGCTATGTGAAGCACGCGGGAGAATAAGAACGTCTGACTGGGCTGGTTAGGCCAGGACGATTTCTCAGTGAACTCAGAGTCTTCGTGGTGCATCGAATCCAGAAAAAGTTGCACCGCGGAGACACGGAGAACACGGATTGGCTCGGCGTTTGTTAGGTGCTTTCAGACAACGCTGAGCGGATTGGGGATTGTTTTGTTGGAAAGGCTTGGAATGCGGCTCGCTGCTGTCTTGTTCCGCGTTTTTCGAGGCCACAAAACTCGTCCTAAGTCCATTGCTGGCACGCCGTTCTTCCCCAATCTGTGAGCGATCCTTTGCTTGGTAGTGATTTTCGCTGGGATCAGAGAATCTTCCCATTGTGGAGGCAATTTCCTCCACTCCAAATCTGCGCCGTCCGAATCCACTCTTTTCAAAAACGTGTTCTCACGCGAAACTAGGGATTGCCAGCAATTCTGCTGACGGAAAGCCCGCCCCCACTGGCCAGCTTTCTATTCATCGCAAATAACTGAAGAATTCTGTTAGCGAGCGAACCTTATAGCCGAGTAAGAATTGAGAGCGCCTGGCTGCGAGTGGCTCGCGGCACCTTGGGGCCGTAGGCGTCTCAAATTGGTTTTGCTGCTGAGTTTTGAGGACGGAGCCGTATGAATCGTTCAAGCGAATCATTGAAAGATCTGGGACTGACGGGTTTTCTGGTGGTGGCCTTCCTCCTGGCGGGATGCTGGGCGCGGACTGAAGAATCAAAACCAGAACAGACGAAGTCCACCCCCAGTGCCTCCTCGGAGTCCGCAACTCCTGACGCTCCAGCGGAGTCCGCTGCTGAGAAATCGACCACATCCAACATCGTTTTGACCGCCGCAGAGACGGCCAAGCCCGCGGACAAAGCCGCGGAGCGAGTTCCGGAACCGATGCTGAAGGACTGGAAGACTCCGAAGGCAGCAATCGTCCTCTCGGGCGAACAGAACGGCTATTTGGAGCCCTGTGGCTGTTCCGCCATGCAATCTGGCGGATTTGCACGCCGAGGTGATTTGTTTGCCCAGCTGAAAGACAAAAAGTGGCCGGTGGCGGCATTCGATCTCGGTGGGACGCTCAAACGCAGCCGGCGACAGGACATATTGAAGTTCGAGAAAATTGTCGACGGCTTCAACATCATGCACTACCAGGCTCTCGGACTGGGGCCCGCGGAATTGCGACTCGGGGCCGATCAACTGCTGGCACTCCATCAGCCGGAAAAAGGCTTGGGATTTGTCAGCTGCAATGTCGTGTTCTTTGGAGCCGCCGATATCGGGACACCACTGCCGTTCAAGATTGTCGAAGTGAACGGAGTGAAAATTGGTGTGACTTCAGTCTTGGGGAATTTCTACCGTGACCAAGTGATTCCTCGGGAAAACAATGACCCGAATCAGCCGATCTCGGTGAGCGACCCCATCACGTCGACCAAAGCCGTACTGGAAAAGATGAAGGCAGAGAAGCCTGACCTTCTGGTACTGCTGAGCTACAGCAAAGTAGATGAAACCAAGGCGCTTGCCACAGCCGTTCCGGGGTTCGATGCCATCATCACCGCCGGCGGACCGGAAGAACCGATCGACACGACCGAGCAGGTTGGCAAGTCGATACTGGTGCAAGTTGGCGGCAAAGGGAAACACGTCGCGATCCTGGGTTATTACCCCGACGATCCCAAACAAAAGCTGAAGTATGAGTTGATCAATCTGGATCGCTTCCGTTTTAAAAATCTGCCCCGGATGGAGCAGTTGATGGCGGAATTCCAGGAACGCCTGACGGACGAGAACCTGTCCGAGTCAGAAAAGCGGATCGCTCATGACAGTGGGAATGAGTACGTGGGAGCTCAGAAGTGCGGTGAGTGCCATAAGAAGGCGTTTGCCAAATGGAAGACGACAAAACACGCACAGGCTTACGAGAGCCTGATTACGGGGCGACCGGACTACGAAGGCAAATGGGTGGCCCGGAACCACGACATGGAGTGCCTGGCCTGCCATGTGACCGGTTGGGATCCGCGGGAAGTCGTGCCGTTTGAAACGGGCTTCGTTTCGCTCGAGAAGACGCCGCACCTGAAAGGGCAGCAATGCGAAAACTGCCACGGACCTGGTAGCGATCACGTGAAGCAGGAAGAGCTCTTCAAGAAGACACGTAGGGCTCAAGATCCACTGTTGATCAAAGCACGCCAGAAGATCCATCTGGACGAAGCCATGGTTCAAAAGGAAACCGGCTGCTACAAGTGTCATGACGGCGATAACAGTCCCAAGTTCAAATTTGCGGATTACTACAAGCTGATTTCGCACAAGGGACTGAAGGATTGAGTTTGACAAGGGATCCAACTAGCGAATCTGTACTCAAAAACAGGCCGCGGTTAGGCCATTTGGCCCGTTTCTCCGGAAGTCGATTCAACATCCCCGTTTGGCGTTTACAGCGTCTTGCAAAACCGATATATACTGTGCGCGGTTTGGTCTGTTTTGACATACAAATCACTGACAACCATTCCCAGCCATTAATCCAACAACAGCATGTATGCCAGTGACTGCCCCAGAGACTGTCTCTGGGTGTTGTTCCCGTGCTTTGCATTCTGTCTAATGGTTTCGAAATCACAAAGCGGGCGAGTTTCAGACAATCTGTTCGTCGCTCTTGAGAAACCTCTGCCAAGCGGAAGGAGAGTCGCGTGTCGGTCGAAGAAAAAGTAATCGGGCTTGTTGTCGATCACCTGAAGGTGCCGAAAGAAGAGATCAATCGTTCCAGCCGGTTCGTTGAAGATCTGAAAGCGGATTCGCTCGACATTGTTGAACTCATCATGGACATCGAAGAAGAGTTCGAGATCAGCATTCCGGACGAAGACTACGAGAAGATCAAAACGGTTGGGGATGCAGTCACCTACATCGAAGAGCGGAAGTAATCGATGACAAGGCGAGTGGTCGTCACAGGGATGTCGGTCGTCACCGCCCTGGGATTAGATTTAGACGAGTTCTGGGAGAAACTCTGCGCGGGCAAGAGTGGGGTTGGTCCGTTGCAACGGTTCGACACCTCTGATTTCAAAGTCAGGTTTGGCGGCGAAATCAAGGACTTTGACCCGACTGAGTTCATCCCGGAACGTGACCTGCGGCGATTAGATCGCTTCGTGCAGTTTGCGCTCTACGGCGCGCACAAAGCGGTCAAACAAAGTGGAATCGACTTGGCTGCCGGTAATCAATGGCGCCAGGGAGTTTTGGTGGGTAGCGGTATCGGCGGCCTGAACGAGATTGAGGAACAACATTCCAATCTCTTCGATCGCGGCCCGAATCGCGTCTCGCCGTTCATGATTCCCAAGCTGATGGTCAATGCCGCCAGCGGCAATATTTCGGTACGGTTCGGGCTGCGAGGCCCCAACAGTGCTGTTGCCACGGCGTGCGCTTCGGCCTCCAACGCGATTGGTGATGCTTACAAGCTGATCCAGCACGACATGGCTGATGTCATGATCACCGGCGGCAGCGAAGCAGCGATTACCCCCATGGGGCTGTCTGGGTTTGCTCGCATGGCAGCGCTGTCGACACGCAATGGCGACCCGCAATCTGCGAGTCGTCCATTCGATCGTGATCGCGACGGCTTTGTGCTTGCGGAAGGTGCCGGCATTGTCGTTCTCGAAGAATACGAACATGCTCGGAAACGCGGTGCGAACATTCTGGCCGAGGTTCTCGGTTATGGAATGTCGGCCGATGGCAGCCACATCACCGCCCCTGATCCAGGTGGTGCCGGTGCGGCTTATGCGATGGCTGGCGCGTTGAGAGACGCGAAGCTCAATAGCAGCCAAATCGACTACATCAACGCACACGGTACCAGTACGCCCTTGGGCGACAAGGCCGAGACTGCTGCGATTAAGACCGTGTTTGCCGAGACGGCAAAAACGGTTATGGTGTCCAGCACCAAGAGCCAACTGGGCCACTTGCTGGGTGCGTCCGGTGGTGTGGAGTTTGTGATTTCGGTGATGGCCATGCTGAATGGCGTCGCTCCCCCGACCATCAATCTCGACAACCCCGACGCAGATTGTGACCTGGACTACATCCCGCATCAGGCCCGCTCTGTGCAGCTGAACCGAGTTCTGTCTAACAGCTTCGGTTTCGGTGGACACAACGCCTGCTTGATCGTCGGCCGAGTCTAGTTTCAGCAGAGTCATCCAGATGGGCTTGCCCCAGTTCAGATAGCCAACTCACACGAGCGGCCCGGAATTGAAGATCACTTCAATCTCGGGCCGCTACGAGTCATTTCCGCCGACACTTCCTCGCATTTGCCATTCTTCCCACACTTTCCGTTGTGCGAAGAATCCCCGTGCAATCTATTCGTCAATTGTCCGTTTGCCTGTACTCTACGCTGTCATCGCGAGGTGCCGCGACTGATCGCCATTTCGCACACTGGGGCGGCGCGGGTAAACCCGTAGCAGATTCGATCAGAAATCAAGATTCCGCTGGTCGTAGCCGAATATACAGACGAGGCGGAAGTTTCGTGCCGATTGATAAAGATTGGCTAATGCGAACGCCGCCGTGGGCATCAAGCACGGATGAAATTGCCCACATTGCCTATAATGGCAGGGAGTAATTCAGGATGAAGCCGTCTCTGTCGGTTGGGGCGATCCCTTTCCTACTAGCACTTAGTCTGGCGTTCAACTCCGGTTGTGCGAACAAGACACGCACGGGTGCGTTGGTGGGAACGGGCGTCGGCACGGGTGTGGGGGCCATTATTGGCCACCAACTCGGTAAGGGAAAAGAAGGCGCCATGATCGGAGCGGCCGTCGGGGCGGCATCCGGAGCACTGATCGGACGCAAGCAAGACGTTGAAGATGAGAACGCTGCCGTCGCCCGCAATGTGGCCCACATGGAAGAAGAGCGTCAGGCAACTCGACGGGCAATGAGCAATTTTGATGTCGCCGAAATGGCCAATTCACATATCTCAGACGCGATCATCATTAACACGATTCAGGATCGTGGTGGTGCGTTTGACACGTCGCCGACAGGAATTATCTCCCTGAAAAAAGATGGCGTCAGCGATACCGTCATCATGGCGATGCAACGTCACAACAAGACACGTTGAAATCCAGATCAAATCGGAGATCAACGATGCGATGTGGGACAAATATTGAATACCGCACCCCAAGTCTTAACACTTGGGGATGTTTGTTAAAAGCTTTTGCAACAAGCAATTACGCCGAATGTAAGAGTTGTATTTGAGATCGGGGAAGATGGCCGCAGGGTGGCCGAGGGTTTGCTGGCTCGCGAGTTACGTCGAGAATTCCTGGGATTCGCGAACAACGCCAGCCGACTGAAGCTGCCACTTTTGAGGAGCAGAACACCGGAAAAGTTTATCTGTCCGGTCTAGGCTTCCAAGCATCAGGCTATACGGATTCTGGCACGGAAGCTATCCTTCCCTGCTGAAAACTTGCGAGTTGAATGACAGCCCTAACACCTTTTCAGGACCTCAGGTTAACGGGCGCTGTAGAGAGAAGAGCGAAGAGTATGCAGGGCAAGTCAAAACGCCAGATCGTGATCACGGGAATCGGTGCCATTAGTCCGCTGGGGATCGGCATTGATGAAGTTTGGGAAAGCCTGTCCGCGGGACGCAGTGGCGTCACGAACGTTGATTTGATCAAGGCCTCGGCCATACCTGATCATATCGGCGGACAAGCTCGCGGCTTCAACGAGAAGAAGGTCAAGGAGCTCGTCCGTCCCCGGAAGAGCATCAAGGCGATGTGCCGCGAAATCCAGATGGGTGTCGCCAGTGCCAACGTTGCCTTGGATGTCGCCGGCCTCGGTGAGGGGCAAACGGCGGTCGCTCCAGAACGCCTGGGAATCGACTTCGGGGCCAACTTGATGCTCAGCCCGCCAGAAGTTCTGGCCCGCGGTGCTCTCGCTTGCTGCGAAGAAGGCACATTTGAATTTCATCACGAGAAGTGGGGCAAGGCTGGATTGAGCAACATGGAGCCGTTGTGGCTGCTGTTGTTCTTGCCGAATATGCCTGCTTGCCACATCGGTATTTCCGCCGACGCTCGGGGTCCGAGCAACTCGCTGACGATGGCCGAAGCTTCCGGTGGGCTGGCGATTTGCGAAGCGATCCGGATTCTGGAGCGGGATTCTGCGGACGTCATGATCTGCGGCACCACGGGAACCACTCTGCATGCCGTGCAAAGTATGCACGCCGTCATGTGGAATAAGCTGGCTCCGGCTGTGGGCAATGATCCGGCCAAGGCCTCGCGGCCGTTCGATCTGAAGCGTGCCGGACAAGTTGTCTCGGAAGGTTCCGCCACCCTGATTCTGGAAGAAGAAGAGCACGCGACCAAACGCGGTGCGAAAATCTACGGCCGGATTCTGGGGGCAGGTTCGTCCTGTGTGTCCAAGAGCCAAGGTGTGGGGAATACCCGTGCTGCTCTGAAATTGGCCATGCAAGCCGCGATCCGCGACGCTGGCCTGCAGCCGTCAGACATTGGCCACATCAATGCCAATGCCGAAGGCGATCCCATCGAAGACGTGCAAGAATCGTTGGCGATTCATGATGTCTTCGGCGAACTGGGCTCGACCATTCCCGTGACGGCCTTCAAGAGCTACTGGGGCAACCCGGGGGCCAGTTGCGGAACGCTGGAAATTGTTGGTTCATTACTGGGCCTGTTGCATGGGGTCGTGGTTCCCACGTTGAACTACGAGACTCCCGATCCGCAATGTCCGCTGAATGTGGTGCATGGTGCTCCGTTGCCGATCTCGAACAAGATCTTCATCAAGGCCACCTTCGGCCGCGAGAGCAAGCGCAACTCGCCCGAGCCGACCCTGAAGGACGTGGAGAACCTCGTCGGGCCCACCAGCGACGGCGACAAGCGAAGCGCCCGCGCCCAGCTCGAACAAGATCTTCATCAAGGCCAGCGTCACCAAAGCCGGTCAGGCGAGTGCGATTGTTCTGTCGGGGGCCTAAGCCTCGGCGGGATGAACTGACGGTACATTGATCTATAGAATCTCGGCCAGCGATTTGCTGGCCGAGATTTTTCTTTTGACAGGGGAGTTGATACCAGGGGTGATCGTCATTACTGAGGCCGCAAGCAATGTTGGCCTGCGTGCGATGCATGAGGGCAGGATTGCGCAAATCAAGAGTCGTCGACGACCGTATGTCGTAGAACTTGCTGCGACATTGAAGTCGCCCCGACTCGGAGTGTCAGGGGACGCGGGAAAGACTCGGATCGGGGATATCAGAATACGATTCCAGCTTCCGACCTCCCGCTAGATGCAGCAAATGGAGTAATATCCTGCAGCAATCACGGCTAGGGCTCGTACGCAGGGATCAGTGATGATCCCCTGGACGACACCACCTGGCGACTGAAACCTCTCTCGACCGAGTGGCGTTAATGACGGCGATTCTGGGAATCTCAGCGTTCTATCATGACTCTGCAGCGGCGCTCGTCGTCGATGGAGAAATCGTCGCGGCAGCGCAAGAAGAACGCTTTACCCGAATCAAGCATGATCCAGACTTCCCGCTACGTGCGGTTGAATACTGCTTGCAGGAAGCGGGACTCCGCCCCGAGCAGATTGACTATGTCGGTTTCTATGACAAGCCGCTGCTGAAGTTCGAGCGGCTGCTGGAAACGTATCTGGGTTTCGCCCCGGCCGGATTTCAGTCGTTTCTGCAGGCCATGCCGGTGTGGTTGCGACAGAAGCTCTATCTACCGCGTGAGCTCAATCGAGGGCTGAGCGGGGCCTACAAGAAACGCTACGTCTTCACCGAGCATCATGAATCGCATGCTGCGAGTGCGTTCTTTCCGTCGCCATTCGACGAGGCCGCCATCCTCACACTGGACGGCGTTGGAGAATGGGCCACCGCGAGTGCGGGATATGGTCGCGGCAATCAAATCACGCTCACGCACGAGCTGCGATTTCCCCATTCACTGGGCCTGCTGTATTCCGCTTTCACCTACTTCTGTGGGTTTAAGGTCAACTCCGGCGAATACAAATTGATGGGACTGGCTCCATACGGTGAGCCTCGTTTTACGGGAGAAATCCTCGAGCACTTGATCGATTTGAAACCCGACGGGTCGTTCCGCATGGACCTGTCGTATTTCAACTACTGCACCGGTTTGACGATGACTTCCAAGAAGTTTGAGCGTCTCTTCGGTGGCCCGCCGCGAAAGCCCGAATCACCGCTGACGCAGCGCGAGATGGATCTCGCCGCATCGGTCCAGCAGGTGACCGAGGAAATCATGCTGCGGATGGCGCGGTTTATTCATGCCGAAACGAAATGCAAATCCCTCTGCCTGGCGGGTGGTGTGGCATTGAACTGCGTCGGCAACGGGCGAATCTTGCGTGACGGACCGTTCGACGACATCTGGATTCAACCCGCTGCCGGAGACGCCGGCGGAGCTCTCGGTGTGGCGTTGTTTATCTGGTATCAATTGTTGAACAACCCCCGGAAGGCGAATCCTCTCGATCACCAGCGGGGCTCGTTGCTGGGACCACGTCCCGATGCCGGCAATATTCAAAAATATCTGGATGGCATTGGCGCCAAATACAAGTTCTATGCTGATGAAGACGAACTCTGCCAGGAAGTGGCGCGGCTGATTGCCAGTGACAAGGTCATTGGCTGGGTGCAGGGACGGATGGAATTTGGACCGCGAGCCCTCGGTTCGCGGAGTATTCTGGGAGACGCTCGTAGCCCGGCAATGCAA
>JAZKFE010000324.1:0-10642 GCA_040386595.1 Planctomycetota bacterium | reverse complement strand
CAGTGATGAACGTCAAAATCAAGTTCCGCGAGTCGTTCCGGCCATTTGCTCCGGCCGTGCTACAGGAACGAGTCTCCGATTACTTTGATGTCCGCGATCAGCAACCCAGTCCTTATATGTTGTTGGTGGCCCCCGTTCAAAAATCGCAGCGATTGCCGGTCGAGGCGGGAAAATTGCAGGGAATTGATCAACTAAAACAACTGCGGTCGGTCATTCCCGCGGTGACTCACGTCGATTATTCCGCCCGTATCCAGACAGTCGACCGCGATCGTCATGGCCGGTATTACAAGCTGCTCAAAGCATTCGAACAACAAACGGGTTCGCCCGTCATCATCAACACCAGCTTCAACATTCGTGGCGAGCCCATCGTCTGCACTCCTGAAGAAGCCTATCGTTGCTTCCTGGCGACAGATATGGATGTGCTGGTCTTGGAGAACGCGGTATTATTGAAGGTAGATCAACCGCAGCTGAAACCCGAAGAAGTCGATCAGTACCTGGCCCAGTTTCAGTTGGATTAATTCGGTTGGATTCACAAGACAGAAATCCTCGACATGGCGCTGTTGGAAATCAATTGGGAACCCTCGAAAAAAGAGCTGCGACAATTCGCAGGCATCTGGTTTCCGCTGGCATGCGCCATGTTGTGCTTCATCGCCTACAAGGCCACCGGATCGTGGCTCTGGCCGGCACTGCTCGGCAGTGTGGGAGCCGTTCTGGCAGTAATTGCATTCGTGAAGCCCGTTGTGGCTCAACGGCTGTTTGTCGGTTGGATGATTGCCGCGTATCCCATCGGGTGGACGATCTCGCACATTCTTATGGGGCTGATTTACTATTTATTGATCACCCCCATGGGATTGATCATGCGTTGCTGCGGTCGCGACGCAATGGGCCGGAAATTTGACCCGAGCCGAGATTCGTACTGGGTTCCGCACCAGGCTCCACAAGACAAGAAACGCTATTTCCGCCAGTATTGATTTGCCAGTTGGTTTCCCCGAGATCGAGTCGCAGCGACGACAGAAGCCGTTGGGTGAGAATCCATTACCGGATGAGGAAGTTCAGGGAAGTGACACGATGACTGAATCTGCCCCCCCCACGCCCCCGCCAGACGATTTTTCGAAGCAGGCGGGAGAAGCTCAGCCCAGCCTGGTCGCGGAGTTCGTTGATTTTCTGGTCAACAACAAAGCGTGGTGGCTCACGCCGATCATCATCGTGCTGTTGCTAGTCGGCTTGCTGGTCATCCTGGGAGGCTCGGCCGCCGCCCCCTTCATCTACACCCTGTTTTAAGACAACTTGGCTTCGGGCAGTTACGGGGGAATGTCTGGCGGGAGCCTGGCATTCCCGTTGGCCCGAAAGTCATTGCGGTTTCAACTGTCCAGTTCTGGTGATTCGGCAGGGATCTGGTAGATATACAGTAGTTTCAAACTCTGATTGGAGTTTTCCGCGGTTTCTGCTATAATGCCGTTCTGCTTGTCTTTTCAGGTCCTTTCGGCAATTGGCCATTGGATAACTGTCAGGTCCAATGGCGTCTCTTCGAACGCAGGTCGCGTTCAGCGCATTCGGTCCTGGGACATTCCCTCAGAGACCACGAATGACTTTTGAAGAACTCGGGCTTGCGCAGCCCATCTTGCGCGCCGTGACAGCCGAAGGCTATCAGATTCCCACCCCCATTCAGGCGAAAGCCATCCCTCACATTATGGAGGGGCGGGATCTACTCGGCAGTGCTCAAACCGGTACCGGCAAGACCGCTGCGTTTTCTCTGCCGATTCTGCATCGACTCACACAACCTGGCAATCCCCCCACAGGTTCAGGCCGCCGAATCCGCGTCCTGATCCTCGCCCCGACTCGTGAGCTGGCCTCGCAAATCGGTGAGAGCCTGCGGGTCTATGGTGCCAATACAACTTTGCGTCAAGCCGTGATTTTCGGCGGTGTCGGTCAACAGCCCCAGGTTCGTGCCTTGCAGCGCGGCGTGGACATCCTGGTGGCGACGCCTGGACGTCTGGTCGATCTGATGGGCCAGGGTTATGTCGACCTGAAGTTTGTCACGACGTTTGTGCTCGACGAAGCCGACCGCATGCTGGATATGGGCTTCATGCCCGATCTGCGTCGCGTGATTGCCCGTCTGCCGGTGCAACGCCAGACGGTCTTCTTCTCCGCAACGATGCCCGCGGCGATTGAACAACTCGCCAATACCATCTTGAAGAATCCGGTCCGGGTCGAGATTGCGGCCGCCAAGGCCAATACCGATCTGATCGTGCAGTCTGTCTGCTTCATTTCCAAGCAACAGAAGTCACGTCTGCTGGTGCAATTCCTGCGAACGCAAGGTATCGCTCGGGCGATCGTGTTTGCTCGGACGAAACGCGGTGCCGACCGTATCGCTCAGGATTTGAATCGCTGTGGCATCGCGGCCGAAGCCATGCACGGCAATAAGAGCCAATCTCATCGCCAGCGAACTTTGGCGAGCTTCAAGTCAGATCAACCGCCGGTTCTGGTGGCTACCGATCTGGCCGCTCGCGGTATTGACGTGGACGGTGTGACGCACGTCTTTAACTACGATTTGCCGCACGAACCTGAGACCTACGTGCATCGGATTGGCCGTACTGGCCGAGCCGGTGCCACGGGTATCGCAGTCGCCTTCTGTGATCATGAAGAACGGCCTTATCTGAAGGCCATTGAACGCTTGTTACGCAAGACGTTGCCGATTGATTCTTCTCCCCCGCTGCAGGCCAGCACCACGATCCCGCCGCGTGCTCCTGAACCGGTTGCCGATCGCCCCGCGACGGAATCGACTGAAGAGCGACGACGCCCACCGCGTCACCGCACTGGCCGTTCCAAATCGGCACCGCGGTCGTCGGGAGCTGCCCCATCGAACGGGGGACACCGCAACGGCGCTCCGCAAAACAAGCGACCGGCCCCGACGTCATCACACCCCTAAGTCGTCTGCGGCATTGAGTTCAAGCTCTGCTTGAAGAGTGAACCACTGCAGATCTGACAGCTTCTAACTTCACGTGGCCGAGAGAAGAACTCTCTGCCACGTGAAGTTTTTTTATTTTAGCGACTTTCCTGAATACGTTCGCGTGGAGCAAGCCAAGAAGTCCCAGTTCCCCAGCCGGTCTTAAAAAGTACCTAACACCAAGTGCAGGCTGTTGCTGTCGATCGCCGTTTTGACGCCTGTCTGAATCCCCGGATTACGACGTGAGATGGCCCAATACAGTGGCTTCTGGGCCACGGCTTCAGAGCGTTTCTCACTCGTATTACTTCCCTCACGCCAGTCATAAAACTCGCGGCGCGGCCCACGCTCGAGGCTTGCCGCTTCTGCGGAATACCTGGACAGCAGCCCTTGGGCGAAGGTTGTGTCCAGGCTTTGATGCATGCCGTAGCGACCTCTCATGCTATAGGGAGTCCACACTTGGGGATTCTGCAGCATTCCATCCGGAAGTTTCCAGGCGGCCTGCTCGGAGGCTTGATTGAATCGTGTGGCCACGTCGGAACGTTCCACAAGTTTCAATTCCGCGGTCGCCCCAGCCGGCACGGGACCTCCGGCGTACCATTGAGAGTCGGTGACCTTGACTGCGAGATATTCCAGATCCCAACTCAATCCATTCGAGACTGCCAAGACCGGGGCCTGTGGATTGGTCGGGGGAGTGAAATCTAAACGGCCTCGTTCGTCGCGATTTTCGACCGTCAGAAATTGAGTCCAAGTCTGCGAGCGGAACCAGGAGGAGCTCAACCTCTGATCATTCGCCGACCAGTCCACACTGCCACTTTCGAAACCACTCGAATGAGGCCAAATGGGAAACACGGCACACTCCGGCGAGAATCTCAATCCGGCAGAAGGGGCGAACGGTGCATAGAGACTCAGGGAGACCGCGGATTTACGTTGTTGATTGAGCCAGGTGAAACTGTGCATGCGCGAGCGAATGCTGAACCCATCGGCAATCAGAGAGTAGGCAAACAGCAAGGTGCATGTCACGCCAGCAATAAGCGGAACGGTCAGCACCATCACGGCCAACCGGCGGCGTTTGTACAACCAATAGTAGTTCAGCGGTCCAATAATGATCGTGAAGATGGTGATCAAAAACAGGAACGCAAAGACCGGTACGGAACCGACGCCGGGGATTAGAAACGTTAGAAACTCGGAATTGCTGCTTCGGGCACTCATCCCGAATTTCCGCGGCCACTGCGAGAGATTTCGCGGCAACGACGACAGCCACCAAGACCAATTGCTCGCATTCCCTGGAAATGGACTATTGGGAAAAACGTAAATGGTTCCCAATTCCCAGTCGCGGTATGAAAACGTCTCTGCGTCGACATTCCATTTGCCGGAGTCGTCACTTTTTACTTTAGGTGGGGCGGTCACCGCTCCTGGTGGCAGAACTGCCGGGAGACCGACGCCCCCTGTTCGTAAAACTTCGGCTGAAATAATGTCGATCACATGATGTTTTTCCGGTTGGCATGCCATCCACCCGGCCAGGGCTTCGCGATCCACCTGCAGGGCGCGATTGAGTTCTTCCAGTGATGCGGCTGGCTTTCCTGTTCCATAGATCAGTAACACACCGCCTGTTGCCGTCCACTTCAAGATGGCGTCACGTTCGGCGACCGTCAGCCGTGAATTCCAGTCAGGCCAATTGACTGCCACTAGATCGACGCCGCTGTAATCAATCCAGTTCACCGGCAGATTCTGAGTGGGTTGCACCACGACATGATCGCGTTCCACAATCTGATTGTTGGGGTAGTAACCCCGGCTTGCCGCGCCTCCGATGCCAAGCAAGCTGGCACATTCTGTCGCCGCAGCATCTTCAAAAGGTTGCAATTGTTTGTCATCCAAGTTGTCGGTCGAAATCACCAACAACGAGGTTCGTGGTTGGGCGCCACCAAAAACCGGCAACGCATGGCGTGACCTTAGTCCCTCCAGCTCTTCGCCATTCTCCGCCAGCACACGGAAGATACCGTCCGTTCCCGAACTGACCACCGGGACTGACAACGTCACATTAACGGTCGCCTGCTGCTCCACATGGACCGTGCGATGGACTCGGGGAATGGCCTCGCTGCGACGGTTGTCCATGGCCTCGTAGACTAAGGTCAAGTCGCGCGGCGCCCCCATGTTGGAGAGCTTGACGCGCAGCGGGAAATAGCCGCCATAGGCATTCCCCGGCCACCGCGAATCAACCTGCAGCACAATATCTTGATCACGCCCGGTTGATTCCTGGCCGGCGGAAACCGGTGAAGGAAGCAGCAGTGTCGCACTGCCAACAAGACTCGCCGCAATCCAGAGAACCCAGCGGCCGGCCAACCCGTACATTTGAGATTGCGGCTGAGAAAACGATAAGCCCGCGTGGTCTGACATTCCCGTACCAATCGTGTGAAGAGTCTTGACGAGCGAGACGGACATGGCCCTCACCCCTTCAGATCGTGTGGTAACGAACGGGAGATCTCCGGCACCACTTCCAGGAGACGGCTGACGAGTCGCCCTGTATCCCAACCTTCCAACCGCGCCGCGTAGTCGAGAATCAGGCGATGTCCCAGCACACTGGGGGCCACGCGCCGCACTTCGTCAAAACCAACGTTAGGTTTTCCCGACAGCAGCGCCGCAGCGCGGGCCGTCGATGCCAAGGCAATCGCCGCACGGGGCGAAGCTCCAAACTTCACGAACCGCTTGACCTCGTCTGGTGCACCGTCGTGGCCGGGCTGAGTCGCCGTCACTAACCGGGCAATATAGTTGGCCACCGAGCCTGGCAGGTGAACCTGGTCGGTGTAATCAAACAATCGTTGGAGTTCGCCCGCCGACAGGACTTCTTTGAGCTCCGGTGCTTGACCATGGCGACGGGTCAAAATGATCTGCTCAAGCGTCTCTGTGGACACGCCGCGGACCTGAATTTTGAACGTGAAACGGTCGAGCTGTGCTTCGGGAAGGGGATAGGTCCCTTCCAGCTCAATTGGGTTCTGTGTGGCCAATACGAAGAACGGAACCGGCAGGATGTGTGTTTCACCCAACACCGTGACACGTCGTTCCTGCATTGCTTCCAGCAGGGCTGACTGGGTTTTGGGGCTGGCTCGATTGATTTCGTCCGCCAGGACCAGATTGGCGAAGACGGGGCCCGGGTGGAAGACCAGCTTTCGCTGGTTGTTAGCTTCCTGCAGGATCGGAGTCCCCACGATATCCCCCGGCAGCAGATCCGGAGTGAACTGCACGCGGCGAAACTGCAATCCCAGCAGCTTGGACAGGGACTTGATCAGTTCTGTCTTTCCTAACCCAGGAAGTCCTTCCAGTAGCAGGTGCCCGCGAGCCAGCAAGGCGATGACGACCAATTCCAGCAACTGCTCCTGCCCCAGCAACGCTCGCCCGAGCTCCGCCTGCAATCGACGGAGCTGCGTCTTCGCTTCATCAACTTGGGCCGGAGTGAGTAGCTCCTCGCTCGCTGATGCCGCATTCACAGATATTTCAGACAAGGGAACTCCTTGAGAGTGGTGCGTGTGCAAGCTAAGAAAGGCTGATCTGCATCGACATTCTGAGACAACTCGCCGTATTGGCTGATTTTCAGCACCGCCGGGTGATGAACTGTTCACGGTTTGCCGTCGAGATTATATCCCTCGTCATCAGTCGGTGCCAATTGCTTCTGGCTCTTTCTCTATTACAATAGTTGGCAATCACCTTACGGTGCTAAACCGCGCATCCAACGACTGTCCCTCGGGAGACAGCTTGAGCGGCCGCGCAAACCGCAAGTCTTGCCAGTGGTAGAAAATTCGGGATCCAGCAGCATCTGAAGCCGTCCAGCAAATCGTGGTCGAGAAGTTCGTCGACGCTCTTCGGCGGAAAATCTCCAACAGCGTCCACGGCCGCCAGCGACGGGTTTCAGACGTCATCCCTCAAGTTATACGAAGCAATTGCGACAATCTTCGGAAGCGGAGTCATCGATGTCGGACCAGTGGTACTACCAGGCGTTTGGACAAGAATTTGGTCCGCTAGCCGAGGACGAAGTTGCCCGCATGCTGCTGACCGGCGAGCTGACGGCAGACGATACGGTTCGTGAAGGGACTGAAGGTTCCTGGATTAAAGCCGGATCGGTCGCGGGATTGATGAATCTGGTGACCTCTGTGGCCGTCGAAACGGCGGAAGTTGCCACTGACATTGACAGCTTTCTGCTGGTCGATGAACAGGAAGCCGCCCCACCCCCGCGGCGCAATTCGCCCGCCCAGCCGAGTGCCAAGAAGTTTTCGACAACTGGTACGACAGACGACGATTACGAACTGGATACCGAAGAACAAGAGAGTGGTGGCGAGGATGAGCCCGCCATTTGGTATTTCCAAACGTTCGGCACGGAACTCGGACCGGTTCCGCTGAGCGAACTGGTGAATCTGGTCGAGCGGGATGAACTCAGTGCCAGCGACGCGATTCGCATGGGCGCCACCGGAGAATGGATTACCGCGGGAGAAATTCCAGCCCTCTTTCCGCATGGCCGAAAGACTTCTCCAACTCCAACGTCGACATCGTCGGCCGCTCCCATTCAGCGTCCGGCCGCGCGAGGGCCAGCTCCCGCAGCCCCCAGCCGGCAGATTGCGGCTCCGACTCCTGCCCCTGCTCCGGTGGCTTCTGCACCCGCCGTGCAACCCGCCTGGAATGCACCGCGAACGCAGCCCCAGGTCGGAGCACCTGCCGCCTGGACTGCCCCAGCGGCGGCCGTCGACGTCAACTGGTATTGTTATGTTGATGAGCAAGAAGTCGGTCCCCTGGGAATCACTGAACTGCAAGGCTTGGCGGTGTCGGGAACGGTCACCGCTGATGTTTATGTGAAGTACGGAGCTCAGGGCGAATGGGTCTTGGCCTCGCAGGTGCCGAATTTACTGCCTTCCGTTGAGCCAGCTCCCGCCAACCCGTCGCAAGTGGTATTTGTGCCTGTGGCACCGGCCGCGACGTCCCCCCTCAATCTGGCCGATGCCGAACGATCTGAGCTCGTCCAGCAGTTGCTGACCTTGCTCAAGAAGGAGGGCCTGCAATCGTCCTTGATGGGCAGCATCAATACATCGGCCCCTCTCAGCGGGACCGGTTGGTATTGTGATATTAGCGGTAGCGTGATGGGGCCAGTGTCCATCGAAGCTCTCGTGCAGATGGTGCTTCAAAAACGAATTTTCCCAGACGACCTGATTCGTTTGGGCGATTCGGGCGAATGGTTTCCGGCCAAGACGGTACCAGACCTCTTTCCCGACAATTCTCCTGGAAAGGGAAAGAAAAGCGCGGTCGATGACGGCCAAAACGTCATGGATCGAATTGATAAGATGTATCGCGAGGCACAAGAGGCCAAAGCCAAACAGGAGGCTGCCAACGCCGCCAATCCCGAGGCCAAATCGGCCAAGTCCGAGCCGTCCCGGTCACGAACAGCGGATAACATGCTGCGTGAAATGAGTGCGAAGCTCGCCCGCGGTAAGTCCGAAGCCGAACTTGCAGCCGAGCGTGCGGCGAAGCTCGAGGAGTTCATGGGTGGCCTGAAACTCGATCGTCGCTCCATCACAGTCTTGGCCGTGATTGCCGTTGTCGGGCTGGGGTATCTGCTCATGCCCATTCTGTTGGCCGATTTTATTGCCGGCCAGGGCTTTGACCAACTCGTTAAGATCAACTTGGCGATGATTACGGATCTAGATAAGGGCATCGATTCCGCTGCGTGGGACAAGAAATCCAAAGATATTTTAAAAACCATCGATCAAGTCGCGAAGAGCGTCAGGGGTGGCACGACCGGTTCGGCAAAGCGTGATGTCACACGCATGGCAACTTACCTGAAGGAAATGGTGCGATCCGCGGGGACGAGAGCCCCTGGTTCAACCGAAGACACCTTTGCCAAGTCCCAGAAGCAATTCGAGTTCTACTTAAAAGCGGCCAAAAAGAAGCTGGGACGGAAGTAACTCTCATCTGAGGCAACGTGTGGCGCCACCCGCATCGCCGCACTGAGAATTTTGCAGAACACAATTTTACGGAGTACGAGCAACGACAATGAGATTTGCAGGACGAAACGCATTAGTCACTGGAGCATCCCGCGGCATTGGCCGTGCTGTCGCGCTGGGCTTGGCCAAAGAAGGAGCGAATGTCGCGATCAACTTTCGCTCGCACCCCGACGAAGCCGAAAAAGTTGCCGAAGAAGTTCGGGCATTCGGCGGTAAGGCGGTATTAGCTCAGGGCGATGTCGCCGATCAGGCGGCGGTGGAAGCCATGGTCAAGAAGACTGCCGACGAGTTTGGCAGCTTGGACCACTTCGTTTCGAATGCCGCCTACAGCGACCGGCAGTTGATGGTCGAAGCCAACATGGAAGGGTTCCGCCGCACAATCGACGTCACCATGTGGGGCGCATTCAATGGCCTCCGAGCCTCCTCCGTGCAGATGATCAAACAAGGCAAGGGAGGCTCGATTGTCATCGTCAGCTCGCCCCACGCCGCGATCCCGATCCCGACTGCCATGGCTTACAACATGGCCAAGGCGGCCATTGACCACATGTCACGGACGGCTGCCATCGAATTGGTCGACCATCGCATCCGGGTCAACACGGTCTACCCTGGCTGGATTGATACCCCCGGCGAGCGAAAGTTCTTTACCGAAGAACAACTCAAAGCCGGCGGTGAAAGTTTGCCCTGGAAGCGGCTGGGCACGCCCGAAGAAATCGCCAAGGGAATTCTGTTCTGCCTGAGCGACGATGCCGACTACATGACGGGAAGCATCTTGACGATGGACGGCGGCGTCAGCCTGCCCTGGTGGTCCAACCGCGCTGCGGGTGAGATGTAAGTTCAGTCCAAGCGTCAGTCGTTCTGACCGTGTGGCTCAAGATGATAAACAAACAGCCCGGCAAATTGATTTTGCCGGGCTGTTTGCATGAACTCATTCCGCGTCAGCTTACCGAGCGGCTTGCGCTGCCCGAGCTTGCGGTGTAACGCGCTTGTTGACGTCGGTTTCCAGCACGCCGAACGCTTGTTCGTGACGTTGAACGGCCATGCTGAGGGCTGCCAGCAAACGCTTGGCAGTGAAGAAATTCAACACCAAACGGCGTTGAATCTGGATCGGCGTCGTCTGAGCGCCAAAGGGCTGAGGATTCAGACCGAAATCGAGAATCAGCTCCTCGGGCGAGCCGGTCACTCGTGCAAAATTCGCGTAGAACGGGTCGAGTCCGGCAATTTCCACCACAGATTGAACGGCCGGAACGTCGCCTTCGGGCTTATCAGTCGCCATGCTCTCTCCTCACAATAATTCATCTACAAGTTCAGGACACCGCACACATGTGCGGATTTTTGTGCCATCACGACGTTTCGACGTTCGGATGGCCGATCTGTCCGCCAAACATATCGAGGCTGATCTGAATGGGTCGCCCCTGATGCCGAAAGGCTAAGAGCAGATCGACACAGATCTCAATCAGACTTGATAGATTTGCGCGGAAATGAATGTGAACGTGTAGCGGTGAACATAGTTCGGCTCCGCTCCATAAACAAGGTCAAAAAGAATTCAAAATGATTAAATTCATTGATCTCTGGATTCCCTTTTTGACTCCACATTATGCGGTATCTCTCAAATCTGAGTGGTGAACAAGCTCCTCATTCTGGGTATCTTGCCACGTCGCTCATAGAGGTCCAACTCTGGGCAGATTGTGGCAACTCTCGGCGCGCTGGGGTATAG
>JAZKFE010000323.1:5091-7467 GCA_040386595.1 Planctomycetota bacterium | reverse complement strand
CGATCATGCTGTGGCGTTGGCCGGCGTGATGGGGGGGCTGGATTCCGAAATCTCCGATTCCACCACCAGCGTGTTGATCGAAGTCGCGGAATTCGCGCCGCGTTCGATCCGTGCGACCGCTCGTAAACTAGGGCTGCATAGCCCATCGTCGTACCGCTTCGAACGAGGCATTGATGCCTACAACCTCGATTGGGCCAGCCGGCGGTGTTGTGAATTGATTCTCAGCCTGGCAGGCGGAGAACTTCTCACGGAAACCGTTGCTGCGGGAGTGGGAGCTCCTGCTCCGCGGGCACCGATTACATTGCGATTTGCTCAGTTGAAGCGAATTTTGGGGATTGATGTCCCGCAAGATGCCGTGGTGCGGATCTTAAAGGATCTGGGACTGCAGCCCACCGGGCCGGCCAGCGAGACCTCGGTATCGCTGGTGCCGCCGACTTGGCGTCGCGATCTGGAGCGAGAAGTCGATCTGATTGAAGAAGTCGCTCGTATTTACGGCTACGACAAGATCCCCGAAGATCGTCCGGTGCCGTTGACGGTGTCTTCGGTGACGTTGCAAGACCGCGTCCGCGAGAAGGCCGCCGACCTGTTGGTGGGAGCCGGGTTCTTCGAAGCAGTGACGGTCTCGTTCGTGAATGCCAAAACGTTCCAAATCAATCGTCCATGGGGTGATTTGCCGGCGTTGAGTGTTGACCATTCAACGCGCGTCGAAGAGAACCTGCTGCGACAGAGTATTGTTCCCAGCTTGCTCAATAGTCGCCGGCACAACGAGCGACATGGCAACTTCGACGCCCGACTGTTCGAAATGGCCAAGGTGTTCCTGCACGCCAAGCCTGATCGGACCGACGAACTGGCTGAGCCGGAAGTCCTGAGTTTCGTCACCGAGCAATCGTACGGCGAAGTAAAAGGTCTTGTCGAAGCGATCGCCGCGGCCGTAAATACCGCGGCCGTTGTTACCGTGCGGCCCACGGCTCTTCCCTGCTTCGAAGCTGGCCGGGGGGCCGAGGTCTTGCTCAACGGCAAGCCCTGGGGTTGGCTCGGCGAAGTGGCGGCCAATGTTCGGGAGCAACTCGATCTGCGTGACGCGGTGAGTGCTGCGGAACTCCGTTTGGCTCCGTTGCTGGCCGTTGCCAATCTGATTCCGAAGTATCTGGAAGTGCCGAAATTCCAAGTCAGCGAACGCGACCTCAATTTTGTCCTGGACGAGCAAGTTCCGTGGCAAGAACTGTCGGAAGTGGCGCAGTCGGCCGCGGGGCCGTTGCTGGAAAGCCTGGCGTTTGCCGGCCAATACCGTGGCCAGCAGATCCCGGCGAACAAGAAGTCCTATGTGGTTCGTCTGAACTACCGGTCGGCCGAGCGAACGCTGACCAACGATGAAATTGAAGCGGCTCAGCAGCGGGTAATTCAGCAGTGCACGGCGAAGTTGGGTGCCGTGCTGCGGTAATTCAAAGGGGACAGGTCAATGGGATGGTGAGGTTCCCGTCGAACCGCGAAGTCTTCCGGGGCTCGAGAGATCAAGCGGTTCGGCAGGAGCCTCACCCTCCCGACGACCGATGTCGCACCAACGACTCGAATGGATGAGAGTTCTTATGGCAATTGCTCGCGTTTTTCTGGCGTCGTTGTTTCTGGTTGTTGTGCCGCAGATTTTGCCGGCCGGGGATTGGCCGCAGATTCTCGGCCCCCAGCGGAACGGTATCGCTGAAGGCGAGAAGCTGGCTGCGTCGTGGCCTACAGGAATTCCGCAGACGGTCTGGAAGCAATCGATTGGGACCGGTCTGGCCGGTGTCGCGGTTGCTGCAGGGACGGTCTACGTGTTCGACCGTGACGGCGATGACGAGCGTCTCGCTGCAGTAGATGCATTGACCGGCAAGCCACGCTGGAAGCCCGCGACCTGGCCATCCAGCTATCAGGATGCGATTGCCGGGGACGATGGTCCGCGTTGTGTGCCAGTCGTGCATGAAGGCAAAGTCTATGCCTACGGAGCTGCCGGGACGTTAGCGTGTATCAATACCAAGGACGGCAAGATCGCCTGGTCGCGGAATCTGGTAACCGACTATCGTGCGGATCTCGGTTACTTCGGAGCTGGCAGCACGCCGTTGATCGAAGGCAAAACGTTAATCGTGAACGTCGGTGGCCAGAAGTCGCAAGCGGGAGTCGTGGGACTTTCCATTGAGACCGGCAAGGAACTGTGGAAGTCGGTTCCCGACACGGCCAGCTATTCCTCGCCGATCGCCGTGACGGTCGACGGCACGCGGCATGTGTTGTGTATTACGCGGTTGAAATTGGTCTCGCTCGATCCCAGCAATGGTAAGGTACGTTTCGAATTTCCCTTTGGAAAACGCGGGCCGACCGTCAACGGTGCCAACCCGGTGGTGGTCA
>JAZKFE010000323.1:0-5081 GCA_040386595.1 Planctomycetota bacterium | reverse complement strand
CCAGTTATGGCATTGGGTCCACCTTCGCTAAGATTGGGAAAGATCGTATTGATCCGCAATGGGATGGGGACGAAATTCTCTCCAGCCAGTACACGACCTCGGTCCTGCTGGACGGCTGGTTGTACGGAATTGACGGCCGGCAAGACGCGGGGGCGGCGAGCTTGCGTTGCTTTGATCCAGTGACGAAGAAAGTTGCCTGGACCGAAGAGAATTTTGGGATGGCGACGTTGATCCTGGCTGATAACAAGCTGGTCTGTATGAAGACTGACGGCACGTTGACGCTGGTCGCGGCGAGCCCCAAGGCATACGAAGAATTGGCGACGGCAAAACTGTTCAATTCCACCTGCCGCGGTTTGCCCGCCTTGTCCAACGGTTTGCTCTATGTCCGCGACACGCAGACGCTGAAGTGCTTCGATTTGCGGCCATAGTCCCATAGTCGTTGTTCGCTCCGCGAACTGAACGTCTTCGTACAATTCCGAACTGGAATAGGCTTCCATTTCTCAATAAACACTCCAGAACAGACACCTGTAGAATGGGCATTCCTGCCCGTCAGCATTGGTGTTCTCAACGAAGAGACGGGCAAGAATGCCCATCCTACAGATCAGTGTTCACTCTGTTTTTGCGACATTCTTAAACTAAGCTCTCAGCATACATTCTACTGACAACAAGGCCGAGCCCATGGGTGATCTGAGCGTTCAACAGTTGACGAAGACCTTTTCGACCGAAGGTGGTTCGCTGGAGATCCTGCGCGACGTTGAACTGCAGATGAACCGTGGCGATTCACTTGCCGTGACTGGTCCTTCCGGTTCGGGAAAGAGCACCCTGCTCTATATTCTGGGAACGCTCGATCGGCCATCGTCTGGAGAGGTGCGTATTGAAGGGCACGATCCCTTCACCCTGGCTCCCGAACCACTGGCCCATTTCCGCAACAAGCATGTGGGATTCGTGTTCCAAGACCATCATCTGCTGCCGCAATGCAATGTTCTGGAAAACGTTCTGATTCCCGCATTGGCCGGCGCTGGAGCCGGACCGGCGGAAGAACAACGGGCACGTCAGTTGTTGGACCGAGTCGGCATGGGCAGCCGGCTTGCCCATCGCCCGGCGCAACTCTCGGGGGGCGAACGTCAACGCGTGGCCTTGTGCCGGGCGTTGATCAATCAGCCGCTGTTGTTACTCGCCGATGAACCCACTGGCAACCTGGACCAAGCCACCGCCGAGTCGGTCGGCAATCTTTTGCTGGAGCTCAATCGAGAGCTCAACACGCTGTTGATTGTGGTGACGCACAGCTTGGAACTGGCAGGGAAATTCCCGCGGCGCGTGGAATTAAAGCAAGGTGCGCTGGTCGAGCGGACATAGGCCTCTTCGCCAGATTGGCTCAATCGGGTGTATTGATAAAGGTGAGTGAAGGAGACCCGGCCCAGAGGAGCGGGTTCCAGTGTGGAGGCTCTTCCGCAATACGGATCTGGATGTAGGCTTGGGGTTTGCTATGATCCCGCCTGCTCGTAGGAATTTTTTTCATTTTATTGCAAATTTCCACACCCAGATTTCGAAACCCGACTTGCCTTTATGCTCGTCTTTTTGCTGCACTATTTCGGTCCGATGTTGGAACGTCTGGAAGTCTTCGCCGCCGGAGATTCACGCGTTTTCCTGACCGCACGTACGGCTCTGGCGAGCCTGTCTGCATTCTTGTTCGCGTTGCTGCTGGGCCCGTTCGCCATCCGGTGGCTCAAACGCCATGCGCGAGAACGGATCGCCAGCGATTCGCAACGACTCAACGAAATTCAACAACATAAGCAGTCCACGCCGACCATGGGGGGCGTGTTCATCATGACGGCCTTGATGGTCGCTATCTTGATGTGGGGCGATCTCACGAACGCCTATATCTTGCAAGCCATCGCGGTGGCCGTCGGCTATGGCCTGATCGGCGGAATCGACGACTGGGTCAAACTCAGCACGACCAAGAATGGCCTGACGGCCAAGCAAAAATTCTTCTGGCAGTGGGTCGTGGCCCTGGGCATAACGACGGCATTGTATTTTGTGAGTCGACAGGTTCCCAACGGGACCGATCTTGTTCTCCCGTGGCGAAATCAGATTATTCCACTGGGAATTCTCTTCATTCCGTGGTCCATGTTTGTCCTGGTGGGAAGTTCCAATGCGGTCAATTTGACTGACGGGCTCGACGGGTTGGCTTGTGGCTGCATGGTCTTTGCGGGGACGGCTTTTGCGGCCTTAACCTATCTGGCGGGTCACCGAGTCATGGCCGAGTACCTCCACATTCCCTACGTTCCCGGCAGCGGTGAATTGGCCGTGGTGACCGGGGCCATGGTAGGGGCCGTGCTGGGGTTCTTGTGGTTCAATTGCCATCCCGCAGAAGTCTTCATGGGCGATACCGGTTCGCTTCCTTTAGGGGCCTTGATTGGGTACGCCGGCCTGGTGACGCGGCAAGAGTGTCTGCTGGTGGTCGTCGGCGGCATCTTCGTCATCGAGACCCTCAGTGTGATGGCCCAGGTCTTCTGGTTTCGGAGAACGGGCAAGCGGATTCTCGCCTGCAGCCCGCTGCACAACCACTATCTCTTCAAAGGCCACCACGAAATGAAAATCGTGGTCCGATTCTGGATCTCCGCAGCGCTGCTCGCAATTGCGGCCCTGGCGAGTCTCAAATTGAGATAATTTCCTGAGCGATTGCGATTCTTGGGAGGGTGAGGCTCCTGCCGAACCGCTAAGTCTACTGGAAATCGAAAGACCAAGCGGTTCGGCAGGAGCCTCACCCTCCCATTGACCAGACGCGGAAATCTTTCGCGAACATCAACGCGAAATAGCGATAAGATTGGCACCGGGGAGGGCACGAAGTTTTGAGTGCTCCGTCCATCATCAACCGCCTCTCAATCAGGACCAACAGATGCCTCTACGGACCATTGCGTTAATTGCTCATGACCAGAAGAAACAAACGCTGGTTGATTTCGTCGGCCGGCATCTCGACAAATTCCAGACCGTGTCGTTGGTCGCGACCGGTAGCACCGGCGCCCTGATTGAATCCAGCCTGGGGCTCACCGTCGAACGCGTGGCCCATGGGCCGGATGGGGGCGATCTGATCATTGGCGGACGCGTGGCGATGGGGCAGATTTATGCCGTGTTCTTCTTCCGCGATCCGCTGACGGCACAACCTCACGAGCCCGATGTCTCGGCCCTATTGCGAGTCTGCGACGTTCACAACATTCCGTTGGCGACAAATATTGGAACGGCAGAGGCCCTGATGAGTTCCCTCTCGGGGCTGTGTTCACCATAATGGCCCGATTGATTACGAAGCCTCTTCCCGAAAGGAACCCGCAATGCTGGGCCGTACGTTCTGGGCGTTGAGTTGCTGTTTGTATCTGTCGCAGGCCGCGTTCGCCGCCGATGAAGCGAAAATTGATCTAGGGCCGGTTACCGAGTCCCACGTGATGATCCCCATGCGGGATGGTGTCAAGCTCTCGGCGTACCTCTACACGCCGGAGGGAAAAGGCCCTTGGCCGGTACTTTACGAGCAACGTTACGCTCCCTCACGCGATACCGGAACACGTCAGTCGATGGCCCGGTTGGCTCAAGGGGGCTATGTCGTGTGCCTGGAGAACTTCCGAGGCTCACAGAAATCCGAAGGCAAATGGCGAGGTTATCGCGCACTCGGCTGGGGCGAGTTGCAAGACGGCTATGACACCGTCGAATGGCTGGCGACGCAGCCTTGGTCCACCGGCAAGGTCGGGACATTTGGCAGCTCACAAGCTGGATTTGCCCAGAACTTTCTCGCCGTGGCTCAACCTCCGCACCTCACTTGCCAGTACATGATTGATACGGGACTGAGCCTCTACCATGAAGGCTATCGGATCGGCGGAACGACTCGACCGGAACGTTTTAAAGGGATGGGCGCTGTCTGTCGCGATCCCGCTGACAACGCTGAGTTGCTCGCCGAATGGTTTGCTCACCCCACGTTCGACGATTACTGGAAGCAGGAAGACTGCTCGTTGCATTTCGACAAGATGAACGTCCCCTGCTTTACCATTGGTAGCTGGTACGACTTCATGTGTATCGGTTCGGTCGACAGCTATATCGGTCGCCGCAATCACGGTGGACCGAACTCGCTAAAAACACAGCAATTGTTGATGGGGCCTTGGTTGCATGGCCGCTTCAAGGAAACCAACAAAGCTGGTGAGCTGACCTACCCCGAGAACGCCAAGTTCCCGATGGAAGCTCACATGCTCAAGTGGTTTGACCACTACCTGAAAGGGATCGACAACGGCGTCGAGAAGGACCCCGCGGTGCGCTATTACGTGATGGGGGCACTCGGTGAGGACAAGGCTCCGGGGAATGAATGGCGGACCGCCGAGAACTGGCCCATTCCGGCCAAGGCGACGTCTTACTACCTGCAGCCCGAAGGCAAATTGACGCTGACCGTGCCGACCGCCGATCACTCGGAAACCGCGTTTCTGGCCGACCCGCTGCACCCGAATGAAATTCCGGCGGGCGGCTTTCCCGGTGCCAAGGATGCTCAAGTCTTCGAGAAGCAATCTCAAGTCAAAACGTTCACGACCGATGTCCTGAGCGAAGCAGTCGAATGGACGGGTAAGATCCAGACCGAGCTCTTCGTGACCTCATCGGCAAAAGACACCGACTTCATCGTCCGGGTCAGCGATGTCTATCCTGATGGCCGTTCGATCTTGATCATGGATTATGTGCGCCGTGCTCGTTACCGCGACGGTTACGAACGCGAAGTGTTCATGGAAGCGGACAAGATCTACAAGGTGGCATTTGATATCGGCTGGTTCAGCCAGATCTTCAACAAGGGCCATCGCATCCGCGTGACGGTGGCGAGCACCGGCGCCCCCTTCTTCGAACCCAATCCGAATACGGGCGAACCGTTGACTCTCGATTTCCCGGCGAATTCGGTGGTTGCGAAGAACACCGTCAAGCATGAAAAAGAGCACGCTTCACGCGTCATCGCACCGTTGATCACGGTGAAACCGTAGAGTGTCATTTGAGTAAAGAAAATAGACCGCGGCAATTCGTTGCCGCGGTCTATTTTTTTAAGGCGAAGCATAGTCGTTGTT
>JAZKFE010000322.1:3109-13573 GCA_040386595.1 Planctomycetota bacterium | reverse complement strand
TCAGGACTTCGTCCTCGTTGGACAGTCGTAGAAGTGTCGCTGCAATCACAGACGACACAATTAAGAAAAATGCGATTGAGAGCCATAGGCGAGCAGATTTGTAGTGAATCATGATCTTAATTCGTCGCCAGACTTGGGCTGTGTCACAGTTGAGATTTGGGATCGACTCCCCAAGGTCTTGTCGTGCCACTGTTTCGCAACTGTACTCAGTTGTTAAGCAGTGCATTCCCAGCCGTCCGGGCACTGCTTAACGACCGAGTACGGTCGCGAAACAGTGGCACGCAATCCGAATTCTTCGCTGTGACACAGTACTAAAGTACTTTGTTCCCTGTTCTCTCCTGGCTCATTCATTCAGGGGGAGTGAGCAACCTGGAGCGCGATGAAATTCGAGTGTTTTCATCTCTTGATCGCTAATGCGTCTGACGGATCCATCTCCAAAAAGAATAAACCGTGATGCTCCGTGTGGCCCAGTTAACCACGGCGATTTGTTCCGATCTTGTTCTGCCGCCCAAGCGTCTTTCGGCTGCATCCAATGTATTCCAGTTGTTGGCAATTCCACAATCAAGGGCGTTTGGCTGCTTCCTTTTCGGAACCCTCCTGCCTGCTGCCACTGCGATATTTCCCAACCTGTTGGGCCGTCGCATAACGCGACATAATTCGTAATATGATCGGACTTTGGTGTGGGCGAAATGGGGCACCGATATTCTCGCGCCCCGAAAGGAGCGCAACGCAGATTGGTCGGACTATTCCACAATCGCTCGCGGGAGTAATGTGAGTACGTATCGGCATGACCAAGGTATGGAAGTAGCTCTACTCGCCAGCTTACCGCTGGTTCGTCTTTTGTGACCCCGGATTGCTGTGTTGCATTCGCGTTCGCATCCACCAAGCCGCGTGCCAGTTGCGATTCTAGCGCTTTGCATTCTTGCGACACCCTCGGAGCGCGGCCACCTCCCATGCTACATCGTTCTACAATCACAACCACAAGTAATAGGCCGATGCAGAGGCCCCCGAGGATGCATACCCCTTGCCCGAAGCGGATTGCCCAACCTCGTAGGTTTTTGAACATCTGGTCGCTCCGTTTTACGTTCGCAACGTGGCCTGTTTTGCGCACCGAGAAGTGAGTGCAGCGTCGCGGGAGTGTTTAACAGCCAGTCCCGTGAAGCGGTACCCCTCGACCGATTTCAGGCCACGTTACTACTGAAATGATGAGAGATCACGTCTTGTGGCCCAATATGTCTCCTGTAGACCCAGATCGCAAAAGCAACCTGGGCCACCCCGCAAATTCAAGAAGCGATGCCGTGCTACACTTTCACGGTTTTGTCAGACTAATCGGGATTCTCGGTCGACGTGTTGTCTCTACGAGTTTATCAAAATTGTCGACAGGCTTCGGATTCAGCGTCATTCCTAGGACCGAATAGTTTCCGTTCGCTTTCACCACTTTCCTCCAGTCGTTTCCGGAAAACTCATAGTTTTCTCCCACACTGGCTCCTCCGGTCGGATCTATTTTTGTGTACTCGTGCATGTGGAATATCGGATCTCCGGCGACCTTCACTTTGTTCGCGCCATAATCAATCATCACAGGCACCTGCATTGTCAGCGAGTACCGGTTTCCGAAAAACACCTCTGTGTTCCAAGTATTGGTGCCGGATGCATTCATCCCATAGTGCGTGATGAAATGGTCACACGATCCGTACATCTCCTCGATTTCAACTGCGATGGGCAGTGCCGCTGCGGCTGAACGATGGATCAAAATGTATTGCTGCTCGCCACCTCGTGCAGGGCCGCAGCCCGCACATGACAACGCCATGGCGACAACTCCTATTGATACTATCAGTTTTTGTGTCATCTTTACGATCTAACGAATGTTGGGCCAAGAAGGCTGCTTGGGTTCCCAAGATCGGCGAAGAAGGCCTGGGGTTGGTTGCTTTTAAGGAAGCCAAGGAATTGGGCCACCAGAATAACGCCCTGGTGGTGTTGTTACTCCATACGGTTGCCGGATGATCTGCTGGTTTCCGTTCGCCTCATAACCTATACGTTACCCGCCCTGGGGTGCTCACGGAATAGGCCTCACAACTCGATGAGTTCGCCCTCGGCGATACCGCAATCCAATGCGATACTTCGCTCGATATGGAACCGACTCCCTCCGGAAGCGAGAGTCAACTCTGAATCAGATTCTGAGTTCCATTGCGTTCTAAATACCCTTGCGTAATTCTGGTACAGGCCTCGTGCCACTGCTTTGCGACCGTACTCGGTCGTTAAGCAGTGCCGGTCGTCACCTTCTACTCACTCCGCGACTGACGCATCTCGATCGCACTGCTTAACGACTGAGTACAGTCGCAAAACAGTGGCACGACTGGAGATGTCCCAGAATCGTGCAAGACCATTTAGTTGTTCCGACCGTCCCGCGGCAACGAATGGAAGTCATCCTCGGTAAGAGAATCTGTTTGTGAACCGGTCCTTGTACTCCAAACGCTGATGAGGTTCCCTGGTCCTTTATCAGATCGCCCGACGGCTACCGCGAACTGGCCGTCGCCACTGATTGCCACACTCTTCAATGAGGCCGTTGTTGCCTCGACTGTTTTTAGCTCCGTGAACAGTGGAAGCGACCAAATTTTCACGCTTCCATCGAGTCCCGCTGTTACAGCTTTGTGGTTTTGACAATCGATCGCAATTGAACGAATCGCACCTCTGTGACCTTCTATGAGACGCGGCAATTCCTTCTGATTGTCTAAGTCAATCGCGAACAGGCCACCAATCTTTCCTTGAGAATCCCAAGCCGAGATCGCCGCTATTTCATCGCAACCATCGAAGGCAAATATCAAGTTGGGAGTGAACGAGGCGACCTCCGTCGAGGTTTTCGTCGCGGGAGTCCACTTTAAGATGGTACCGGCATCGGTCGCCATTAAAATGTCGCCGTTTTTTATTCTGCTCAGATAGATGACTCGATGATCACTCAACACAAATGTTGTCATTTGATTGGACCGAGAATTCCATATCGTGATATTTCCCTTGCCCCATGAAAACACGACCTCGGCATTATCTTGTCGCCATTCGATGCACTCAATGGGAAGATCAACGGCAGGCGACTTGGCAATTGACTCCAGAGACTGAGAGTCAATCGTCTCCAGCACCCCTTGATGTGCAACAACGAGTATTCGACCATCAGGTGACAGCCTGCATCTCGATGGCGAATACTCGGGCGAAAGCTGCCGCCGAACGACTTGTATCTCCTTGCCTCGCTGACGATTCCAGACATAGACTTCGCCCCGAAAGCCCGACCAAAACACTTTGTCACCTTTCGAGTCAATGGAAATTGAGCTAATTTCAAAAGAGGGCAATTTACTGGGGCTAGAACAACTTGTCAGGAAGATCAGTGCCGAGATGCTGCCGACCAGGATCGAGGCGACCGTGATACGCATGAATTCATGTCTGGCTACTTTTGTTACGCCTGGCGCCATGGAATACATCACTATTCATGAACTCCGGTCAATGGAGGTTGGCCTTGAAAATAGTTGTTCACGCCGGTCTTCCAGCCTTCGGATGGGATCCTGTCGACCCAGGTTGCAAAAGCAACCAGGGCCACCTCGCGGCTCCGGGATTCTGTGTCCGTAGCCTGACTCTCTGAGTCGGGTCTTCTTCATAGAGAAAAGAACCCGACTCAGCCCAACTCAGAGAGTCAGGCTACGTGAAAAAAATCCGGGGCCACCCCGCGATCTCGTCGAGAGGAACGCTGGGGGGCCCCGGTTGCTGTGCCGCCAGGGTCAACGGAAGCCTGTCCGGCATCCCGGCGTGTTTTCTCAGCGTTGTGGTGGCGTCTCGCCGCGAGAGGGCGTGGTGCCGATTCGCTGAGGTGAAAGCGGAGCGAACCGTTGGTTGAATCCAGGTGTTGCTGCTGGCCTCCTGTAGACCAAGGTTGCAAAAAGCAACCTGGGCCACCCCGGGCAGGCAGGTGTGTCAAAAGTGGATCAGCTTCTCAGTTCACTGCGATCGCACAAGATTCAGAAGCTTCTGCCACCCAATGCCAGGTTCCTGTCAGTCGAAATAGATCTCCAAAGTTGTCCGGATTCCTCGGCACTTTTCGATCGCCGCGGCAGGCACTTTCGTCCCTTGCGCGTGAATCTCATAGAGTTTAGGAAAATGTGCGAGGCGAACAAATGATTTTTCAGACATCTCGGAGTCCGCAACGTTAACGTATTCGAGCGACGTCAACTGACTCATTAAATCGACATCCCCATCGGATAAATACTCATGGTTAATGATGATTGTGTTGATTGGAAATAGCCATTTAGGGTGGATATTTAAGTAGTCACAAAACGCCTGCCGGTGCAGCTGAGTACCATCGTCTCCTTTATGCCCCGCATTTCGCAATATGCGAACAGTCTTACCTCTTCGCGATAGCTCTTTCAGGACTTCGTCCTCGTTGGACAGTCGTAGAAGTGTCGCTGCAATCACAGACGATACAATTAAGAAAAATGTGATTGAGAGCCATAAGCGGGCGGATTTGTAATGAAACATGATCTTCATTCGTCGCCAAACTTGGGCAATTCTGGTGATTTCGTTAAGGGAGACTCCGAACCATCGCATCGTTTTCCAGGTTTGATTTTAGAGGGTGAGCCCGGCTTGCTACAATCTGGCTTCGCAGGTCTCGACCCAATTGGCCCGTAATTGGACCTTCCATCCTCAGGGCCTTTCGGGTTCTGGTGTTTCGCTTCGCGGATAATCCAGTTGATCAGGGATCCATTAGCTACAAACGCAAAGCCGGTGGCCGCGGACTCACAGGTAGACTGTGAGACTCCCTTGTTCAATGCCTCTGCTTTGTCCGCGGCAGCTGCCCAAATATCAGCTCCTTCAATAAGGTTGGCAATGTGCCGTTGTTCATGTCCGTAGACTCCGTCTATTCCCATTGTCGGTTTGAAATTCGATGGCGCGATACGCATCCTAAAATAGGCACGCACCGTACACCGTAAATCGTAGGTCTTGGAACAAGGATCTACGCAATCGCAAGTGCAAACAACGTCGTAGAACAATGGTGTCGTTCGTCCATAGACGCCGTCGTAAAGGCCATCTAGATCCGGTTTCTCTCTTGGACGCTTCTGTCTAAACCATTCATCTTGGATTTGATCCGGAAGTCCATAACCGCCGCGGCAGCCAACTTCGCACCAAGGCATGTCTTTGGCCTCTGTTGGATTGAAGTCTCTAACAGATAGACCTGAGGGGTCGATGCCTCGCGGCACACCCTGATACACGAATCGATTGATGCCATCAATGAAACCGGCCGGATCTGGTGAAAGCCATTGCGCCAAATCTGATCTGAAGTTCCGCCGCCGGATATAGTATGAGTTTAATTCAGGGTCAAAATAGTATCCGAGCTGGCCGCCCCATCGAAGGGGAGTTTCACCCGTTCCACTCCGTGCAGTCTCGCTGCCCCAGGCATCGTAAGTGAATGTATCCATTACCGTACCGGCATCATCAGTCAACAACCGCGTGCTGCCGAGATGATCTTGCAGAAAATTACTCGTTACACTCGCTTGGTGTTGGCTGGTCAGGCCGCCGTATTGCAAAGGCTCTTGGGTATAGACGGCGGTGGTGGCACCTGCGCCGTCCGTTTCCATGAGGTAGCTGTCGTTGAGTGGATCCCAGACATAGTTGGTTGTGGGCATGGTTCGCTCTTCTTGAAAACGCGCCGCAGATCGGGATTGAACGTTAATGTGATTTGATTACTGGCAGGCTGCAGAATGAGTGTGTTCTGTCTTTCGTGGCCCAGGCAGGAGTTGTACGCTCACCGCAGGGGGGCCCAGGTTGCTGTGCAACCGGGGTCTATACAGGAGGCATTCCTCAAGAATCAGGCACGCGACCTTTGTCATTTCCACAGCTTTGCCAGAGTCACGATGAGCAGCAATGAATCAGCTTGAGAGGTCGACCATGGAAGTCAACTCCGTTCAGAATGCCTGCCGTAAACCCAAGTTGCACAGCAACCTGGGCCACCCCGCGGGGCTTTCCTCACGTAAAACAGCCCCGAGGGGGCTTTCCAATGACAAAACGGCCCTGAGAAGGGCCTTCCTACGACAACCGCCCCCTCGGGGGGGGGCATTACTGCCTTCTTTATTTGCGTCACTTATCAATATCAACTTTCGAGGAAGATCTTCGAACTGCCTTTTCCGCTTCGCTTCGAAGTAGTTCGTGCAGTCGCGCCTTCGCTTTGACGTCTGAGAGAATGAAATTCGCCCCGCTTTTTTCTATTGAGTAGTATTCTCTCCTGATTCCATCCACAATCCTAAATACTCTGTACGAAGAGGTTCCAGCGCGTTCAACTTTAACATCTAAACCCGGAAACTCGTCAAGTAAATGTTTCTGAACGTGCAAAAAGTCCTTTTGCTGAAGTTGATAGAAGTTAAGTTGAATACATGCCACCCAGGTCAGCGTAATCGCAGAGAATAGAAACGCTGCGCTTATCGCGACTCTTACAGTTCTTCGGTTTTGAACGCTTCCGGCGATTCACATCAATCACGTCCATTTACATATGATACTGGAAAAAAAGTGCGACTTGGCAATACACGAGGCATAACTTTTCACATTACACACCTCGCCTCAAACTCGATACCTTTGCAAATAGCAGGATAGTTGCTATATAACAAGAATGTTTCATAAGTCAGTGAAACATTCTTGTCTAAAAGAAATTAAAGTATACTAGTTGAGCCTATTTCGAGTGATACGCTCGTCGCGTTGAGTTTGCCGTCGTGGCGATTTAATCTGAGCCACTATCGTTAATCAGCGTTTCATGGCGAGGCCGTGCTGCTGGTAACGACTAAGTCACCCGTGTGTCTGTTCCCCCAGTCGACGTCAGCGCAGCACTTTGCACCGGACAGTCTCTGCGGTTCGGCTGGCAATGTTCAGGAAGCCGCCTCAGCCAGAATAGAGCCACAAAATCGACCAAGAAATTGTACTTTGTATAAAATGACTCGCACACATTACATCGTTCTCCGTCGGCACGACGCCGACAATAAGATAGGAGTAGTTACGCAAAATGGTTTTTAATCTCGATAGAATGGAGAAGGGGGGTATGGTTGATCGGGAGGAATTTGACGCAATGGTCCATTCGCTCGTGAGCCGGACATCCTTCCCGTGAGACGCTCTTCAACCGGTGTATTTGAACATCCGTCGGGGCTGCGTGAATATTTGAAAATTTGATCAGTCCTGCTGTTGAACCATATATCCACAGCGGTTCTTATGTACCATTCTTGAGATATCTGGTCGCATTTAGCTCTTGAAGTAGCTTCACCGCTAATCTTTGAACCAATCGGACCGGGACCTGCCCCCGGAGTTACGCGCAAGGGATAGTAGGGATCGAAAAAGTAACTGGCACCTTGTACTTCAATGCCGAACATACCGCCGATTGTTGCAGGGTTGTCATCCGATGATGGATTGAATGATTTAAGGGTGGCCTCATATTTAAACTTTAACGTTGCGTAACCGCAACAACAGGGCCATTGCCATTTGAACCCGCTAGGGTTAGTTGTTGTCTCGCATATCCCTTTCCTGCATTTGCTGGTATCGGCAGTAACACTTACTTGAATTCGAGCGGTCTCCCAAGGCTCGTGGCGATTCGGATCAATTTGAACTTTCCATGGATCGGGAAGTCTGAATCTATCCGCTTGATCTAAGAACTCAGATGGATCATCTGTCGGCCTGGAGAATTCGGCAGAGATTCGACCAGACGCATCGATGAAACGGGTTGGGCCGTTTTGAGCATACTTATAATTGTTGGCGCCCTCCGTGAATTTATGTGGGTCTATTGAGGTCCACGCTGCTTCCGTCGATCTGTAGGTGCGAGCCCGGATGTAAAGAGTTCCAGCCTCAGCGTCGACGTAATAGCCAATCTGGCCAATCCATCGGAACGGTATGTTTGTCATTCCCGTTCGTTCAAGCTCATTCCCCCACGCGTCGTAAGTGAATGTGTCGGATACTATCCCATTATCGTTGGTCAACGTGCGAGTGTTGCCGAGATTGTCTTGATGAGTGTAGGTTGTGATATCTGATCGGCGCTGGCTGGCCAGCCCACCGTATCGTGATGGTTCTTGGGTATAGACGGCGGTGGTGGCACCTGCGCCGTCCGTTTCCATGAGGTAGCTGTCGTTGAGTGGATCCCAGACATAGTTGGTTGTGGGCATGGTTCGCTCTTCTTGAAAACGCGCCGCAGATCGGCATTGAACGTTAATGTGATTCGATTGCCGGCAGGCTGCCGGATGAGTGTGTTCTGGTTTCGTAGTCGCAGGTATTGGTGGTGCAATCGCTATTGGCCTCGCGAGCAGTCTGTTGGTTGCGGTGCGCGTCATTGGTGTCAGTTACCCGTTCGCGGCGCTGGCATCACGCATCCGAATACTTGTGTTTAACAGGCAAGTATTCGGATGCGTGATTGGCAACTCGCTGACTTTGCTTCGCCGGGTTTCTAGCGTTATTTCGGATCTTCAGTGTTTTATTGAATTTGATTTCTCGCTCGAAGCCGTGTTCGCAAAACAGGGACAGCAGACAATACGTCACGAGATAGTTGGTGAGGTCAATGGGCCTCAATTGGTTCATGACACTATTGCTTGCCCTACTTCTTTATTTGCTGTGTTCTTCAATCGGCAGTAGGGTCGTTCATTGTTATTCAGTGCACAGGTGCCGGAAAAATGAAGCATCTTTCTCTTGGAGTTTGGGGGCGACGGGGAATCGCAGTTGTTTGTAAGCGGCTTCACGTCTATTTATGTGCCAAGTGAGGCCTTGGATTTGAATACATGCTGACTACTTGCGGGGTGGTGGCGAGGCGCGAAAGCCATCGAAACGCTCTTTGCTAATATTGATGGTGTGGACTTCGCCGCAGCCCATGCAAATGACATGGTCAGGTCGATCTGCTAAAGCGCACGCCGTGACACATTTCGAATCCAGCGATGGCATCTCTTGGCTGGCCCAAATGTAATGCTCCGCGTCATCACGCAAAGTCCAATTGTTGATCGCTCCGTTTGTATCCACGGTAACGATTCCAAATGCCATCTCGAAGATACCAACGATCGGTGATCCTGGCATTTTGGCGGTGAATGTGCGACCGCCCGGAGCCATCCCTTCGGTAAAGACAATGACAGGCTCGGCGTTTTTGTTAATGTCATTGATGGCAAACGCTACGAATACGAAGCAGTTATTCGATTCGCAGCATTTAACAATTGTTACAGGTCCGTCACTGATTTTCATCGACCAGGACGGTACCGTTCCGGCGGCGGGTAAGGCGTTTACATATCCGTTGGCCATCCCGACCAAGAGTTGATTCTGTTTGGTTCCCCATTCACCACAGATGGCATCCGCTTCTAATCTGTAGTTGGAGACAGTCAGGGCGTAATCGCTGGTCTGAGAGATGCAGACACGGTCTCCGAGTGCCGCCAGCCATTTGCCATCCTGAGAGATGGACAGGCCGTTTACGACCTTTTGTTCGAGCGCCGTTTTCTTCAAACAGACCAGGCTCTTTAGCTCTCGAACTTCGAGCGATGCCCGTGTTCTGTCGTCGTCCGCCGTTTCTTCTGAATCCCGCTTTCCATTCTCGTTTCCATGTTCTTGCAGCGATCTGGCGACTAGCAGGTAGTTAAGGCGTTCGTGAGTCGCCATGACAGGCATTGAAGGAGTGTAGACGCGTGGGCTGACATAGGCGCCACGCGTGGTTTGGGAGCTACTCGTGTTGCTGACGCGGCCATCTCGTAGTATTCCGATATAGCGATCGTTGGCCACGAATATTGTGTGGGATGCTTTATGTAGTAGTATCCCATGCACATTATTAAATGGTAAAACAACAGGCGGTATCAGGTAGTACCAGCACAACATGAGCAAAATGCCGCTGCCGCAGGATACCACCGGAATCAGGCCGCGGCGCCACCTGCGAGCACCAGGATGTGATGTCATCTTCCGGGTTCCTGTAAGGTGTGCTGAATTCGAAAATACTTGTCATCGCCGGATTGGTGTTGATATTGGATTTTATTTAGGAAAAATGCCCAGCGTCAAGGCCGTAGGCCGCCATCGGGTGATTCGGAATCGGTGTCGCGTGGTTGTAGAATGCACCCACGCGACACCGATTGTACCAAGACGGTTAAGAAGCATTGCCGGAAGCCGCGCCTACTATTCTCTTGAAGTTTTCGGATGGGGGGAGGCCAGAGTCATTTTGGGTGAACTTCAGAGACATTTTAATGTCCTTGTCGTTCACTTGTTTAAACTCGAAATTGCTGGCGCCTTGAATCATTCGGTTTGCGAGATATTTGCCGTTTACCAGAACAAATCGTTGGGACCAACGAATGCAACCGTACACAGCTCTCCCTTGGCTTGGATAGGCGAGTGATCCACGGTCGGCAGCTTCTTTTCCGCGCAGGCAGACCGCACAGGCCTCGAAGCTTTGATCCCATTCTTGAATAGGGGATAGTAAATAGGGAATTCCTGCAGCTTCCCGTG
>JAZKFE010000322.1:0-3099 GCA_040386595.1 Planctomycetota bacterium | reverse complement strand
TCGGTGATAATGGCGTTCGGATACTGTGACTTTAAGAACTTGTCAGAATATACGGAGCACGGACGCGACTTCTCGCCAAATGGATAGGGGATGCCGCCGTCAATCTTCCACGAATGACTCTTACCATAGTTCCAAGTAATGTCGAGAGCGCCGGAATAAATCGCGTCTCGTTTTCGCTCTCCTCGTATTCCCTTGATCTGAACGATCTGGATAAATCCAACCTCTCTGCAGCAACAACACGATTTGCGTCCGGGGTTGTCGAAGAATGCATTGCTGGTGACCGACTCATACCCTTTCCAAGTCGCTTTGAAGTCGGAGAAAAGATCGAGGCCAGTCGGATCGACGTCATCTTCAGGCTCGCCCGTCCGCATCGCAACTGATGTGAACTCGCCACGCCCCGGGACGTAGCGAACCTTGTTGGCATCAATCGTCTCGCATTTATATCCACTCGGGTCAATCGCTGCCGTTGGAGAATTGTTACAGTATGTATAGTAGTACAACAGTCGCATATTCAGAAGCGGATCGAGTGTCATCCAACGACTGCTAATCGGACGATAGCTCCTTACTCGAACGTGATATAGTTCTTGTTCGTAATCAAAGTAGTACCCTTTGTTTCCGATCCATTGGAACGCAGTTTCTGTTGAACCCGTTCGTGCAATTCCCATTCCCCAAGCGTCGTATGCGAAAGCATCGGTGGCCGTACCGGCGTCATCCGTCAATACTCGGGTGCTGCCGAGATTGTCTTGATGGAAGTAGCTCGCCACACTCGCTTGATATTGGCTGACCAGCCCGCCATAGTGGGCTGGTTCCTGGGTGTAGACAGCGGTGGTGGCACCGCTGTCATCGGTTTCCATGAGATAGCTGTCATTGAGTGGATCCCACAGATAGTTGGTTGTCGGCATGGTTGGCTTTCCTTGGAAACACGTCGCAGATCGGCATTGAACGCCATGGTGACTCGATTGCCGGTGGGGTGCCGGACGAGCGTGTTTGGGTTTTCGTCGCCTCAGGCATAAGTCGTACGGTCACCGCTGGGATCGCGAACGATTTGCTGGTTGGGGGCCTCGCGGGGCGTTCAGTAGCCAATCCCGTGAATCGATACTCCTCGACCGATTCACGGGATTGGCTGCTGAAATGATGAGAGATTACGTCTTGTTGCCCAACATGTCTCTTGTCGCCCCAGGTTTAAAAGCAACCTGGGGCTCCCCGCAAAGTACGATGCAGTTGCTTTAATACCGATTCCGATAAGCGATAGAGCGACGTCTTCGTTTCCTGATTTCAATCTTCATCGCCCCTTGCATCCAGACGTTTCTTCAAACTTGAGAGATTGCCATTCTTTCTCGTTAACGCCTCGGACTGAACCATCAGCGAAGAGTATAAAACGAACGCCCTCGTGAGGGCTGTATGAAGAAAAAACTCCACTTCGGTGTTGCGGAATCGGCCATAGATCTTTCGGATTCAACCAGTGAATTCCGCTCGCCAGTTCCTCCACAATCATTGGTGAGGCACTTAGTTCATTCTTAAACCCGCCTTCGACCTTCCAGTTGTAAAGTTGGAGGCCCGATGGTGCGCCACACACTGCAACGTAATCTGTATCATTGTCTCGACGCTTTATCGATGAAGTAGGGCACTGGAAATATCTTCTACCGAACGGCGCACAGCGTAGATTCTCATTGCTATTCCAGGGGAGTTGCCGATTATAGAATTCGTAGAGCTGCGCCTCGCTTAAGTATGGTAGAAGGGATACTCTCCAGCTGATTTTCTCATCGCCATTCACATTGTCGCTGCTTATTGAAGCCAAGTCCGCAATTTGCTCAAGTCCGATTTTTATATCAGTCACTCGCCCGCGACATTCCAAAATCAGTCTCGGACGCCCGTTTTGCCAAGTCAAGGGGGTCATCGTAAGAATGACAAGAGTTGCGAACGAAGCAGCGGCGACTGCCATGACGACTGGACGTTTGATTTGCCTAGGCAAGCTACTAAGCATGTGCCACTCCTAATTCGGATGTCCTGGTGACTTTGCTCAGTTGGGGAAACTTGTAACTTGCTCGCGCGTAACAGTTTCGATAAACGTCTTTGAGGGGCCTTCTCCCGGGGTACTCGATTTCACGTTAACCACCGCGGACATATCAGTTCCCCGACTATGCAATCCGAGCGTCTCGATATATCGGTCATGCACATAATCTTCATTTCTGGCGTCCCATTCTGCATGAATCGACCAACGAATACAGCCGTAGACTGTCAATCCTGCGGTCTTTGTCGTTACTTTGGCCGGGAAATCTCCAAATCCAAGGATTTGAATGTCTCTTTGCGTCACTATTCCTTCGTTGCCTTCAAGGCAAACGGCGCACACTTCGAATTCATGATCGAACGATATGACTCGACTGTGCGAGAATGGCGTGATTCCTCGATATCTAGGAGCGTTGGGGGTGTCCGTAAACTGAATATTTCCTTCTTTGAATCCCTTGTCCCCGGGCGTTAGACAAGGGTTTGTTTGGGTGCTATGTGGGTATGGCACTCCACCGTCAACGAACCAGTCGGATGCTTCTGCTAAGCCGGTAACCCGCAGGGTTGAGTACTTGCCGATCTGAATGAAGCCGATCTTAGTACAACAACAGCACCCCTTTTTATCCGTGAACGGCTCACTCGCACCGGACCAAGTCCAGGCGAAGCGCATATGCGCGCCTATTTCATAATAATTGTTTGTCTCTGAAAGCCACTGTCCAACGGTAAAATTCCCCCGGTTGGGATGGTATTTAACTCCTTGCGGCTTACCTTGGCATTTCAAACCGGAAGGATCTATGCCATTGAGAATACTATGCAAACGATACCGATTTATTCCATCCACAAATCCAATGGGGTCGACCGACAACCATCGTCCAGGTGCTGAATTGTAAGTTCGGGCACGAATGTAGTACGACGTGCTGAAGTCCACATCGCAGTAGTATCCCTGATTGCCAACCCAACGGAACGACGTCTGCGTCGTTCCGGTTCGGCCAGTCTCACTCCCCCAAGCGTCGTAGGCGAACGTGTCGCTCGCCGTGGCGATCTCATCCGTGAGCAATCGCGTGCTGCCGAGGTTATCCTGGTGATAATAACTCG
>JAZKFE010000321.1:0-2297 GCA_040386595.1 Planctomycetota bacterium | reverse complement strand
AGAAGTGAAGGCTCCTGAAGCTGCTCCGGCCGCTCCCGCTGCCCCGGCTGCACCCGCTCCGGCTCCTGAAGCCAAGTAGTCGCGAGGGCCAGCATGCTGGCTCAGACTGCTCGGACAGGTAAATTAAAAGCCGGCATCTGCCCACAGATGCCGGCTTTTTTTACGGACCTGGCGCCGTGTTGATATACTATCTCAGCCAGTCCGCGTTCGTGTACTTGAGAACGCTGCAATTCAATCTAGTTCTGGGCAGGGAAGAAGGCTCGCAAAGTGATGGCCAAGGGTTTTTTGGGGTATCCCAGCACATTGATGCTGGATGTTGTCGTGTGTGCCCTGGCTTTGGTTGTGCCGGCCTTGTTCTTTAGCATCTACCTGGTCAAGTTCCGTCGCAACTATCTGTGGCATCGTCGCCTGCAAACCGGTCTGGGGATCGCGTTGCTGGTGACCGTCTGCTTGTTTGAAATTGACATGCGCTGGCATGGAGGCTGGCAGGCCATTCTCAAACAACGCTCGGTATTGTTGACGGACGAGCAGCTCCAATGGGTCAGTCGAGTACTGCTGGTCCATCTGGTATTTGCGGTCAGCACGGTGATTTTATGGACGGCCACGCTGACTCACGGTTGGCGCCGGATTCCACGTCCGCCTCAGCCCTCACCTCACAGCGGCCTGCATAAGCGACTGGGCTGGTTATCAACGATTTCCCTGACGTTGACCTCGGTCACGGGCTTGGTGTTCTACTACTACGCCTTCATGATTTGAACACGCTGCATTGTGAAATCGCGTAATCTCGCGGGGATTCCTTGCGGGCACCGGCGCGACTTTTCACAATGTTCAGACCCCTGAACGGCATTCTAATCGCCGTCGACGGGAAGCCTCTTTCGGGTAGTTCATCTCTCAGCAAGGAGCGTCTCGATGTTGCGTTCACACAGCCGTGGCGGAATGCTGGTCCTGTTGTCGGTGTTCACATTGTGCCTTGTGGCGGCGGATGCGCCGAAGGAGGGAGTCTACGATGATCCCGCCAAGGTGGATAACGACTTTGGTTTCCAGGGGGAATATGCCGGAGTCGTGGGTGACAACAACGCCAAATACGGCTTGCAGATCATCGCCCGCGGGGCCGGAAAATTTCACGCAGTCGGGCTTCCAGGAGGCTTGCCGGGCGATGGTTGGAGCTCTCCTATCAAGTTGGAAGCTGACGGGGAACTCAAAGATGGCGTTTTGGAATTTGGTAGCAATGAAGGCAAGGCTGTACTGAAAGGGAATGGTGTCGCCCAACTGCTGGACAGTGATGGCGATGTCGTGGGGGAACTGAAGCGGGTGGATCGTGAAAGTCACACCTTGGGAGCCAAGCCTCCCAAGGGAGCCGTCGTGTTGTTTGAAGGCAAATCGGCCGATCAGTTTGAAGGGGGACAGGTCACTGCAGATGGTTTGCTGAAGGAAGGTGTCACCAGCAAGCTGAAGCATGGCAGCTGCCAGTTGCATCTGGAGTTTCGCCTCCCATATATGCCCAAGGCCGCGGGCCAAGGGCGTGGCAACAGTGGTTGCTACCTGCAGGGACGTTACGAAGTGCAGATCCTGGATTCCTTCGGTCTAGAAGGCAAAAACAATGAGTGCGGGGGCATCTACACGATCAAGGATCCCTCGCAAAATATGTGCTATCCCCCGTTGGCCTGGCAGACCTATGACATTGACTACACGGCCGCGAAATATGACGAGCAGGGGAAGAAACTGAAGTCCGCGATAGTGACCGTCAAACACAACGGAATTGTGGTGCAAGAGAATGTGGAACTGACACACGCTACGACTGCCGCACCGGTGAAAGAAGGTCCCGAACCCGGCCCTCTGTTTCTCCAGGATCATGGCAATCCGGTGCGTTTCCGCAACATCTGGCTGGTGGCCAAGTAACTGACCTTTCAAGCCGCCCGATGCGAGGCTTCGTCGGGCGGCTTGGGGAGTGGACATGCTGTCATTTTCTCCCCTTTCAACGACACCGAGTTCGCCTCAAGCCGTTTCGTGTTCGGAGCTTTGGCGGAAATACCGCTTGACAGATCAGCTTTGGCGTTGCTAGGTTAGACTTACCAGTCTGTTATTTTTTTAAGGTTGTCGGATTTCCAACCGCGACCCGTGATTCCAATCTTCAAATCGAATCTCCAAGTGTTAGCAGTGGCTTCGAGGAAAATCTTCGATCTCATCTCATTTTTCGCGAATATTCCGATAAAACTCCGCGTCAGTTTGAGTTTGACCGATTGATACAGCAGTGGCTTTGCAAGAAGCTGTTGTCGCCAGGAAGCCGTATTGAGTGC
>JAZKFE010000320.1:0-9926 GCA_040386595.1 Planctomycetota bacterium | reverse complement strand
TGAATTCCCGGACGTCGTAACGTCGGACTCAGATGCCACTTAAGAAATGCCGCGACATTGCTTTCGGGTCTCTTCGCCGAGTACCCATCAGCGCTGGAGTTCAAGGATGAACATGCGGCGGAGCGGAGTGGAAATTGTGTCGGTAAAGCCACGTCTGATCGAAGGGAAGGTCTCGCGGATCTTCCATTCACGACTGCTGGGGCAGGATAAAATCACCCCTGCCGTCACGGCCACGGTCGTGAAATCTGTCTTGATTCGCGACTATGCGCGGCAGCGGCATTTGTTTCAAATCACCCTGAGTAAAATCGAAGGGTTAGCGACATTGCCCTGTTTGCGGCGTCCCGGCTTTCGGCTCCTTGCCGAACTGGCTCGTGAAACCCGCAGTTATGCGCGCCGAACCGATCTCGAGCTGGCTCGTGGGGCGGACGCCAATGATCCGTACACGCCGCAGCTGGAATACATTGACCAGCTGATCGAGCGGACGTCTGACCTGCAAGATCGTCTGCAACGGCAGCTGGCTTTGGTCGCTCAATGGCAGGAAGATGCCGGCGAGTTGCAAGCCGAACTGGAGTTGCTGCTGGCGCGAAGTCAGTCTGCGCAGGGAGTTCCGTTTGACGGTCTCCGCGGCCTAGCGCGGCGGCTGATTTCGGAACTGCTGTTTGATGTCACACCGCCCGTGCTGCATCCGCAACTGGCGTTGGACATGTTGACCGAACGTTTGGAGAACCGGACACACGCCCGCATCTTCGCGGTCGCGTTGGCTTCGGCACAACTGGTGGCTCGCGTTGCCCGGGTCACCTGGCTGCGTGAAGATCAAGTCGAATTGGTCACCGCTGCGGCTCTACTGCAAGACTGCGGTAAGCTGGCCATGCAGCAGAGAACAGAACAAGAACAGCTCGACCAAAAGCTCTCGACAACCGTGCGTCGGCATGCACGGATTGGGGCTGCAATTGCCACAAGCTATCGTAATGCGCCAGTGGGACTCACCGATCTGATTGCTCGACATCATCAACGTCTGCATCAGAGTCCGGCACCATCAACCGGAGGGAACCGTCTGGCCCACGACTTTGCACATCTCCTGGCTGCAGCCAGCCGGTTCGAACGCTTACGTCTCGAATTGGCAGACCAGTCCACGCTGCTCACCGACTCCGAGTTGGTGGACCAGCCGGCGATGATTCAATTTTGGAATGAGACTCGGACTGGGATCTGGAGCCAGACATTCGTTCGCAAGATACTGGCTCAGCGAGATGGCTATGAGGAATGCCTGCGGACGACTAATGTGTGCAGCGCGCCCCATTTCCAGATTCGGAAATCGTCCCCGGCCGACACGAAATAACAGGTAGTGCTGTGTCAAAGCTAAGAATTCGGATTGCGTGCCACTGTTTCGCGACCGTACTCGGTCGTTAAGCAGTGCTCGGACGGCTGGAAATGCACTGCTTAGCAACTGAGTACAGTTGCGAAACAGTGGCACGACAATACCTTGGGGAGTCAATCCGAAATCTAAGATGTGACAATGCACTAGTGATATCACACAACCCGTCGCAAGGATGGCATGAGCGATTACGGCAGAACTTACTCAGGACCGCGTTCCCGAGCCGCGGACAGCTATTGGTCGCTGGCCCGTTCGCCCTTGCACTGCCTGATTTTCCTGCTGCCGTTGCTCGCCGTGTATGAAGTCGGGGTCTTGTGGCTGGGGGGTGAAGGTGCCCCCCACTTGCGCAACGGAGCCGACTACTGGATGCGCGACTGGCTGCTGCAGCAAGGCTGGGATGCCCAGTGGTTGCTACCGGTGCTCGTAATTGCGGCGTTGCTCGCCTGGCAGATTGCGGGGCGTTTTACGTGGAACTTGCGGTTCGACACTCTGATCGGCATGGCGGCCGAAAGTCTGTTGTTTGCGTGCCTGCTGCTGCTCCTAGCCCAGGCGCAAGATGCCGTATTTCAACAATATATTGATCCGCTGAATCTGGCCGTCGCACCGCCTGCGGCGTTAGGTTCGCCGACCGCGCGGACGGTGTCGTACGTCGGGGCGGGGATCTACGAGGAAGTCCTGTTCCGGCTGCTGGCACTGCCGCTGTTGTTTGTTGCTTTACGACTGCTGCTGGTCCCCGATCGCTGGGCCACAGTCGCCGCGGTGATTGGCACCAGTTTGCTGTTTTCGCTGGCGCATTATGTTGGGGCTTCCGCAGATACGTTCACCTACTTCAGCTTCGTATTTCGAACCGTTGCCGGCCTGTTCTTCGCGATCCTCTTCGTGCTCCGCGGCTTCGGAATTACCGTCGGCAGCCATGCCGCCTATGACGTTCTGGTCGGGGTTTTACTGCGACCATAATTGTTGGCCACGTCGCGAAATGATTCGGCAGTAGCTCTTTAAAAATCGATCCGGGCACTAGGTTCCGCGGGAATCGGCGACCAGCTTAAACAGCCAGAAGTAGCTGCCGAAACCGATCAACAGGGCGACGTACGGCAGCTCATGTTTGAGGAGCGTGTCATACAGGCCATGCAGGATCATGACGGCTCCCAGGTAGTATCCGATCCCCACAATGAAGCCGACGATGCCCTCGACATCGAGAAAATCCTGATTCTTGTACATCATCAGGGCCACGCTACCCGACCACATCGCGTGCAGCGACACACAGGATAGAAACCGAACCAGATAAATCTGGATGCCGTAGATGCCGTTGTACATATCGCCGCTATACATGATCCCTTCGGAGACCCCGAACCCAATGCCGCTGGCCAACCCCACCAGACAGGCCCCGCGCCAACCGGTCTTTCGAGCATTGACCAGGTAGTACCAGATGGGCAAGGCCTTGCAGAGTTCCTCGCACAGTCCGACTCCGACGGTGAACCCAAAGAAGCTGCCCCAGAAGCCGATGTCGGGATCGCTCGCACAGCGATAGGAATAGCCAATCAGATGCAACACGAGAAAGATCACAATCCCCAAACCGCGTCCGCCGATGCGGAACCCTCGAGGCAGTGCCGCCAAGAGTTGAAAAGTCAGCAGGAGGAAGATCCCGATGGTTCCCGTAAACAGGCCCGTCAGGAGCAGTCGGCGGGTCCGTTTTCCCGAGCCAGGAAACATCAAAAACAGCAACGTCAGATAGCCTGCTGCAGCAAAAACGCCGATGCCCCAATGCCCGAGTGCCCGAGTGTCTGCCGCGGGAACAACGCACCGGGCAAGCGCCCGCCGGGGAACAGCGTTACAATTTCATCCGGCGAATCCATCTCTTCGACTGGGGCTTCAATCTGAGGCTGATTGACGGCGAATCGCTGAATCCGATCGGCCACCGATTCCTGGGGCCAAACCATGTGCAGCATCAGGGGAATCAGCGCTAACAGGAAGACCCAATGAAAACGAAACGCCTCGGTATCATCGTCCACGGCCGGTCGGGTCACGGCTTTAGGAGTACTGGACTTCTTCTTACGAGGCTTCGCGACCGGGCTCGCGGGCAACTGATCGAACTCATCGTCTTCCGATTCCGCTTCGGTGGCCTCACGGGCGGCGCGAGCCCGTGCCTCGCGACGTTCCACGCGCGACTGAGGGTCTTCAGCTGCGTCAGAATTCAACCAATCGCTGGAGAGAAAATCGTCCCCCGCTTCAACCTGCTCGGGAACAGGCACGCTGACCGGTTGGTGGCAGGTGGGGCATTTGATGCGTTTGCCCGCCAGATGGTCGGGCCCACGGAGCTTTTTTCCGCATCCCGCACACACAAACGAAATGGTCACGACACCCCCTGAGTTACGACTTCAGTCCCTCGCAGTCCGCCATGCATGCCACCTGGAACACATGTGCAAACGGGCACTGAACGGGATCGTAACTCTGGAGATATCGGTATGTCTAGCTGGGATTGCCTCGTCCACATGAACAATTCACAGGAGAGGACAAATGAGGCCAACTTAGACCTTGGACAATTCCGCCAGCTCGGCGGGGGTGAACCGGTTCTGCAACCGAGCTCCCAATTGCCCGACGATCCGAGCGGCAGCGTGCGACGCCACGTGTCCGGCTTGCTTCCACGACAAACCGTTGGTGATGCCCCACAGCAGACCGGCGGCGTACATGTCGCCAGCACCGGTGGTATCGATGGCTTGAACGGGGGCCGGTTCGATGGGGGTCGTCACACCGTCGTGCATCAACAAAGAACCGTCACCGCCGAGCGTCAACGCGACATTCGCCGCCAACTTATGAATTTCGGAGGCACAATCGATGGCGTCGGTTTTGCCAGTCAGACTGCGAGCTTCTTCGAGATTGCAGAACAGCAGGTCGACCGAATTCTTGATCAACTCCAGGAACTCATCACGGAACAAGTTGACCAGAAACGGATCAGAGACCGTGAAGGCCACTTTGACTCCCTGCTTCTGGGCCAATTCGATCGTCCGCAGCGCGGCCGCCTTGGTCGATTCACCCGTGAAGAGGTAGCCTTCGATATAGACGTATTTGGACTGAGCAATCAGAGCCCCATCGACGTCGTCCGGCCCTAGGGAGGACGACACACCCAAGTGCGTCAGCATGGTTCGCTGAGCATCCGAGGTAATCAAAATGACCGACGTCCCGGTCGCCGCATCGGCCTTGGGCACATCCATCGTCACGCCCATTTTCCGCATGTCGGCCACGCAGAATTCTCCGATGGCGTCGTTACCAACTTTGCCCGCATATGCCCCTTTGCCGCCGAAGTCGGCGATCCCCATGATCGTGTTGCCGGCTGAACCACCCGCACAGCGATTGATGGGCAGATCCGACACGGCCCGCAGCACGCGCAGCTGGGCTTCATCATCGACCAGGGTCATGATACCTTTGGGGAAACCCGTCTCCGCCAGAATCTCTTCAGAAACGCGGGCCTGAATATCAACCAGAGCATGGCCAATGGCATAGACGTCAAACGACATGAGGGACCTTTTTGAGATTCGATAAGTTGAGTTGGAGGGAGGAGGGAAATGACGAATGTCGAAATCCGAATGACGAAAGAATGACAAATGTCGAATGACCAAATTCAAAACAGGACGAGCCCGTTATCGGACACCGCCGTATCGCACGGTACTAAAGCGGTAATCTATTTGGTCATTCAGGCTTCGTCATTCGACATTTTTTCGTCATTCGGATTTTGACATTCGTCATTCACCCATCGGTCTTATGTCATTCGTGATGACTGCATTTCCGACCCCCGTTGCAGATTCCCGGCATGGGACATACGATGTTAGCGGGGTGGTTTTCAGCTGTCTTGGCAAAGCCCCCTGAATTTTGCGGTTTTTGACCAGCAATCTAAAGTTCAAGATATAGGTAATAGGCCAGATGACTCAGATTGAAGCCGCCCGAAAAGGTGAAATCACTCCCGAAATGGAATTCGTTGCTCGTCGTGAGAACCTCACTCCTGAGGTCATCCGCGAGGAAGTCGCCTCCGGGCGCATGGTCATCCCGGCCAATAAAGTTCACCTGAAGAAGAGCCTCGAGCCGATGTGCATCGGCATTGGCTCGACCTGCAAGATCAACGCCAACATCGGCAACAGCGCCGTAACCAGCGATATCCAAGGCGAGCTGGAAAAATTGCATACGGCTGTGCATTTCGGTGCGGACACGGTGATGGACCTGTCGACCGGCGGCAACATCGACGTCATTCGCCAGGCGATCATTGATGCGTCGCCCGTGCCCATTGGTACCGTGCCCATCTATCAGGTCGTGCAGAATCTGCATGAGTTCCTCGATCTGAAGCCGCAGCACATGCTGGATATGGTCGAGCATCAGGCGAAGCAGGGTGTCGACTACATGACCCTGCACGCTGGCGTGTTGATCGAACATCTCGCCTTGACCATGGGCCGTATCACGGGCATCGTCAGCCGTGGTGGTTCGTTGATGGCCCAGTGGATGATGCACCACCGGTTGCAGAACCCGCTGTATACGCACTTCGAAGATCTGTGCGACATCATGTACCAGTACGACGTTACCTGGAGCATGGGTGACGGCCTGCGCCCCGGCTGTCTGGCTGACGCGTCCGACAAGGCTCAGTTCGCGGAACTCGACACGCTGGGCGAGCTGACCACACGGGCTTGGGCCAAGAATAATCAGGTCATGATCGAAGGTCCCGGGCACGTTCCGATGGACCAGATTCAGATGAATATCGAACGCCAGATTCAGGTCTGCCACGGGGCTCCGTTCTACGTGCTGGGGCCGTTGGTCATTGATATTTCCCCGGGCTACGACCACATTTCGAGCGCCATCGGTGCGGCTCTGGCTGGCCAGCACGGCGCGGCCATGCTGTGCTATGTCACCCCGAAAGAACACTTGGGCTTGCCCAACCCGGACGACGTGCGAGCTGGCGTGATCGCCTACAAGATTGCCGCTCACGCTGCCGACGTGGCTCGAAAACGCCCCGGTGCCCGCGACCGCGACGACGCCTTGTCGAAGGCCCGCTACGAGTTCGACTGGAACGAACAGTTCCGCCTGTCGCTCGACCCCGAAATGGCCCGCAGCATGCACGACGAGACGCTGCCGCAAGAGACGTTCAAGAGTGCTAAGTTCTGCTCGATGTGCGGACCGAAGTTCTGCTCGATGCGCATCAACGAAGACATGCGGAAGGCTTTTGAAGCCACCGGTGAAGTCGTGAATCTGGAAACGAAGATTACCGCCGGGGTGTAATCCCGGGCCGATCCGAGTTTGTGATAAAAGATAAAAAGCCTGGCATCGACTTCATGGTCGATGCCAGGCTTTTATATGGTTTCTACAATGTTACCGAGCACCACAAGAGGGGCTCGGTTCCCAAGTCAGCCTAAGCCAACTTCGTCAGGGGCAGCTCGACGGCTCGGCCGGATTCCGAGCTGATCGCCACCGCTTCGGTGAATTCCATGTACTGGAAGCCGCTCGCGAAATCGGTGTAGCGGACCTGTTCTTCACCCCGAATAGCACCGATGAATTCGGCTTCCACACGCCAGCCACCCTTCTTCTCGGGGGGCAGCTCCAGGCGTCGCATCTCCTGGTCGTTGGCGCGGGCAATCCAGACCTTCTCTTCGGCACCGAATTCGATCTTGATCGTCCCCAGGCTGCCATAAAGATGGATCTGCATCGCTGGCCCGAACAAAATCGTGCCGCTGATGTGATAGATGCCGCGGGCGCCATTGGCCAGCTGCGTCACAATCTGCACGCTGTCGGGCACAGTGACATTCACCGAGACTTCGCCCAGTGGGGAAGGGCGGATCGATTCGAAGAGATGGGACTGAGCAAACACACGCGAGGTCGGGCCGACCCAACGTGACGCGGTTTCATGCAGCACACCCAACATCAGGACGTTCACGCCGCTCAATTCGCGTTGCTGACGCCAATGCAGCAGCCGAGAGAAATCCCAGAATTGATCGTTCGCCCCGAGGACCACAACTTCCCGCAGTTCACCGACGAACTTGTTATGCACCAGTTCGCGAATATACTCGCCGTATTCCAACCCCAACGGGCTGGGAACCACTTGCGCCACCAAGTTCGGATGAGCTTCCGCGGCAGACAGCATCTGCTGAGCTTCTTGCGCATTCGCGGCCATACGGGCTTCGCAGAGAACATGCTTGCCAGCATTCAACGCGGCACAGGTAATCGCGGCGTGCGAGTTCGGGTAGGTCCCGATCTGAACGGCGTCGATTTCGGGATCAGCAATCAGCTCTTCCCAGCGGCTGTAGGTCTTGGGGATACCAAACTCAGCCGCAACACTGGCGGTCGATTCGGGTCGACTATTGACGACACCCACAATTTCAACACCCGGGATCTGCCGAAATCCGGGAATATGTCGCAGGCGAGTATTGGCGCCAGCTCCTACGATGCCTACTCGAATCCGTTGCTCGGCCATGCTGTTTCCTATGACAGTGCGTCTACTGAGTCCTGAGAAGTCGGTATGGAAAGCACGTTCGCACGGACGCTGATTCCAGCTCAACCCGTCGTCGGGGAAGGCAAACCCGTCTTCTATAATGAACGAACCCGGTCTTGTCAAAAGCCGGGTTCATTTCTGAGCACTTTGATGACCGCTCAAATGAGCGGTTGGCTGACGGCTAAGTGATCTGTAGATCTCTCAACTTTACTTTTTTTCGGCCAGAGCCGGCTTACCACGAGCATCTAGCCAGACTTTGATTTTTCGGAGTTGGTCAGGAATGGGAGCACTCGCTTTGCCCCCTAACACATTCTGCACCAGCGGCAAGAAATGTTGATAGGCTTCCGTGACCACAGTCTTAGTCCCAGCCAGCACGGGCTTGGACTCCACTTGTGCCAACAACCCTTTTTTATCGGCCTTCTCGGCGGCATCTCGTGGGTGGAAACCCAGATACAGATAGCAAAAATACAATTTCCAGCGGGGATCTCTAGGCGTCTTTTCGTAATCCAAAGCCATCTGCTCGCCCAGACGCAGCATCTCGACGGCAATTTCGTCGGCCTTACGATAGGCATCCAGAGCGATCCGCCCCAGAGAACTGGCGGCTTGTGAGCGAACCAAGTAAGTGTAGCCGGAATCCTTTAAAACCTTCACCAACGCATCGACGACCACCGGCTGACGGGTGCGATCATTCGGATCGCCCAACTGTGACAGGCTTTCGGCCAAGCGCCAGCCGTACCATTCAGGCAACGTCTTGGCGAGGGACATTTGATTGATCAACGCTTCGATGATCGCAAATCGATCTTCCGACTTACAATCTTTGTGGCGGCAAATTTTCGCCAGACCTTGAACAGGATGCACCTTATACATCGGATGCTGCTTCGGGTCGTTGACCAACTCCAGCAACGGCTTGACCGCTTTGAAGCAGGGGATCTCCGGGGTCATCTTCACCCGGTCTTCGTCCCGGTTATTGATGGACGAGAGAATCAGAGCAGCATTGAACCGGGCGAAGAAGTTGTTGTCATACAGTTTCGGAACTTCTTCGCAGAGCAATTCCAAATAGGCGTCGCGGATTTCCATCCCGCCATTGAAGGCGTTGGTGTTACGCAAGTCGGCTAAGATTTCTTCGCGGTATTTTTCAATCGTCTCGGGCGTCTGAATCGACTTTTCTTCGTCCTGTGCCTTCTGGACCTTTTCTTTGTCCTCGTCAGACGGGACCAAGATCACCCGTTGGGTCATCTGAGCTAACAAAAATTTGATGCCATAACGCAGGATTTCACGTTCAGCCCTGGCATCTGTAAATGTGCCCTTACGCAACAGCACATTGTACTTTCTCATCTGATCCAGATGAGCCCGCCACTCCTTGATGCCAGGATCTTTGGCCTCTTTTTTGGTTGGAACAGGGATTTCTTTGACAATGTCGATATCCGGTAGATGTTCCGGAGACACTGTAAAGGAAGGGGGCAGCGCGGTCTTATCCCGCAGCAGCGCCGGGTCAACTTCCTTCTCAGCGATTTTCGCTTTCGGAGTCACCACTTTCTTCTTCGAGCCAAAGCCGGTTGTTGGTCGGCCCGGTGGCTGTGTGAAAGCGATGTCGCCCAATTGCGTTAACAGCGGCCGGCCGTCATAGGCCTGAACCGTGGTTTGAGTCGTTGTTGACAGAGCAACAGCAACAAGCGCAGTGAAACAACTGCGGCTGAACGCCGCGTGAAGCGCCGGAAGTGGCAGATTGGTGGCTCGCACGGATGATTCCTCAACGGAACGATTCGCGAATCAGCGGGCACATCGTCGACTCTAAGACCCCAGAACGGAGACCAGAGATCAACGAGACGCAACCCTCTGCACGGTAGTTTTAATGATTCTTGCGAGTGATCCCAATGCCAGACACTGGCGCATTACCTGGGCACCGGCATTACTATAACTCGCACCTGTGGATACTGATATCGTACTGTGTCCCCCCGAGGGAGGCTACCTAAGCGTCAGAATTTCAATCGTCAGGCCTGCGGAATTAACCAAACCCTCAGACCAGCCAAACCGTACCAATTGCGAGGATCGCGACGGGTAAGCTCGATTTGGCCGCGGCACCTCGTGCAC
>JAZKFE010000319.1:0-6235 GCA_040386595.1 Planctomycetota bacterium | reverse complement strand
CTGCTTAACAACTGAGTACAGTTGCAAAGCAGTGGCACGACAATACCTCGGGAAGTGGATCCAAAATCTAAGCTGTGACACCGAACTAGCCCTTGATTCTCAAATTCTGAACGGGAGTTTGCAAGTCGCCCGGCATCAGACTCGACAAATTTGACCGGAGGCGATTTGTCGGACCTTCATCTTTTACCAGCAAGAAGCGTTCAACCGATATTTCGAAACGTCTGTCTCAAGAGGATGTTGCAGCAGTCGTCCCTGTGGATGCAAGCCGTTTCGATTCACGTTACACTCTGCGGGCTGTCTGGCAGAATTGCCAGCCACTTGTGACGCTCTCAACACAAGAAAACTACGACAGGAGGCTGTGATGCGGAACGTGATGACGTTGATCCTCGGTGGAGGCAAGGGCACGCGACTCTATCCGCTTACCAAGCATCGTTCGAAACCCGCAGTACCTCTCGCCGGCAAATACCGGCTCATTGATATTCCGATTTCGAATTGCTTGAACAGTGGCCTCAATCGCATTTACCTGCTGACCCAGTTCAACTCGGTCAGCCTGCATCGCCACATCCGCGATACGTACAATTTTGATTCCTTTCATCGTGGTTTCGTCGAGATCCTGGCTGCACAGCAGACTTTCGAAGGGACTAACTGGTATGAAGGGACTGCCGACGCCGTCCGCAAAAACATGCGTTACGTGCAGCAGCCCGGAATCGAACATGTGTTAATTCTGTCGGGCGATCAGCTGTATCGCATGAACTACGGCGAGATGCTCGATACGCATATCAAGTCGGGAGCGGACGTCACCATTGGTGCGGTGCCCGTCACACGTGATCAAGCGGGTGGCTTTGGCATTCTGCGATCCGACAATTCGGGGCGAGTCACCGGCTTCCTGGAGAAACCGCAGACCGACGAAGAAATCGAGATGGTGAAGACCGAGCCCTCTTGGATTGATGCCAGAGGCATCGAAAGCCGTGGCCGAGATTGCCTGGCCAGCATGGGCATCTACGTCTTCAAGCGGGATACGCTACTCGACGTGCTGACGAAGACCGAGTATCAGGATTTCGGGAAGGAAATCTTTCCGGCCTCCATTCGAACCCGCAAAGTCCAGGCCCATCTGTTCGACGGATATTGGGAAGACATTGGAACGATCAAGGCGTTTTACGACGCCAATCTGGATCTGGCCAAGCCGAATCCGCCGTTCCAATTGGTCTCGGCCGATGCTCCCATCTACTCGCGACCGCGCTATTTGAGCCCCACGCTGGTGTCCGGCGCGACGATCAAACACAGCTTGATTGCGGACGGCTGCACCATCGGCGAAGGAACTGTCATTGAGAACAGCATCGTCGGCTTGCGATGTCCGATTGGCAAGAATGTCACGATCCGCAACTCGATCCTGATGGGCTGCGATTTCTATCAAACTGCCGCTGATGTAGCCTCGGATTTGGCTGCCGGTCGTCCGCTGATGGGGATTGGCGACGATGTCATTATTGATGGTGCAATCGTCGACAAGAATTGCCGCGTTGGAGCGGGCTCACGCATCGTCAACGACACGAATATTCAAGACGGCCCCGAGACCCCCGAAGCGATGATTTGCGACGGAATCGTGGTCATTCCCAAGGATTCAACGCTCCCCGAAGGCTGGTCGTTGAAGCTGTAGAGCGGGAAATGACACTCCGTTTGTGAGCGGAATGGCGCTAGCCACCGGTTCTTCTGTGTCACAGCTTAGATTTGAGATCTACTCCCCAAGGTATTGTCGTGCCACTGCTTTGCAACTGTACTCAGTTGTTAAGCAGTGCTTCCAAGCCGTCCGGGCACTGCTTAACGACCGAGTACGGTCGCAAAGCAGGGGCACGCAATCCGAATTCTTAGCTGTGACACAGCGCTCGCCACCGGATCTTGGATCGCTCTATTGAGTGAACCGCTCTGTCCTTCGGCTGCATCAATTGAGGCCGGATTGAAAACGCAAAAGCCCGGCCTCAACACCATGAGACCGGGCTCTGCACTCAACATTTGCAAACATAATATCGGCGTCCGACTCGGCTTCGAATCGGATATTTCTCATCAGATTCCGGAACCTGACTGAAAAAATCAGGTCACGTGGCGTCTGACTATGCCAGCTTCTCGATCACGGTGTATTCGTCCATCGTGACGGTCGTTTCTTCGCTGGGCGTCCCATCCTTCAATAACAGGATGATGTCCTGAAACGCCTTGTCGTCGTTGTTGCGGTCCACATGCAAACCGTTCCGACGGCGATCAATTTTCAGAACCCGGCCGGTTGTCTTCTGATACCAAATCTTCAGTCCCACCTTGATCCGCTGTGTGATCTCGATGTGATCGTTCGGACGCAGCTCTTCAAACCGAGTGGGGCTCTGTGTGGCTGGCATGTTCAAATACCCTAGGACATCCTGGCGAGAAACAACCTGCCGCTCAACCATGAGCGGCAGGATCAGCTGTGCGTCGCGAATTCCTGATTAATATTCTTTGGCCTTGATCCAGGTCATCATGCGGCGGAGTTCTTTTCCGACCGTTTCGAGCTGGTGGGTGCGTTCGCGACGGCGAATGGACTTGAAGCTGGCCTGGTTGGCCTTGTTCTCCAGAATCCAGTCGCGGGCGAATTGGCCGTTTTGGATTTCGAGCAGAATCTTCTTCATCTCGAGCTTGGTCTGCTCGGTGACAATCCGCGGGCCGCGGGTATAGTCGCCGTATTCAGCAGTGTTCGAGACGCTGTAACGCATGTAGTTGAGGCCACCCTGGTAGAACAGGTCGACGATCAACTTGAGTTCGTGCATGCATTCGAAGTAAGCCATCTCGGGCTGGTAACCAGCTTCGACGAGGGTTTCGAACGCGGCCTTCACGAGGGCACTGACACCACCGCACAACACAACTTGTTCGCCGAACAAGTCGGTTTCGGTTTCTTCAGCGATCGTCGTTTCGATCACACCACCGCGAGTACCGCCGATACCCTTGGCATAAGCCAGAGCCAGCTGACGCGACGAGTCCGAAGCACCGGGGTAGAGAGCGATCAAGCTGGGGACGCCGCCGCCCTTTTCGTATTCGCTGCGGACGAGGTGGCCGGGGCCCTTGGGGGCGACCAACGCGGCGTCAACGCCAGCGGGGGGCACAACTTGACCGAAGTGAATGTTGAAGCCGTGTGAGCACAGCAGCAAGTCACCCTTTTGCAGGTTGGGGGCGATTTCTGACTTGAACAGGTCGCCTTGAACTTCGTCCGGCACCAGAATGTTGATCAGATCAGCAGCCTTGGTTGCTTCGGCGGCCGACACCGGCTTGAAGCCATGGCTCACGGCCAAATCGTAGTTGGCTCCACCGGGACGCTGCCCGATGATTACATTGCAGCCGCTGTCACGCAGGTTCTGGGCTTGAGCGTGCCCCTGGCTGCCGTAGCCAATGATGGCAATCACTTTATTCTTGAGCAGCGACAGGTCGGCGTCATCGTCGTAGTAAATCTTGGCAGCCATGAACGATTCTCAGTCTGATGGTTAAAAAAGGTGTGGGAGTTAACAGGTTCGTGAAATCAGGCCCCGATTGTATCGCGATCTGAAATTAAGGAAAGCAACCACCCCCACTGAATTGGAATGGCTTACCTCACCAGCCAGGCTGGAAGTACTTCTCACGTGGCTGCGGACAAGGTTTTCCTCGTCCGCAACCCACGCTCAAATGTCTTATTGATCAACGCGTACGACCGAAGCTGAACAGTGGAAAAAGACAGCCAGGAACTGCCGATCTCGATTAAACGTGGACTTGATTCTCGGCGTCGCTGAGGTCTTCTTCATATTCAATCTGATGCGACGGATCGCCCGAGCGAACCAGGGCGACACGACCCGTACGAACCAATTCGATGATGCCGAATGGTCGCATGGCGTCAATAAACGCCTCGATTTTGCGTTCTTGACCGGAGATTTCCATCATCATGTGGTTGGTTCCCACATCGACGATCTTGGCCCGGAAAATGTCAACCAGTTCCTTGACGTCGCTACGCTTGTCGCCAGCCGTGCTGACCTTGATCAACATCAGATCGCGTTCCACGATGTTCTGCTTCGCAAAGTCCGAAACATGAACTACGGTCACGATTTTTTCGAGTTGCTTGCGCACTTGGTCCAAGGTGCGATCATCGCCGTTGACGACGATCGACATCCGGGAGAACTGGGGGTCTTCGGTCGCTCCGACCGCAAGACTTTCGATGTTGTACGCTCGTGACGCCAACATGCCCGAAACGTGAGCCAACACCCCTGGCTGGTTCATGACCAACGCAGAGAGAACGTGCCGCCGCATGGAATTTTCCTTCGACGCGAAGAGCCATCAGGGCCACGCGTCACAAAACAAAACCGGAACCGGGCGACGGGTGGACACACTCCACCAGCGGCAGGGTTCCGGGGTCAGCCCACCAACTTTAAGCTTCCAGTCTAGTCGGACGGGAAATCTGAAACAAGGCTTCAGATTCGCCACCTCTTGGGAAACGTCGTGTCAGGTTCAAATCCACGGAAAAAACGCGACACATCGGATCAATCCGCAAAGTCCCAATTCTGGAAGTAAGGAGGTGAATGCCTCGATTTGATTTAACCGCTCGTGTTTTGATCCATGGCATGACAAAATTCAGATGGAAAATGTTCGCGTCAGTCAGGCCGGATTTTCGAAGTCGCCGTTCGGTGCGACACGGCCGAAATGGTGCTGATCTCTTGCAGGCTTTTCAAATTATGTCTGTACCCGATGGTGAGCAGGATGGTGTGCGGGGGCCCTCGCGCCAAAAAACTCCTCAGTTAGCCCGGTTACCGGGTTGGGGAATTTTGTTGGTGGCCGGAGTCAGCCTGATTTACGGCTGGTGGCAAAATGGCAATCAGCCCCCTCCACCTGTGGCTCGAGCCCCGGTCGGCGCGGTCGACACGGAAGAACCGACCGAACCGGAGAACAACGTTGGCGAGGCTACCGACGAAAAATCGCCGGAGGTGGCCACGGCTCCAGAGGAATCCGACGCCAACCTCAATTCCAATCGAACGACTCGTAACGAGACCGTGATCGGGGCCTCTCGCGGCCAGACGACAGGTGACGGCGGCGCGGGACGCCAGAAGGCGGAACGAAGTCCCCAGGCCAAGCCTCAGCCACCCCCGAACGCGACTGCCGAGCGGGTTGGTAGCCCTGCGAAATCCCGTACCGAGCCTGCCGCGCAGCGCAGTCCGGCGCTCATCCCGCAGGTGACGTTGAAGAACCAGGATGGGCGGACGGTTTATCAGGGGCCAATCGATCTGCAGCCCACGATCGACCGGATTACCAGTGGCGAACGCAACCGCCATCGCAATGACGGAACGGTCTTTCAGAACCGCGAGGGGCGACTCGCCCGACAGCCAGCGGGTTACTACCACGAATACGTCGTTCCCACTCCCAACCAGAACGGGCCGGGGCCGCAGCGTCTAATTTTGGGAGAGGGGGGAGAAGTGTTTTACACGGCGGACCATTACCGGACGTTCCGCAAGATTGCGGTCAAAATCCGAGTCCCCGCCGGGGCGTCCGATCGGTGAGCCTGAGAAATTTGAAAAACTTCAAATTTGACTCGATAAAAACCGCGCGAGATCACATTCCTGTTCTGCCGCTTTTGAATTGAAACGCCGCTATTCCCATGACTTCTGCAAACCACGACACTGGATTTCTGTTTTACGCAGAACGTTTTGATGACTTGGTGATCGCGCAGGATCCGACACTACTGGTCGCCCGCGTCTCATCGCGTATCCGGCAAAAATTTCAGTTGTTCCAAATCCTCAAAACCGAGCTTAAATTGCCCGACTACTTTGGCTCAAACTGGGATGCGCTCGAGGAATGCCTGCGCGACTTTTCCTGGTTGGAAGGGGTTCGAGGCGTCCAACTGATCCACGCGGGGCTGCCATTTCCCGAAGGGCATCATTCCCGCGGCGTCTACCTGCAGATCTTGCGAGACGCCGTGAAATCTTGGACCGCCGATCCGAAGTTCCAGTTCGAAGTCCTCTTCCCGGAACGCAACCGCGGCGAAATCCTGCGGCTCTTGAGAACCTCTTAGAATTAGAACATCTAACAAAACCCACGTGCCACTGCTTTGCAACTGCACAAAGAGTTGTTAAGCAGTGCATTTCAAGCAGTGGCACGCAATCCCCAGATGATGTTGGGGCAGATTATTAAGTTCTAAGTAGACGTGCAAAATAAACTGCTCAGGCGAGCCCAGCGGCGTGAGCCCTGGGATTCTTTTTCCCGTAGC
>JAZKFE010000318.1:10159-22045 GCA_040386595.1 Planctomycetota bacterium | reverse complement strand
TGGACTTGCAAGAAACGTGAAACGAGTCTTCATTTGCGCCTTCGCGCCTTTGAGTGAGATCACCAAAAATCCGTTACTTGGCCAGTCCCATCTCGTGGACCATCTCGACCAGGCCGATCACGTTCTCGGGTTTCAAATCGGGGAACACGCCGTGCCCCAGGTTGAAGATGTGTCCGGGGCGGCCTTCGGCGGCGTCCAGGACGGCCTTGGCTCGTTTGCGGATCGTCGGCAGGTCGGCGTAGAGCGTGACCGGGTCGAGGTTGCCTTGCACGGCAACGTCATGACCGAATGTGGACCAGGCGTCTCGGAGGTTGATGCGCCAGTCGACACCCATGATCTGCCCACCCGCCTGGCGTTGCAGCGAGAGCAACGCCGGATTGCCGGTGAGGAAATTGATCACCGGGACGTCGGGGGGCAAGCCGTCGATCACCATTTTGGTATATGGCAGAACGTACTCGCGATAGTCGTCCGGAGACAGGCAGCCGGCCCAGCTGTCGAAGATTTGCACAGCCTGGCAGCCCGCGTCGATTTGGGCTCGTAAATAGCGAATCAGGCTGCGAACCAACGTTTCCATCAACGCCCGCCACGCCCCGGAATCGGTGTACATCCAGGTTTTGGTCTTGGCATAGTTCTTCGACCCGCCCCCTTCGATGGCATACGAAGCCAGTGTAAAAGGAGCTCCGGCGAATCCCAACAGGGGAATGTTGCCCGGCAACTGCTGGCGGATCAGCTTGACCGCGGCGAAGACGTAGTCCAGGCAGCCGATATCTTCCACTTCGTGAAACCGGTCGATGTGCGACGGTGTCAGCAGCGGGTTGTGGATGACGGGGCCTTCTCCTTTGAGATACTCCAGATCGAGGCCCATCGGTTCGAGGATCGGCAACAGATCGGCGAACAAAATGGCAGCGTCGACGCCCAATCGTTCCCGCGCGGTCAGCGTGACTTCGGCGGCGAGGTCGGGGCGTTTGCACAGTTCGATGAAGGTCACCTTATTGCGCACTGCCATGTATTCCGGCAGATAGCGTCCGGCTTGCCGCATGATCCAGACGGGGGTGGTATCCACCGGTTCGCGTCGCGCGGCCTTCAGGAAACGACAATTGTGAAGTTCAGGAGTGAGCAAAGCGAGTTTTTCCAGGAACGGCAGGGCCAGGCAGGACGCCGCAGAATCCAAACATTTGGAAGCACAACGACACCGCTGTGTCAGTTATAAGCGGGGATCGAGAGGGGCGAAAGTCTCAACCGCCGGAACAGGTTGCGAAGTCGGCGTCGGAGGACCGCGGAAGTCTTGAAATCGAGGCCGTCCCCGACGAAGATTCTTCGTGCGCTCGGGGGTACCGCAAGGTTCTACACTAGAAATGGCCGACGGTGAGATGATTTGCTCGCAGGAGTTTTTTTAAAGAGAAAATCTCAGTTGTGGCCGCACAGGAAATATTTCGAAAGAATTGAGACGTAATGGATCTGACGCACTACGCACACACCCACTGGGTCATCACGGGTATCCTGGGCTTCTTTGCGGTCCGGATGGCAATTGGATACTGGGCGGCTCGCCATGTGAATAACGCGTCGGACTATATTGTCGCCGGCCGCGGTATGCCCATCTATATGACGTCGGCCTCAATCATGGCGACGTGGTTCGCCGCCGAAACATTGATGGGGGCCAGTTCACGAGCCTACACCCACGGATTCCAGGGGGTGATCTTTGATCCCTTCGGTGCCGTCGTGTGCCTGTTGATTTCTGGTCTCTTCTTCATCCGGCTGATGCGTCGGGCCCGGTACCTGACCGTTGTCGACTTCTTCGAAAAGCGTTTCGGCAAAGAAGTCAGTTTGATTAGTTCGATCGTGCAGATCTTCGCCTATCTGGTCTGGACTGCAGCTCAGTTTGTGGCCGGTAGCGTCGTGGTGAATTCGTTGTTGGGCTGGCCGCCCTGGGTGGGAATTGTGCTGGTCGGCGTCATTGTGACCGGCTACACGACGATGGGTGGTATGCTGGCCGACACGCTGCTTGACTTCATCCAAATGTTTTTCACGGCAGGTGGTATTACGGCCGTGTTCCTGTACATGCTGAGTGCCGTCGGCGGGGTTGAAGGGATGCTGGCCCACAGCGGCACGCGTCTGGTCCCCGAGCCCTTCGCTTTGACGCCGTTGCCTCATCCGCACGGCTATCTGGGATATACCGGAACGATGGGCTTTTTCTACTGGATTGGAGCTTGGATGACGATCGGTCTGGGGAGCGTCGCGACCCAGGATCTGATGCAACGTTCGATGTCGGCCCGCAATGAAGCGACCTCGGTCTGGGGCAGCTACATTGCCGCCCTGCTCTATTTTGTGTTCGGGATTATGTCGCCGTTGATCGGCATCATGATGTATAAGCTCAACCCGAATTTCAGCGAGGCCGAGGTGGAAAGTCTGCTGATCATCGTGTCTCAGCAATACTTGCCCGTCTGGCTGAACGTGTTGTTTATCGCCGCGTTGACCTCAGCCATGATGAGCACCTCGGACAGCGCCATTCTGGCGGGGGCATCGGTCGTTACAGAGAACATTCTGCCGTTCGTTTACAAGCATGTGGACGAGGTCCAGAAGCTGTGGTGGACGCGGGCGATGGTGGTCTTGATCGGCGTGGCCTGTATGGGGATTGCGCTGGTGATTGGAGAAACCTACCGCCTGGCGCTCATGGCCTGGTCGGTGTTGCTCGTGGGGATGTTTGTCCCGTTTGCGTTGGGGATGTATTGGCTGACCGCCAATCGCTGCGGTGCGTTGGCGGCAATCATTGGCGGCATTGGCAGCTGGGTTGCGGCCATCTTCTACTACTACCCCCACACGGCGATCAAGAACACCGAGAACGGTGTGGTCGCCTTCGAAGACGCCATTTGGGACGCGGTCTATATTGGGTCGCCGCCCGCGGTGGTTGTGTCATTGGTCTTGATGATTGTGGTTTCGCTGGCCACGAAGAAGATCGATCCGCCATTGCCGCTGACCGATGTCGATGGCCAACCCCTGCCGCTGAAAAACCGGATGGGTTTCATGTCACCCATGGCGATGTTCCGGGACTAAACACAGCCCTTCGGGCTGTTGGCTTCGCTAGAACAAACGGCGCAACTTTAAAACTTACGTTTCGGACCGAACCCAGTCCCGGGATTTGCCGTTTTATTGAGACTACAACCATTTGGGCTGCGACTCGCTCGCAAGGGCCCGGTGAGAAGGAAATCCGGTCGCCTGACTGAGTAGCTTGTGGTTGCGGTAAAAACTCTTTTCCACCCGGCCGCGCCAGATCAATGTCTGCTGCCCTTGGACATTCTTCAGCCACAAGCGATACGGGCCGCCACGCCACGGGCATAACCAGTCGGCTAACGGTGCAACACACGCTCCCCACAGCCCCAGCAACAGAGCTTCACACAGGCCGCTACGCTCTTCCCAACCCGTCACGATACTGGATTGATCCTTCAAGGCGAGCCGACTGGTATAGAACGGTAGAAACCCAAACCGGTATTTCCAGGTGACCTGCTGCGACGACACAGTAATCGTGCGAAAGGTCCCCAGAATCACCAGGCTGAGCAAGCAGAAATCGAGCTTCACGGACGAAGGCCAGGGTGAAATGAGCAGATAGCCGCTCCAACCACACACGAGCAGCTTCCGCAACCACACCAGAGGCCGCGGCCGTAACGTCACAACCTGATCCGGATCGCTAGCCGCTGGATGGCCGTCAATCTGACGCAGCGGCGGGTGCGTGAGGTCCTGAGCCTGGCTTCCCGAAGTCAAGGTCGCCAGCAACGCCGCATTCGAATGTCGCAGTGTTGTTTCCATACTCATGACAACGAACCCCGGCTGATAAAGGATCAATCCCCAGAGGTAAGACTCGCCAGAATAGGATCAGGGTTCACGAAGCTTTCGGAATTGTTATCTAAGTCGCCAGATAACCGCCAAACGAAGCGGGTGCTCCATGGATTCTTCGTCGCGCAGCCGTAGCCTGACTCTCCGAGTCGGGTTCTTTCTCCAGGCGAAAAAGAGGACCCGACTCGGAGAGTCAGGCTACGGCGAATACGCTTATCCACACCGCACTAGCTGCTGGCACTGCGATAACTACGGAGTGCAAACTGAAAAATGGCGCGAGAAATAATCAGGCTGAAGACCGCCGCCGCAACGGCGACCGCTCCCAACCAGGAGGGCGAAAGGGCCTTCTGCACCAAGACCTGAGCCGGGACCGTCACCACCACCAGAATGGGAATGCAATAGGTGAAAACATTCAGCAGCACGCCACCGCCCCACATCGATTTACTGTTGTAAATGTCCCGGGGATACCGCGCGAAAATGGTGATATAAAACCAAAAATCTTGCAGCCCCTGGTTGCGTCCCATCCACACGCTGGTCGAGGCCAGGCTGATCATCATGCTGTAGAAAAAGATGACCGCGACAGCGATCAACCCCACATACATGACGACCTGCGGCAAACCGACGGGATGCCCCAAGTTCCACAAGGCGTAGCCCAGCAGCGTGAACGAAAACGAAAGCTGACTGAAGGCGGCCAAGTCAATCTTTTCGAACGACACCAAGAACTGTGTGTCGATCGGCTTCAGCAGCGCAAAGTCCAGATTGCCCGTCCGGATCGCTTCGCTGAGGTTGGCACAATTCGGCAAGAACAACGCTTCGGTCAGCGTGTTGATTATCATACTGGTCGCCATGAAGGCGAAGAACTCGTAGCGCGTCCAAGTGTTGATTTCGGGGACCTTGGCAAAGATCACCTGAAACAGGAACAGCTGGGAAACAAACCAGATCCCTTCGGTCACCATCTGAATCCAGAAGTTCCCCCGCATCGACAACTCGCGAATCAGCGAGTTGCGAAGGAACGTCCAGAAGACTCGAAAGTAATGAGATTGCGGCATAGTTTGGAGACGACTTCAGCAATCGACCAACCGTCCAACAGATTCAGAAAGTTTGAACCACGAATCACACAAATGACACGAATAATTCCCTGCAATTCGATCTGCGGGCAAAGGCTGGGGTCGGGTGTTCAAATTTCAAAATTGGCAGTCCGTCAGACTTCCATCTAATGGGTTGCTTTGGGGCCCATTTTGAAATCTGAACGCCCGACCCTAAACACAACCAGGCTGACTGACTCTTTCGTGTGATTTGTGTAATTCGTGGTTTAACTCTTCTGTTCTGTCACCTGTGAATCACAGCTTGATGGCCGATGACCGCAAAATTTTGTCAGGCGTTTAAAACGGGAACAGCCGTTTGATCTGCTCTGCCGTCAGGGGTGAACCATACTCACAGGCTTCGAACGCATCGGCATATTCAATTCGTGCACCACGTTCCGGTCCGTACTTGGCGATCAATTCGGCACGGAAGCGATCGGCCACCTTGCGGAGTCGATCGCCCGCCTGGATTGCCAACCACGCCCTCCGCTGCGTCGCGTCAGCCGGAACCTGGTCCAGTATGCCCTGATTGTAGGGGAGCCACTCGTAGAATTGGGAGACGTGAGCCGCCTGCATATCCACAATCTTCGGAAACACCGCAGTCACATCAACCACCACCGTCGGCTGGAACGGATACGGACGTTGGAAATCGTCCGACAGGAAAGCGATGATCGGATTGGTTTTCAGGTAGGGAACGTCCGGCACCACCGGCGGTACGGTCACCATGTACGCCGCATCGCAAACCAGCTGTGACGTCGCCCGGTGGTCGGGGTGATAGTCGTTAGGGCGATGTGTGAGAATCAAATCGGGCTGGAAGCGGCGAATTAACGCGATCAGCTCCCAACGAGCGGCAATTGTGGGGACCAGTTGCCCGTCGTGATTGGACAGGACTTCATATTCCACGCCACAAACAGCTCCCGACGCCAGAGTCTCTTTCGCCCGTCGCGCGGCCAGCTCCGGCCCCGACGATTCGTGATGCCCCGCATCTCCGTTGGTCACGCTGACAAACCGCACCACATGCCCCTGCTGCCGATACAGCGCGGCGACACCGCCAGCTTTGATTTCACAGTCATCGGGATGAGCACCAATCACGAGAATGCGGAGAGTCGGCGAGGTTGGCGTGGCCACTGGATCGGATCCCAATAGGGTTGTGGAAGAGCTCAGATCACGAGCCCTTCGATGAGGTAAATTCGGCAGGCAAAGTTGATATCGGCTGAATTCAACATCGCAGAAGAATGTCTACGTTAGCAGCCCTGAGAATTTCCGGCAATTGTTGACAACCACGGCCGAGGGAAGGGGACAGTCGTTTCAGGCGAGACTCACCAATCACTGACGACACCCGTCGCGATAAATGAAAACAGGGCAGATGCTGGTTCCACCGGCATCCACCCTGGTTGCTTTCAGTCGCATTATGTTTAGATCCGATCTCGGATTTGGTTTACATCGGCATTCACCCCGAGCAGAAAAGTCCCGGAACTTGGCATTTCGGATTTGTCATTCTTCCAACATTTCCCACACGCTGCATTCCGTGACCCGCACTCACAAACTTCATGCTCTTTAGTAAGCACTGACAGAAGCGTTGAAGTGAGGATTGAAGCGGGGCAGGCTGGGGCCAGATCCGGTTCGCAAGTGCCCAGTCCGATGAGCCACACGTCCCGTCCGCACGTCCACGACGGTCAAATCTACGAATCCCCTCTGGAATCGTACGGCGTGAGACAAAGCTTCCTGGTAGCTGCGATCGGTATTGATCCGGCGATTGTTGATTTCCACAATCTTGTCGCCCCGTTCCAATCCAATCCGAGCAGCTGTGGAGCCAGGGTTCACAGAATCCACCACCATCCCACGGTTGTATTGGATATGCCCCATGATCCCGAGGCGGGGAACGGAAGGGGTGACCACAGGGGGAGGAACCAGAGGTCGCAACCGGGGCTGCATGGGCATGGGAGGAGCGGCAGAGACAGCCCCCACACCAACCAGAGAAACCATCGTGACAGCCATCAATCCCCAGACCTTGGTTCGAATTTGCGTATTCATGTTCTCGCTCTCCTTGATTTCGTATTCGATTTTGGATCAGCCACAACCGAGTCGCTAACTCACTCTGATGTCAGCGTCATGGGTGCTCGGTTGGGCTGACGAGAAATGAAATTGCATCTTGCGTGCCAATCCTCACATTCCGCCATTTTTCCGAAACACTTTATCACAACACCAATCAAATAAAACACTTACGGATCGACACAAGAATCAGCCAGCCAACAACACAACAATAGCCACCCAGCAACAGACATCACTTCGAAGTCACAAATAAAATCATTTCGACAACAAAAGCACCCACAATCCAAATCGCCGATCGCTCACTCGCCTTTCAGCAGGCGGCACCAAACTCAGACGCCTTCGTCTTCGAAAATTCGTGTTATTGGCGTAATTCGTGGTTTACTTGCCCTAAATGAGCCCGAGAAACACTCCAGCCAAGAGCTCCGAACGAATCAAATAGAGCACGGCCGCAGCTCGCTTCTTGGCCCAGCCGCATTTTGGGGTGCAGTTGCGATGCTCTTGAAATCAACAAGACGTGCAATGCGACCAGAGACACCAAGTCGAAGGAGTTCCCAAGACATCCTGTTCTCGCTGTCGACGCAACCGAAACAGGAACGACCGGAAGCCGCTGAAACCAGCCTAAATCATCAACAAGCTTCGATCAGTACGTCATCCTGACCGGATTGCTATCAGACTGGCGTCAGCGTGGTGCGCGAGCTAGAATTGAAGTTGTCGTGACGTCCAACGTCAGATCCCCTTGCGGGTTGACTTGGATACATGCGAAATTAGAGATACAGCGCGGTGGGACAATCGCCTTCCCCGGGGCTTTCCCCAACGGAAGTTCGTTTGTGCTTCGCCTGCAGAATAACTCCAGCCTCACAGACGCAGGGTATGAGGCTTTGGAGTTTATTTGCTTTTGAGGCTCCTTGCGAAGCGCCACCAGTCGATTCTAAAGATATGCTGGACACTGAATAGTCCCGTAGAATCGCAGAACGATGCTGCGAGCCATTGAAAACTGTCAGACGATAATTTAGAGATTCGCCGGACGCCCTCGCCGGTGAAAGGAAAGGTTGACATGCAAGTCGCAGTCACGTGCAAACACGGAACGATTTCCTCAGAAGTTCAGGAACATCTCCGTGCCAAGTCAGAAAAGCTGCTGACCTATTTTGAACGCGTCACTGCCATCAGTGTGACCGTGTCCTTTGATAAGTCGCGCTGCAGAGTCGAAATCCTCGTTGATGCCGAACACAAGCATGACTTTGTGGCGCACGACGAAGGTGACAACGTGACGGCCACGTTCGACAGTGTGCTGCATAAGATGGAACAACAAATCCGCAAGTACAAAGAAAAGCTTCAGGACCATCGCGGCGATGCCACGATCCGCGGTGCCGCTCCAGCCGAGTAATCCGCTAGACGGTGACTGCAACCCAAGCACAGCGACCTGAATGAAGTAAGTACGACAGCGAGCACGGCGATTTCGCCTGCTCGCCCTCTCTGCAGCAAACAGAGGATAGGCACCGAGTACTTTGCTCGAGGCTAGTTTGCTGCGGCGCAAGACCATTGAGCAGTGAATCACTGGAGAGACCAGATCAGTATTCCGGCCTCGGCGTGGTTGCCGGGGAGCCATCCGGAACGAAAAAGGAGCCGTCAATGAAGTTAACCGACTTCGTCGTGCCGGGAGCTGTGATCCCGAGCTTGCAAGTTAGCAATAAAGAAGCCGCCATCCGAGGGATGGTTGATAGCCTGGTGACGACCGGGAATATTAAGTCGGCTGATGCTGACGGAATCGTGGCCGCCATTCTGAAGCGTGAAGAGCTGGGCTCGACTGGTATCGGTCGTGGCGTGGCTGTCCCGCACACCAAGCATGTGTCGGTCGATCGCTTGATCGCCACCGTGGCCATCGCTCCCAACGGAGTCGATTTCGCCAGCTTGGACGGCGAAGACGTCTACATTCTGTTCCTGCTCGTCTCGCCGCCCGACCGACCTGGCGATCACCTGCGGGCTCTGGAAAACATTTCGCGGCACCTGCGAAACGATCACTTCTGCAACTTCTTGCGTCAGTGCAAGGACGCGGCAGGCGTTATCGAGTTGCTGGAAGAAGCGGATAACAACCAACTGAGCTAGAGTGTTTTGTGCGACATTCCACATGCCCGGCAATTCCGGATGTCGCTCCGACCAGTGCCAGCGTACCCCTAAAGAACCGCAATCTGGCGGTTCTCCGGAGGCCTCTTACCCAAAACTAAGGGCATCCGGCAAGCAGTGACGGGGGTTCGCGCCACTCCGTTCCTGCAGCGTCCCGTGTGCGTCGTCTCAGGAATCCGATTGCCGTTCACCATGGCCACAGCCATCATGGACTCAAGTACTATCAGCCGAGAAGTCGTGGTAGGTCTGGAGGAAGGGTTACACCTTACCCCCATGCGGGCCCTGACGTTGCTGGCTGAACAATTTACGTGCGAAATCTCCATTCATAAGGGAGATCGGGCCGTCGACGCCAAGAGCATGCTCGACCTGATGACGCTGATGGCCGAACACGGAACTCAGCTGTTAGTATCGGCCCGCGGCCCTGACGCCACTGCCGCCATCCAAGCCATCGGCGATCTCTTTGACGCCAACTTCCGGCCCACGGAACGTCCCTAGTCGCCCATAGTCGTTGTTCGCTCCGCGAACTGAACGCGCTCGCAGTAGCGAGGCGAGATCACGATCAGGCAACGACCACCCAGAAATTCTTCCTCAGTCCCAAACAACCGCGGGATAGAGCAGCTTCACCCAACCATGGTGGGTAAGACGAAGAAACCTCTTCGTTGGCGAGCGTCCGACATCAGCCGGACGTTTGTTAGACGCGGCCGCAATCATTCACACCACGTCTTCAATTGCGTCTCCTGATACCTCTGTCGTGAACATCATCCTCAATATCAGTCGAGTCGCTAACAACCATCCAGCTGACACTGGACGCTCGCCTATAAACAGTGATAGCCGGTGGCTTCGCAAATGCTTAGCCACCGGCTATTCGTAGCCATCCCTGCCTGGGTGACTATAACGCTATTTCACCGATCTGAAGAGGAACTTCAAAACTCCGCCAGGGCTTGCCTAGAAATCTGTCGGAAGGGCTCCGTCCGCGCGATTGATCAGATTTCGGAACCTTGAAGCATCAATGTTTTCGCTGATGAATCTGACCGAGCCATCGCCGAGCGAGAAGTGAGCTCCGCCAGTGTGATGACTACTGAATCCACCAACTTTCAGCAGTGCCGGATTGACTCCTCCAGCCACCGCGGGAGTGGCAGGTGCGTTCCCGACTGGCGCCGGGGCGCCCGGTGCCCGGCGGTCAAAGTTGATGTTCACCCCTGCGTTTCGCAGAGTGGCGCTCGTTCCCGAAGCCCAGCTCAAGGTCTCGCCCTGGCGGATTCTCTCACCGACAAACAACGTATTCGACAAGCCATCCGGAATACCTTCGAAACGAACACTGCTGTTCAAAAACAGGACTCCGTTGTTATCCACATCGATGGGAGCTTCAATATCGTTATGGCATCCGGCAAAACTACTCGGCCCCGCCGCAGCGGGATCGGACGGGCAACTCACCACGTTTAACACGACCGCGGTCGGTCCGACATCCGTCCCCCCAAAAGTAATTACCGCAGCGGGTCCGGCAGCCCCAGAGAGTGCACCGGGAGCCGCCCCCCCTGCAGCACCAGCTCCATCATTATTGACAGCACCTCCCCCGGCGGCAGGCTGTGGGGCATTGGTGTTTTTGGGATCATAAACCCCCACATTAAAATCGATCTTCTGGTACACGTTCCGTTGATCGAGATAAGGCAGGATCTGGACGATCCAGCCCATGTGATATCCGACGGCCTCGCTCTGGATTGGACCGGTGAGATTGACCGAACCCGGCGGCAGGGTCTCATGCGACATTTCATAGTTTTGCAGTGCCAGACCGATCTGCATCATATTGTTCTTGCACGACGTTCTGCGGGCGGCTTCGCGAGCCTGCTGCACCGCTGGCAGCAGCAACGCAATCAGCACCGCGATAATCGCAATCACCACCAGCAGTTCGATGAGAGTAAATCCGCGTGCCAGACGCCGGACCTGACGGACATTGTTGACAGAGTTGGCATTCATATTTGCGGTTCCAGTCCTGTTCGAAATCTCGCCTGAGCTTTGGCGATTTGAGCTTGTTGAAGGGCCCTTGAGTGGTGTGAGATAAAAAATAAAATTCTTGGTGTGTGATTGTCTTTGCCTGGAAGGGCGATCCGAGTGACGAGCAATTTGCCCTACGGCTTCGCCGGCACCTTCCAAGTTCCCTCGCGGGTGACGCGGACTTTGCGATCGGAATTCGCAGGGAATTCGGCGACCACACGCAACTTGTGCTTCCCATCCGTCGCGTCAGCCGCCGGTGCGGTGACTTCAATTTTGATCCGTCCCGGGTCTGCCCCCCCCAGCTCGGCTGCCGGAATCTCCCAGTTTTCTCCGGTGTAAGCGGGATTCTGTCGCAGTTGCGAGAGGGCCAGCGACCAGCCCGATTGCACCAGCCAGTCCGTTTGAACTCGCCGCCGCTCTTGAATCATGTGCCGGGACCCGGCAATCGCCACCTTGGCCAGCGAGAGCGCAACCGCAGTCACCAGCACCAGGCAAATAATCGCCCAGACGGAGGCCGCTCCCCGATGAGGGTTCCGCTGCGTCTGGAGTGGAGTGGACTGGGGTCGGAGCATGTTCTTAGACCTGACCCGATCAAGAATGAGACACTCTTGACCGTGGATGTAATTTTGGAAAAATCTCACTTTGGGCCGCGTCGATGATCCATCGCCATTACTGGCTAGACGACTCTCAACTCGGGTGTACATACAGACTCAACTTCAAACGTTATTGGTCACTGAAGTTCCGCCCGACAAGGGCCTCAACGTGAACCTCACGCGACTCATCCACGGGCTGCTTGGCGCTGGAAGCAAAG
>JAZKFE010000318.1:0-10149 GCA_040386595.1 Planctomycetota bacterium | reverse complement strand
TGACCAGTGTGACCATCCGCGGCGGGGCTGGCGATTCCACAATTCGAAAGCGGGTCCCCTTGAGACGCAGTAGTTCCCGGGCCGGAACTGACGGTGCGGGACCAGTCTCTGTCCGGAGTAAACCTTGAGGTCGAATTTCATATTGAACTTGATGCTGACCGTCGGTCGTCACCAGCAACAAGGGCTTCGCCGGGTCAGCGGCGCCCAGCTGCAAGTCAGTTGCCGCATGAACATCGGCCCGAAACTGCCGTGCCAAACGGGAGACCGTCATCAGCCGCGTGACATGTTCGATGCCACGTCGTTCTGAACCCAGCAGGTGAGTCGCAGGGGAGGACGCCAGGAATTTCCACGATCCTGCCAGCGTAGCTCACCTTCCAACCGCTTCCCTGGCCGGGGTGCGGCAACCTCCTGCAGACGAATCTTGAGCTCACTCTGCGGCAGACCAGCCGCGGCCGACGCCGACAGCTTCGCCTGCTGCACCAACTCTGGGGTCAGTTCGGTCCAAGGCTTGGCCGTCAACCGTTCCATCTGGTTACTCAGTTCCTGCGTAGCCAACAGCACACGTTCGGCCGTACGCCGATTACCGTTGACCGAAACCAGCATGACCACAGACAGCACGGCTGCGGTCCCGATCGCCACACTGGCGATCAAGGCTTCGGCCAAGATGGCCCCGCGCCGCGGGCTACTGGCTTCCCGCGTACACCCTGCCGCTGCAGGATGACGATCTGGAATCCAACGATCCCAGCTGGCCGGTAATGAATCAGGAGAACGTCTCATTCTGAAACCTTATTTCGCCGCCACAGTACTTGCGGCAGGCAACAATGCATTCGGGAATTGTTCAATTTCAGGAGTCGCAGAGTTCACTCCGAAAGCTCGGCTAGGACAACGAATTCAGGAGACTGACCAGTGGCATGTAGAAGGCCAGAATGACAAACAGAACCAGTCCTCCCACCAGAATGATCCCGATGGGATATCCAATCTCCAGCCACAGACGAACCCGGTGCCAGAACTTGTGTTCCATCGAATCCGCCAGTTGCTCGAGCACCCAGGGCATGTTCTGCACGCGTTCCGCCGTTTTCAGTAGTGCGGCGTCTCCGTGGCGGATTAACCGCTGATCCGCGAGTGAATACGCCAGATCTCCTCCCCCTAACAACTGCCCGTAGATGACCTCTAGCTTACGTCTGGCAGACCGGCGTGGATGAGAGGTCGACATGGCCTGAATCCCGGGGGCGAGCGGCCGCTGTTGCCGTATCAGCAACGCCAAACCACGCAAGATCGACGGGCCATTCGTTCCAGGCATCAGATAACCAAGCAGCGGCAGATCGTTGTCCCAACCTCGCACGCTCATCGTGATCACCACCACGATCGCACCAAAACAACCAAACACCAGGAACAGAGGACCGACGCTGACGACGACATCGGAGACACGGATGAAACCGGTCGTCACACTCGGTAACTCCATGCCGAAATCCATAAAAATCTTCTTGAACTTCGGCATGATGTAATAGCAGAGGAAACCGACAATCTGCGGCATCACGGCCAACGGAATCAACAGCAACGTCAACGTTTGTTGCGCACTGATCAGATCGACTTCGCGATCGTAGCTCCGCCCATAACTCATGGCGGCGTTGTCGAGGGCCGGCTGCAGTGTGTTGGTTTCTTCGCCCATCCGAATCAACATGATGGCCGACGACGGAATCAAGCCCGGCTGGCGTTCTAACGCAGCCGAGAGCGACAACCCGGCGTCCAAGTTTTCGGATAACAGTTGGAGTCGCATCCGATGCCGGCCCCACATGCCGTCGGCCAGAACTTCGACTTCTTTTCCTATGGGAAGACCTTGCCGGACGGCAATGGCCAAAGTCCAGATCAGGCTGCTCTGACGAGCCCCTCGATCAATCTTGCCGATGTGCCAGAGCAGGGGAGCCACGGCGACCAGCAAACACCCAAAGGTCATCAGGTTCAACGCCAGACCCACAACAGTCATGACATTTGTCCAGGGAATCCAGCGCATCTGTTGTGGAACCGGGACGCGTGTCCGGAGATCCGGATTCATCATCACCAGCAACACACCCAGCCCCACAAAGCAGAGCAACAACAACCCCATGATGGTCGCCATGACCACGACTATTGAGGCGTCACTCTGTTGCGAGTGCTGCAACCAGATTTGCCCCCCATCATGCAACAGAAACGCGATGCAGCCGATAGTCGTCGCCGCGGAGAGAAATTGATCAATCGCCACATACTTCAAGAATTCACGCAGCGAACTGCGGCTGGTTTCCAAGCGGACATTGCGGATCCCATGTGCGAGAAGAATGAGCCCCACGCCATATATCGATGACACCGCAGCCAATGACAGGATTGACATCAGTGTCGAGATCAGCAGGAGTGGCAGGATAAAAAACATAATGATTCAAAGCTCAATTCGCAGCTGAAGCCGATACCGACGGCGGCACACCAGAACGCGGCGCTCACACGCCACACAGTCCTCAACTCAAATCATTCAGCAACTTAATTAGCGGCATGAAAATCACGAACACATAAAGCGCAATGCTCACCACCGCAGTGATCAGCAATATTGGCTCCATCAACGGCAGCGCCACCAACGAGAGTGACTTGGCTCGAATCTGCAGCAATTTGGCCAGCGATCGCAACGGCTCGGCACCAGCGGCCCCGTGTGCCGCCCACCGCAGCATTTGCTGCAGGTGGGACGGTAAGCCGCGTGCGGTCTGACACGCGGTGTCAGGATCTTCACCCCACCGCAACCGCGCCGCGATATCTTCCCCGCAGGCCTGCAGATCAGCATCGTTCGCCCCCGCCGTGGACCACACCACCGCTTGCGGTAACGGCACATGGCTCTCCAGCAGCAGGGCCAGGGAATTCGCCACCTCACTGAGTGCGGTCAGGCGATACATCGAGCCCAGTATAGGCAGCCCACACCAAATCCGACGTCGGGCCGCGGGGGACAAACGCGATTTGATGGCATAACACACCAACAAGCCAATGGGCACCAGTAGCAGGAGCGTCAACAGTCCCTGCATCGACCGGAGACTGCGCGACAGCGAGATCAACACGACCACCGCCACCGGCAGTTCCGTACCGAAATCGGTAAAGATTTTCTCAAACTGGGGGGTCAAATAGATCAGCAAAAACCCCCAGACACCTGCAATCGTGGCGAACATCAGAAAGGTGTAACACACCAGCAAAAAAGCTCGCATGCGCAATTCCAAGGTCACCGTGGCCGAGCGCATCGTTTGATTTAAGAGATGATTCATCACCGTGTGTGGCAAGCCGCTGCCCAGGATCGATGCAACTCCACGGGGCAGGCGCAGGGCCGGATTATTCAGCACCCGCTCGAGCGGTTCCCCCGCTTCCAACGCATCGCACACCTGAATTAAACGTTGCCGTAGTTTGGTGGATAAGACTTCTTCGGCGAACGCCCGCAACGCCCCGATTAACGGCAGTTCACTCTGTGTGATTGTGGAAACTTGCTGCGAAAATGCCGCGGCGTCCTCAAAGGACAATTTACCGGTCGGCTCGGACAGCACCCGCAACTCGGTCACTTGCAGTCCGCTCAGCAGCAACTCCTGGTTGGCCGCAGCGAGGTCGGCGCTGTCGATTTCGCCTTGAAGCGATTTGCCCTGCAGATTCACGGCGATATATCGAAATCGTGGCATGAGATCACAGCAACTCTAAAACGAAAGTGCACAATTCTCAGGGGAAATTCCCAACTCGCCGACTCACTCACCGGACACGTTTGTTCTGATTCAGGCAAATCCGACTTAAATGCGCCCATCGAGATTCAACTGCCAATACAAGGCTCGCAAGGGGATCGCCATCGTCAGTGCGTAGCACGCTACGGCACCACCTCCGATGACGACCAACAACAATGGCGGCAACCACATTTTGATCGCGTCAGCCCGAAAATTGGCCCGACCGCGATAGAGGTCCATCGCCAGTTGCAAGGAACTGCGGAGTGCCGCGGGCTCCTGGGCGGTCCCCAGAGACCACCTCAGGTATGCGGGAATCGACCGACGACCTTTCAGGCAATCAGACATCGAACGCCCGGTCTTCAGATCTTCACCGACTGCCGTCATCTGCTGATAAATTGCGGCACTTCCCGTCGCGTCGCCCGCCAGCACCAGCGCGCTCGGCAGCGGAACTTGATGCTCCAGCAACGTTGACAACAAATCGCAGAAATTGGCCCATTGCCAATAGTCGATCACACTGTTCAATCCGGGAACCAGATCCAGGAACGAAGAAACTTTGCGGTCCGGCAAAAACGAGTCACGCGCCACAAACACCCACCAGCCCACCAGAATCAACACAATCGCCGGAGGAATTCCCGCCCAGAGGTGCCAATACTGGCTCAGGGTCTCGACAAAGTTCACAACCGGATTCTGGACGATCCCATAATCTGCCAGCAGACCTCGCCAACTTCCCCCCACCTGGATCACAAACACCAGAAACAGGGCATAGGCCAGGAAAAAGACCACCAGCGGGTACAGGAAGGCAAATTCAATCCGATACCGCAAATCGATTCCCTGACGCGCCAACCGCGACAAGGCTTCCAGAGCTTTCGGCAAATCTCCCGATTTCAAACCGGCATCGACGACCGCCCCATAAACCCGCGGCAAGCCGGGAAAAGTTTCCGCTAGGGACTCGCCCAATGGCAGCCCTGTCGCCAGACGCCGCGATAGTTCTTGATTCACGTGACTTAACGCAGTCGGGACGCTCTCGCCATGTTCTCGCAACCCCAGTTCCAAGGGCACCCCGGCGCGAACGAGCATGGCGATCTCGTCGTTGAGTGCAATCAGTTGCTGCGGGGAGACTCGCAAACCCGATTCAGACATGCACTCGGTTCCTTGGTACTAATGTTCGATTGTTCGATTGGAATCCACAGGTTGAATCGACAGAACGAAGTGTTGCAGCCTGCCCGACTACGTCGTTCCGCTCAACCCTAAAACGCGTCGAATCTCCAGCGGACTGGTAAGCCCTGCGTTAATGGCAGCGGTCGCATGTTGCCACCGTGTCACCATGCCGGCTGCCTGAGCCAGAGCCTCAAGTTGAGGCGAATCGTTTCGTGACAAAATCGCCCGGCCAATTTCGGTTTGATCCGGACTGAGCAATTCTGACAGCACGATTCTTCCCTGGTAGCCTGTCCCATGACACTGTTCACAACCCACGGGAATACGGAATGTTTCGACGGGTAACCCCAACTTATCGGCATCGTCCGTGCCCTGCCGGCTGCAGTGACAGAGTTTTCGCACCAGTCGCTGACAAACCACCGCCAGGATTCCACTCCGTAACAGATAGGGTTCAATCCCCATCTCGGACAACCGGCTGACGACCCCTGCGGCACTTCCCGCATGAAAGGTTGTCAGCACTAGATGGCCGGTTAATGCCGCTTGAAAGACGATTTCCGCAGTCACTCGGTCGCGAATTTCACCGACCATGATGACCTCGGGATCCTGACGCATCAGGGACCTGAGTCCCGTGGGCAAATCGAACCCCGCAGCCAGATTGATCTGCGATTGCGAGACCCCCGGAATCACGGCTTCAATTGGATCTTCCAAAGAAACTAGACTGCGTTGCCCCTGGGTTTTGTCTACGATTTCACGCAAACAGGCATAAAGCGTCGTTGTCTTGCCACTTCCCGCCGGCCCCGCCACGATCAGAGTCCCATTCGTGGCATGCACCAGTTGCGACAGTTTCAAAGTCACTTCCGGCCCTAATCCCAAGCCTTCCAGCTGTTGATACTGCCGGCTTTCCGACAACAATCTGATCACCACCTTTTCGCCGAACAACGTCGGGAAAGTGCTGACTCGCATCTCGATGGCCAAGCCGGGTTCGCGGATGCGGCCTTCCTGCGGAATTTCCGTCTGGTAAGTCAACAACTCTGCCAGAACTTTCAGGCGGGCTACAATGCGCAGCACTAGCTCAACCGGAAAGTCCCAGACATCTTGGAGCACCCCGTCCACGCGCCAAGACATGCGCAGCCCGGTCTCAAAGGGGATCAGATGGATATCACTGGCCCCTGCAGAACGCGCGGCCGCGAGAATGACAACCACGACCTCGGGAACATATTGAGTATCGCTCGGCGGGCGATGGGGAAGCATTCGCTCAAAAACGGACCACAACGATTCCACCATAGCACGTTAAATTCTTGATAAAACGACCAGAGCCAGCGGACGGGTTTCGGGCGACGTACGATCATTGGAGTTCGACTCACCAACAATACCGTCGACGGAACTGCGCCGCAAAACGACCCCACTATCAGAAAAATCCACACCCTCGCCACATCAGGCACAAGCCGCAATCGCTGAGGGGTTCGTCAGTGTGCCGACAAAAACCGCCGGTGCCAAGGGGATCGGTTTTGCCCCTCAATTTGTTTAAGAAGCGGCGGGGAATTGATTTCTGGCTGTAGCGGCGTCCTGAACTGTGTTATTCTGTTTGGTCTTACGCGCAGCAATTTTCGGTCCTGTGACTTAGAATTCACGCATCGGTAACTTTACGACGTATAACCAAACGACTATCTAAGCCCTATCTTGCTCGCGGACAAACCATACAGAGAACGTCTCCGGTTTGGCCGCGTCGTGAATGAATTGCTCAAAAAAACCACAGCGTGACCTTGCTGGAGTGTCTTGGCGTTTTAAGATCACACCACTCCCCAGGGGTTACGTACATTGTTCGACAGCCAGGAGTCACGCATGCGATCTCGTTTTGGCCGACGTGTTTTTTCAATTCTCTTGACCTGCAGCCTGGTATTTGCCTTCATGTCTTCAATTCCCGCCAAAGATGAGCCCAAAACCGAGGCTCCCTTGTTCCATAAAATCTACAACGGCACCAACTTGGATGGCTGGGAAGTCTTCCAGGGTGAGCTGGCAGCGTGGCAAGCCGAAGGGGATTCGCTGAGCTGCGTGAAAGACGGTGGCGGCTGGTTGCGGACCAAGAAGGTCTACAGCGATTTCGTATTGCGCCTAGAATATAAGATCCCGGCCGGGGGCAACAGCGGCGTGGGAATTCGCGTTCCGGCGGAAGGCAACGTGCATTCGGCCGGCATGGAAATCCAACTCCTCGACGACGATGCTCCGGGTCACAAGGACCTGAAGGCCGCTCAATACACAGGCAGCATTTACTACCAGGCTCCTGCCAAGCGGGGGGCCTCGAAGGCACCGGGAGAATGGAACAAGTTTGAGATCACTTGCGCCGGTCACCACGTCAAAATCGTTCTGAACGACCAAGTGATCAACGACGTGCAGCTGAATGAGTTCACCAAGGCCGAATCGCCGAAAGACTACACCCCGTTGGCTGATCGCCCGCAACTGGGATCGATTGCTCTGCAAAGCCACGGTTCGCGAGTCGACTTCCGCAACATCGAAGTTGCCGAATTGACCAAGGAATCCGAGACAGGATTGCAACATTACGATATCAAGGTGGGCGAAGGTGAAGTGGTCCCCAAAACAGCAACAGTGAAAGTGCATTACACCGGCTGGTTGACCAACGGTAAGAAGTTCGACAGCAGCCGGGACCGTGGCGAGCCGATCGAGTTCGCATTGAATCAAGTGATTCCAGGTTGGACCGAAGGGGTCGCGGGCATGAAGGTCGGCGGGCGCCGGAAATTGGTGATTCCGTCCAAACTCGGATACGGCCCACGTGGCGCGGGCGGTGTGATCCCCCCAAACGCAACCTTAGTTTTCGATGTGGAAGTGCTGGAAGTGAAATAAGTCACTAAGCGAGCCCAAAACCGACTAATCCAGGTTGACAGGGCTGTTTGATGGATAACACTGAGTGAGGAGCAATAGGCTGAGGGCTGGGATGAGACCCCTGTGTCTCGTCCCAGGTCCGGGCACGACGCTGGCAGCCAGTCACGAAATCAGTCATCTCAACAGTTGCGGTGTAAACGTATGTCCGTTTCGATCCATGGTTGCCCGGCCTGTAGTGCCATGTTGATCGGCGATTCGCCGAGCTGCCCCCATTGTGGTCACGTGCTGGACGCAGCGCGGGCATCATCTGAATTTCTGGACCTCATTCCCTCAGGGGAATTAGAGCTTTCAGAAGCGGACGATGAGGCGCCCTGCAAGCAATGTGGCGAGATGGTGCGGGTGGGCCTGGTGCGTTGCTGGCATTGCGGGGCGTTCACGAACCCCGATATCGAGGCGACCTATCAGCGGATGCAGGCCAGCCCGACTCCGATCATGTACAGCGACATCTCGAATGTCGAAGCCGACAGTCCCCCCGAACACGCCATCGCCTTTACCCCACACGGGGACGACGACGGCGGGTTTGAACTAGACGACAGCTATGGTCTGGAAACTTCCGTTGAGGATGATTTCACGGTCACACCCGAAGTCGAACAGGCCGCAACAGCCCCGGTGCCGGCTCCCGCAGCCGATTCCGACTATCAACTGGCGATTACGGATGACGACGACTTCGCCATCGATCCCGGAGTAGAAGCCTACGCCGCCGCCAGTCCGGCTCCCGAAGCGCCCGCCCAAGAATACGATCAAGCCGCCTACGATCAGGCTCTCGCCGACCAAGCGGCTTACGATCAACAGTATCAAATTCCGTGGGGCTACAAGCTGTCCGAAGACGGGACGGCCTACGAAGTTGACTACGAAGCCTGGCAACAGGCCGGCTACGATCCGCACGCCGCCCCGGGCGAACCGGGATACTACGACCCGTATGCTGGGCAAGGTTACGACGAACAGGCCTATCCCGCAGAAGGCTACGCAGTCGCTGAGGCGGCCGCCGATGTGCAACCAGCGGATACCGCCATTCCGGAACTCCCCGCTGCCGAGGCCCCTGTCGCAGCCGCAGCCCCCACAGAGCTACCCCCTCCCCCCGATGTGGCGCACTCCGTCAGTACTGGCGGCGAGGCCCTGTTAGCGGCAGCGATTGAAGAAGAAAAAGACACGGTCAAGAACCGTAAGGCTCAAAACCGACGACGTACGGAAGCTCCTGCCCCCGGGACGTTCGTCATTTACTGCCCCAACGGACACCGCGTTCAGGTCCACGAGCGTCATCGCGGGCGAGCGGGACGTTGCCCCAGTTGCAAGGCCGTCTTCTTCGTTCCGATAATGGCCACTCCGGCCCCTGGTGAAGGGGGCGAAGGGACCTCGGAAGTCCCCACGGGGCCGCAGCGATTTGAAGCCGGCGCCTACACCGACTGGATCTTCGAACTGCGTCTGCACACGGTCAACCCGCAGAAGCTCAAGCTGAAGCCGGACGCGATGGCCGCCGAATACGATGTGGCCGACGTCGCCTTCTCAGCCCAGGACATGTTGACAGCCGTGGTCTTCAAACGCGCCGGCACGTTCGCGGCGATGCAAGAGAAGAAGAAAAAACCAGCGACGCGGCTCGCAATGAGTGACTACCTGCAATCCAAGAAACCTGTCACGGGTTTGCCGGTCCCCTATCAAACGTTAGTCACTGCGGACGATGCCAGCCAACTTAAGATTGTGCAGCCGGCCATCCCGGGAGAAGAATCGATTTTCGCCGGAATTCCAGTGTTCGGAGCGGGTCGCATTGTCGTCCGCCTGCCGGCCGTCCTGGATGCGGGCTCACGGGTTTATCTGTCATTCACGCTTTCAGAATTCCGCGAATTTGCCCGGTTGCTGGAACAGGTCTTCGGGATCGTCAACTTCGGCCAGGAATTGGGAATCCCGCTGACCGATTCGCTTTCAACCTACAAGTGCCACTACTCCGAAAACGAACTCGAAACACTCGACAACGCCGAATACTACCTCAACGATCCGCTGTTGAAGCCAGTGGTCCTGGGACGCAAGTGTGCCGGCTGCGGCCTGACCGTCAGCGAAGACGCCCGGAAGAAGGAAAAGATCGGCGGCAAGACCGACGCCTCGATCTCGAAGGCCATCTGCCCGAAATGCAAGAAGAAGTTCGGCGACATCACGCTCTACGGCATGGATCCCAACCCCAAACCGGTCGTGTTTGGCGTGTTGCCTGAAGAGAAGTAGGCCCATTGGGCCGTTGCCACACAACTTCAAAACGCCAGGCTTGAAGTTGTGGTGTGCCATTTGACGAAGCCCACAGCCCGGAGGGCTCGTCGTCGGTGGCCAGAGGTGTCAACCTCTGGAACCTCAGTGGTTTCGTTTGCCCCACCCCGGAGGGGCTACGCTGTGAACGATTTTC
>JAZKFE010000317.1:2244-13246 GCA_040386595.1 Planctomycetota bacterium | reverse complement strand
CACTCTGTAGACTTAGCGGTTCGGCAGGAGCCTCACCCTCCCATGAAGTCGAAAACCTCTCAATCGAAAGGTCTTGGACCGCAGTCAACAACCATCCGGCTCACGCCGGACGCTCGCCTTTGTAGCGAAAAATCATCCGCGGCGAATGGCGTCCATGGGCATCATGCGTGAGGCCCAGATGGCGGGATAAAGGCCTCCCAGGATCCCCAGAACTGTGCTGAAGCCGACCGCGAACAACAGCAGCTGCGGACTGGCATGCAGGTTGATGCGATCATTCCAGTTCGCGTTGACTACCAACGTCGCAATCCACCCCAGCAAGGCACCCAGGATTCCGCCAGACAATCCCAGCAAGGCACTCTCAAACGTGATCAGCAACAATACGTTGCGGTTGGTCCAGCCGTTCGCCTTCAAGATCCCGAATTCGATGAAACGCTCGGTGACACTCATCAACATCGTGTTGATGATGCTCAGCACGGCAATCGTGATTCCAATGCTGGTCAGGGCGAGTAGAAAAATATCCAGATCGGCACTGAAGCGTTGGAATTCCTGGGCCCAGTCTTCGGAACCGCGAACATCGACCCCCAATTCTGGCCGGCGCGCTTTGGCCGACTTCTTGCGTTCACGGGGCTTCGTCGTCGGTGCGGTCGATTTCGTGGACTCTGCCCCGGCGGCCTGCGGTGCGACGTTTTTCGGCTTCGGAGGCGGCAACAAACTGGTCAACAAGCGACCGACACCCGAGAGAACATCTCCCGACGAAGCCTGATCGAGGGCCGAGAGAGCAGCCATGGGGGAACCGGCCGTCGGTGCATTCCGACCGCGGAATTGGTTTTCAATGCGGTGGGTCAGGTCGTCGCGATCGACATTGGATTGCGGTTCAATATAGAACGCCGACACAAACGGCCCCTCCATCCGGGCAAGCGGACGGACCTGGCCGATGTCCAGAATGATCGCCACATCCAGCAGCAGAGAACCGCAGTGATAGATGCCGACGATTTCCAAATCCTGACCGTCAACATGTAGCGTGTCGCCGACTTCGATCTGGAACTCTTCGGCAATCGCTTTACTAATGACAGCCCGGTACGTACCGATGTCATCCAAGCTGAGAAAGCGGCCTTTGATCATATGTTCGCGATAGACCGCGAAGTTCATCCGCAGCCGGCTGGGGATATCGGTTCCGAACAGAAATCGGGGAGGGCTAAAAACGGGCCGGCCTTCGATCACGTGGGCTCGCGACCAGATCTCGGCGTTGACCTCATGAACGCCGTCGATCTTGGCGATCTCATCCCCCCAGCTGCGCGGCAAACGGGAGAACAGGGGAATGGGCGCCCCCGGTTGCAGGACGGCCAGACCGGGGATCGCCTTGAAGGTGTTGTGCACCATCCGGTCGATCCCCTGAGCGACCGAAAACAGCCCCACCATCCCGACAATCGCCACCGTCAGTCCCAGCAGGGACAACAGCGACCGCATCGGTCGTGTCCACAAATTTCGTAAGGCAAAACGCCACATGAGGGGGATCTCAATTGGAATCGAAGTGCCGCAGCGGATGCCCAGCCCAGGATTACTATAACGGGTGAGACGAAAACCGGCAGGGTGAACACCCCATAGCCCGGAGTTAGTCGACTATCGGTTGCGCCAGGAACGCCACCAGCAGCCGACCAGCAAGCGGGCACCGTCCCATTTGGTGACCTTCGGGCGACGCTCCCACACGCGATAGCCTTGAGATTTGATTTTATCCAAAATGCACAATCCACCTTGAGCGAACAGCTCAATATCAAGTCGCAATTTGGGGGGCAGCACACGGACCAGGGGCAAACCCGACTGCAGATGCTCACGCGCTCGGGCGACTTCAAACTCCAGCAGTTTTAAGAACGCAGGATTGGTGACGCGGCCCGCCAAGTCGCTGTCCAAATAACCGAAGCGTTCCCGGTCCTCGCGAGGCAAGTAGCAACGGCCAATGTCGGCGTCTCGAGCCACATCCTGCCAGAAATTGGCGAGTTGCAAACCGGTGCAGATCGAATCGGACCAAGCCACCGTTTCCGGTCGATGTTGCCGGCAGAGATACAAGACCAACCGGCCGACGGGATCGGCACTGCGGCGGCAGTAGTCTCGCAGATCAGCAAACGTGCCGTAGTCCCGAACGGTCTGATCCTGTTGGAAGGCCGAGATCAAATCCCAGAAGGGCTCGGGGGGAATTTCGAACTGGTCGATCGTGGATCGCAAAGCGACAAACACCGGGTGCCGCGACTGGCCGAGGTAACACGCTTCTAACTCGTCCGCCCACCAGGCCAGCAGTTCTTGCGACAGCTGCGGGTCCCCCGTTTCGTCTCCCAGATCATCGGCCCAGCGGCAGTAGGCATACACATTGAAAAAATGCTGATGCAATTCTCGCGGCAACAACCACGAGACCACCGGAAAGTTTTCGTAATGCCCGAGCGCCAATTGGCGACAATAGGCTTCAGCCGCTTGGCGATTCAGCACAGGCGTGGTCGATCGCGGTCCCCAAGTCTTCAGTTGGTGTTGAAAATCGAGCATGAAACCAGCCGACACGTAAGACGAGGACGTTCTATCCGAAGTTTGAAATCGCCATGGCGATCAATGGGAGGGTGAGGCTCCTGCCGAACCGCTAAGTCTACCGAGACTCAAACGACCAAGCGGTTCGGCAGGAGCCTCACCCTCCCAGCTGCACCACGCTTGCTCTACGCCAACAACCCTTCGACCACATTGCCTTCGACATCCGTCAGGCGGAAATCTCGGCCTTGGAAGAAATAGGTCAGACGTTTGTGATCGATCCCCAGGCACCGGAGCAAGGTCGCGTTAAAGTCGTGTACGTGAACCGGGTCCTTGACGATGTTGTAGGCGTAGCCATCGGTCTCACCATGACTGACGCCCGGCTTAATGCCACCACCGGCCACCCACAGCGAAAAACAGCGGCCATGGTGATCGCGGCCGTAGTCACCCTTGGTCAACGCCCCTTGGCTATAGACCGTTCGGCCGAATTCGCCGCCCCAGATGACCAACGTCTCGTCCAGCAACCCGCGTTGCTTGAGATCCTTAATCAGGGCCGCGGCCGGCCGATCGACATCCTGGCATTGGCCGCGGATTTGCTTGGGCAACGCACTATGCTGATCCCAGCCACGATGCATCAGCTGGATGTACCGGACACCTCGTTCGGCCATGCGTCGCGCCAGCAAACAATTACGAGCAAACCCGCCGTCAATTCCGCTGTCGTTAATCCCATAGAGATTGAGCGTCTCTTGTGTCTCGCCAGAGAGATTCGTCAGATCGGGGACCGACGTCTGCATCCGAAACGCCATCTCATACTGCGCGATGCGAGTATTGATCTCCGGATCACCGACGCTCTCCAATGCCAGCTGATTCAACTGCCCCACACCGTCCAGCATACGGCGGCGAGTCTCGGCATCGATGCCCGGTGGGTTCGAGAGATACAGGACGGGATCATCACCAGAACGGAACCGAACTCCTTGATGCTGCGAGGGGATAAAACCGCTGCCCCACAGTCGCGAGAAGATCGGTTGGTCGGTCTTATTACCGCTGCCTTGCGAGATCATCACAATGAAGTCCGGCAGATTGGCGTTCTCGCTGCCCAACCCATAGCTCAGCCACGCCCCCAGGCTGGGACGTCCCGGCTGCTGACTGCCGGTTTGCAGAAACGTGATCGCCGGGTCGTGATTGATGGCTTCGGTATGGAGCGATTTGATGATCGCAATGTCATCGACCACGCTGCCCATATGTGGCAACAGTTCGCTGACCCAAGTGCCGTTCTTTCCGTGCTGTTTGAAATCGAAAATCGACGAGGCACAAGGAAAGGACTTTTGCCCCGATGTCATCCCGGTGACGCGTTGCCCCATCCGGATAGAACCGGGTAACTCTTCGCCGTGATGCTGTTTGAGCTGCGGCTTATAGTCCAGCAAATCAATATGCGACGGGCCCCCCGACATCACCAGATAGATGATCCGTTTGGCCTTCGCCGGGTAGTGCAACACCTGCAACGCCCCCGGCACTTTGTCAGCCGGTGCGGCCTGTGCTTGAGAATGCAGCAGGCCCGCCAAGGCCGCCGCCCCCATGCCACCAGCGGCCCGTCCAAACAGCTGCCGACGAGTCAACAGAGCGTTGTATTCTTGAATTGGATCCATGGTGATGGTCTCTTAATAGTCGTTGTTCGCTCCGCGAACTGAACGTCTTCGTTTTCTTTGTGACCGGACGGATGCTGAGTTGACGATCGATGCGAGTTTCAACTCGCTACTGCGAGCGCGTTGTGTTCGCGGAGCGAACAACGACTTTGGTCACCCTTTGGTGACCGCTTCATCTAGATTCAACAACACGCTGGAAATCGTCGCCCAGGTGGCTAGTTCCGCCACGTTGAGCTGCTCATCGCGTGGGGATTCGCCCACTTTCAACAATTTTTCAGCGGCCGCTTCATTGGCACGGAAGCGTTCTAGTTGCTGCGAGAAAATGTTCTTCAGGACGGATACTTCCTGCTGTTTCGGCTGACGACTCAGCACCGTGCGGAAGGCAAAGTTGAGGCGTTCGTCGACTGACTTGCCCCCTTCCAGCATGATCCGTTCGGCCAGCTTGCGGGAGGCTTCGACATAGGTCGGGTCGTTGAGCAAGACCAACGCCTGCAACGGCGTGTTGGTCCGGGCTCGGCGGACGGTGCAGGTTTCACGGTCGGGAGCGTCGAAGGTGACCAGTGAGGGCGGGGGACAGGTTCGTTTCCAGAACGTATACATCGTCCGCCGATACAAATCGGCACCGTGACTTTGCGAGTATTCCTGGGCCGTCCAGTTCTTCCCGTCAGCCCGCGACATCAACTCTTCCCACAACCCGGCAGGTTGGTAAGGTGAGACGCTCGCCCCGCCCACCCGTTTATCCAGCAGGCCGCTGACGAACAACGCTTGATCTCGAATGAACTCCACCTGCAAACGGTGTCGAGTGCCGCGAGCGAGAAGCCGGTTCTCCGGGTCTTTTTCCAAGAGATCGCGACTGACCGACGATTGCTGGCGGTAGGTGGCCGACGTCACCATCAGCCGCAACAACGCCTTCACATCCCAACGCGCTGCATCACTGGGTGCGGACGGTTGGAGGAATTCCGCGGCCAGCCAATCGAGCAATTCCGGGTGCGACGGGAGATCGCCTTGCGACCCGAAATCGTCAGTGGTTTTCACCAATCCCAATCCAAAAACCAACTGCCAATAGCGATTGACCGTGACACGCGACATCAACGGGTGCTCGGGCGAAACCAGCCATTGGGCCAACCCCAAACGATTCGCCGGAGCGTCCTTGGGCAGCTGCGGCAGGCTGGCCGGAACGGCCGCGCCAACGGCATCCCCCTTCTTGTCATACTGACCACGAATCAGGAGCCGGGTTTCTCGCGCGGGGGTCATTTCCTGCATCACCATCGCCGAGGGAACCAACTTATCGAGTTCGGAACGTTGATCTCGCAATGCGGCGAGTTCACCGTGCCATTTTCGACCTTCAGGCGAGATGTTCGCCCGATAATAAGTGCGGAGAGCCGCTTGCTGGTCGGCAGTCCGTGCGGACGGTTCGAGGGCCGCAATCTGTTGGATGTTTTCGGGAACTTGCGGCGAGCCTTGAGGATTCGTCGCGGCGGTCACCGACAAGCGAAAACGGCCCGCTTGATGCTGTCCAAATTGCGACAAGAAATCGAGACTGATCGCCAGCGTGGTCTCAGGAGTCACCGAAACGGGCGCACTGAATTCGAAGATGGCGGTGTGCGGTTTCCCGACCTCGGGGAAGATGGCCCAGCCCGATTTCGGATTCGCATCGATCGCATTCGCTACCGGAAAAGTGTCCTGGCTGAAGTCGGCCGTGGCCGAACGCAATTTGACGGCGGTCGCGGGAGATGTCGTTGTGGCCGCGATCTGCACGCGGACATCCGTCAGCACGACATTGCCATTCCCAGATCGCCCCGGTCCGCTGGCCGCGAGACTCGGGTCGGGCAACATTTCTAGTTTCAGCCCCGTCACATGTTCCACTTGCGGGCGGGCTTGAACCGTGTAACTGTCGGTGGCGGCATTCGGGCCAGAGACCTTCACGGCACCGTCTTTTTCCAGCTGCAACATCGCGCCGCCGGTGGAAGTCATTCCCGTCGGTTCCAGCGGGGTCCACACCACAGCGGGAGTTTTGTCGATCGAACCTTCCCATTGCCGTTGAGCAGCGTCGACCTGCGGCTGAGCACTCGCCAGACGTTGCTCGATTGCTTCCGCTTGCTTCTGCAGCCCGTCAATACGCGTCTGCTGTTCGGCAGTTGGGGCCTTCACCAGGGGCACCGAGTTCCCCGTGCGGCCATCGAGACCATTTTCGGGCACATTATAGAAGAAGGCATACAGCTGGTAGTATTCCTTCTGCGTCAGGGCATCGTACTTGTGATCATGGCATTGGGCACAGCCAACGGTCAGCCCCATAAACACCGTTCCCGTGGTATTGACCCGATCCACGATGTAGGCCATGTGATACTCTTCGGGGATCGCCCCCCCTTCGAAATTGATCATGTGGTTGCGATTGAAACCACTGGCAATCTTCTGCGACAGCGTGGCCTGTGGCAGTAAGTCGCCCGCCAGTTGTTCGGTCGTGAATTGATCGTAGGGCATGTTGTTGGCGAAAGCGTCGATCACCCATTCGCGCCAGCGCGACATGTCGCGACCATTGTCGATGTGGTAGCCATTCGTGTCGGCAAACCGTGCGGCGTCGAGCCAATCTACCGTCAGCCGCTCGGCGTACTGCGAGGTCGACATTAAACGGTCTACAGCCCGCTCGTAAGCATCCGGGCGCTGGTCCGCGAGGAACTCATCCACTTCCTGAGGCGTGGGGGGCAAGCCGGTCAGATCGAGCGTCAGACGTCGAATGAGTGTCGTGCGGTCCGCTTCGGGCGAGGGTTTCAATCCCTCCGCTTCCAGCCGCGCCAGCACGAACCGGTCGATGGCATTCTTGGCCCAGCCGGTCTCTTTCACTGCGGGCAGGGCAGGGCGTTGAACCTTCTGGAACGACCAATGCTGGCGATATTCGGCTCCCTGAGCCACCCATTCGCGCAACGCGGCCTTATCCTTGTCCGTCAGTTGGTGCTGGTTCGAGGCAGGCGGCATCCGCTCGCTGTCATCGGTCGACAAGATTCGCCGCACGAGTTCGCTCTCGTCCGGTTTCCCCGGGACGATGGCCCGTTCGCCAGATTCCAGCTTTTCTAACGCCCCCTCACGGACATCCAGCCGCAAGCCACCCTTGCGTTCTTCGTGATCGGGGCCATGGCATTTAAAGCAGATGCTGGACAAGATCGGTCGGATCGTCCGATTGAAATCCACGCGTGCCGGTTCGGCAGCCACCAGAGACGAATGGCAGACAACCAACAATGTACTGCAACACACAACTCGCCAACTCAGCATGGTCCCAGCCTCGTACCAATGAACGCGTCGGATCGGATTTCTCGTTGTCAACGAGTCTCGCCCAAGACCATTTAGTATAACCGCCCGACCGAAGCATCGGAATTCCAAGGCCTCGGCTCGCCATAAGCCCAAAAGCACCTTGGAGTCGGGGGAGCTGCAACCTCTGGTTCGCTCCGCTCACCCAGATTCAAGAATCTGGGCTACCCACTGGAACGTGCGACTGCGGCTTGAGGGGCAATTTTTTCAGGCTCTCCAAGAGATCCGGTAAGGTCTCCTTCAAGCGCTGGATCTCGAGCGGGATGGAATCGGTCTGATACCGCACTTCGCAATAGTCGCTGTACCAGGCGGCGGCCGATTGCAGCACGGGATCGGGGTGCTGCCCCAGGCGACGGGCAAACTGCGATAAGGTTTCCCAGGCGGGACGGCGGAATTCGAGGCGTTCCAGGCGACGATCAAGCTCACCTAATAATTGATGGAATTCGGCGGAGATCGGATCGTACTTGCGGCGTACGGTAAATCTCACGTGGCGACGCCACAGGACCACACCCCACGCCAACAACCCCGTGAGCATTAACCAGCCATGAGGCGTCGTGAAGAACAAGGCGGCAATCGTCCGCACCGCCCGCAGTAGACCACGCCAGGTCCCGGCAGCCAGCTGACTCCGCAACATTTGCATCCGCAACAACAAATCATCCCACAGATGACTGGGTTGCACGGAACTCTTCGCACGCGGAACCCCGCCGGACGGAGTTGACTCCACCGTGACCCAACCTCGGCCGGGCAACCAGGCTTCCACCCAGGCATGAGCGTCCTTATTACGGGCCAGCCAGTACCCCCCGAAGTAGTTGTATTCGCTGGAAACAAACCCGGTGACATAGCGGCAGGGAACTCCAGCCAGCCGCAGCAAAATGACGGTTCCTGTCGCGAAATACTCGCAATGTGCGGCAGGCCGACGCAGCAGGAAGTACGTCATGGGATCCTGCCCCAGAGGAATTTTTATCCCGAGTTCATAGTGGTAGTTTTTGCGGAACCACTGTGCGGCAGCGACGACCTTTAACTCAGGGGTCGGGCAGTTGGCAAAGATCTCATCGGCCAACTCACGAACTCGCGGATCGAGATCTTCCGGCAGCGCGGTCAAGGCCGCCAAATTGACTTTTCCTGGCACCGACGCTGACGAAGAGGAGGTCCCCACCTTCATCGTAGGAGCCTCGATATCGTCAGCATCTCGACTGGAGTAGGCGGTGTAACTGGCGTCCGCCAGCAGATCTTCGGGATACACAATCCCGTACGCATCCACCACCAGTTGCGGCTGCGGCAGTGTCAGCCACTCGGTCTCCAAGGGGGCGAACAACGCGTCCCGCAATGAGGCCGCCGGCCAGACTTCGACGGTCCGCCACTTCGGCGGTGTCTCCGAGATCTCGGACACCCCGATCCCAGGCAATTGAAACACCATCTGATCGGACGATGTGCCCAAGCCTGCAGGCACTTGCTTCGCGGCCGGTTGCACATCGCGCAATGTTTCGTTCAGCCAGTTGCCGTTGCGATAGCGATCGAACGCGGCACCACGCAGATAGCCCGGCTCGGATTTGGAATAGATCCGCAGCATCGGCAACTGATCCTGGGCACTCGGTCGATCACTGATACTGCCCAGCCGTGCGTGGCGGGAAAACCCGGCCTCGCCATTCCCGTGGCCGCGGAACATCCATTGCGTATAGAGCCGTTCCAAGGTGGTCCAGCTGCGTTCCAGCCACAGACTGCAGCCCACAGCTAAGATGAAAATCACCCCCATACTGGCCAGGGAAATCCACAGCCGCCCGCGCGAGGACTGCCGAGAAACCTGGGCCAGAGGGATACGGGCAGAAGAAAAATAGGCAGCCGTCAGCAAGGTAAAGGCCAAGACGACCACCTGGAACACATGGCTCTGCCAGGCGGTCGTCTGCACGTCTGCCGCGGCCATCAGCACGCAGACTCCGCACAGGGGATAGGCCGCGGACCAGGGCTCCCGCGGTTGCTTCACCCACAGGTAACTCGCCTGCAACGCCAATCCATATTGGCCACCCGCATGAGCCAAGGGATAGAGAATAAAGACTCGCAGGTGAGTCGGCTCATAAGGTGTGAACGCCCACTGCAGAGTGAAGGGCATCGCCAGCGCCAGGGCACCGACGAAGCGTTGCGACTCTTGTAGCGGGAGCCGCCAACTGGTGGCCAGCGGCAACACCGCCACCAACACCGTCAGAATGGGCAACGTCCAAGTCTCTGACAAATAGGCGAAAACACCGGCCTCGATCAGGACCAGGGCAATCGCAATTTGGAGCTGGAGGTGATGCATGGCGAAATAATTCTGACAATAACGATGACCGAGCGGCCCGAGAGCGGACTCTCATTTCTCACAGAATTGTGACACACGGAACGGCGAATTGTATAGACCTGAAAGGAACCCAGTTCGCCCAGATTTCGACATTCGTGACAGGAATTGGCGATTCCCGTTTCGTCGTTCCACATTTCTGAATCAATCGGAGTCTCTCCTCCTTAGGATGCTAAGAACTCGTCTTGCGACGATCTTACGATTCGGTTATTCCTACCGCCCCTCGGACTGCCGGGGGATCTGTTGGTCCGACAATTCTTGAAGAAATCGTGTGTTTTAGGACCTCGATTGCGACAAGAACTTCGGTCCGGTGGTCACCTGCCATGTCAGACTACCGGCCAACGGGCCAAACCAACGGATCACAAAATAATCGTCGTCGGGCGTTCGCCCATCCTTCCATTTTCCACAACCCTCAATCCCCCACAGAGCTTATGATCGGTGTCCCCTCCGACACCCGCGAGCCTGCCGTGATTCACCCCCGAACGGGTCTCCGTTCCTGGCGGTGGGGATTGGCATTGGCGCTGACCGGGCTGATGTGTTGTGCTGTTTCTCCCCTAGAGTGGAGAACGGTCGCCTTCGCGCAAACCGAAGATAGCGATGGGGTGGAAGTGCGTAAATCGAACGGCCCGAAGCGGGTCCCGATCAATGACGACGACGCCGAACCGTGGCAACGCATCACCAATCCTCAGGACGAAGATTCACCTGAGCCGATCACCAAGATTATCGTCGAAGGCAATGTCACCATTCCCGACGCCAGTATCTTAAAACTCATTAAGACTCGTCGTGGTCGCCCGGCAGCTGCCAAGAGCGTTCGCGATGACATCCGAGCCTTGTTCGAAAGCCGCTGGTTTACCGATGCGGCCGCCATTTATCGGCAGACCGACGAAGGCATGGTCCTGGTATTTCGCGTCGTCGAACGTCCGATCCTGAATGGGGTCACGTATGTCGGCAACAAGAAAATCAAAACCCGCGTTCTGGAAGGTGTGACCGGTCTGCGCAAGGGCGGTGCCTTCAGCGTGGTGTCGAACCAAGATGCCGCCAAAGGCATCAAGCGTCACTATGTCGAGAAGGGTTATCACTTTGCGGAAGTCACTTTGGACAAAGGTGGCTCCGAAGACGATCGAGAGGTCGTCTTCAAAATTGAAGAAGGCCCCAAAACAGTTGTCGTGGGTCGGGAATTCGAAGGCAACTCCTTCTTTAGTGCCAGCCTGCTAACGAC
>JAZKFE010000317.1:0-2234 GCA_040386595.1 Planctomycetota bacterium | reverse complement strand
CAGACTCAAGACGACCGTGCGGATTCTGCCCTATGTCGGTGGCAAGTATAACCCCACCGATCTGGAAGACGATGTCGCCGCACTCCGTGACTACTACAACAAGCTTGGCTTCTTCGACGTGAAGATTTCCGCTAAACCGGAATTCACGACCGACAAAGCCAAGGTCACGATGCACTACACCATTGTCGAAGGGACCCGCTTCAAGGTTGGGAAGATCCTGCTGCAAGGCAATCAGACGCTCTCCACCGAGACGCTCCGCAAGGACTTTCACCTCGAAGAAAACGACTACTTCTACGCCGACAAGCTGAACCGCGACGTCGACGGGATGACGGAAAAATACGGCGAATTAGGCCGCCTGTTTGCGGAAGTCAACGCAACCCCGATCTTCTCGCAAGATCGGCCCGGCGTGGTCGACGTCCGTTACAAAATCGATGAAGACCGCGTCTATCGTATCCGCCGCATCGACCCCGTCATCAATGGCGGCAGCGGTTCGGCGTCGCATACGAAAGACACCGTCGTCTTGAATTCCATGCTGGTCGCCCCGGGCGATCTGGCCAATAAGAAATTGATCGACAAGAGCCGTCGCCGTCTGCAGGGGCTGTCAATTTTCGACAGCAACCATCAAGCCGGAACCGCTCCGAAGATTGATATTCAGCCAGTGGAAGGGATGCATGGCCGACCGGGTGCGAACTCGATGGCGCGTGCTCAAGCCCACGACGGAGAAGAAGCCCCGGTACGACGAGCCGCAAAACCGCTCGCCCCATCCTTCCCGATCCCCATCTTCCAACGCGAAGAAACGCCGCCACCGACGGCCGAAGACGTCGAGCAAAACGAACTCTCCAAGTTGCAATCACAGCGGGACACTCGTCAGACATTGCAACGTCTGTTCGACGAACCGGTCACCGCGGAATATGACCCCAAAGCGGCAGCTCAGGAAGAAGAGACCATTATTCGTGCTCAGGGACCGGGCCTCGACGGCCCTCCTGCGCAGAATCCGTTGTTCAACAACTCGCCCCAGGGCAATCCGCTGGGCAACCCTTATCTGAACCCGTCACCCGATCAACCGGGCTGGGTCGATCTGCGTCCAGAAGTGATGGAAACCCAGACCGGTCGTATCAGCCTGGGCGTTGGTATCAACAGTGATGCCGGCCTCCTCGGTAACGTGATTGTCGATGAATCCAACTTCGACATTCTCCGTGTTCCCACCAGTTTCCGGGACATCATGAACGGCACCGCCTTCCGCGGTGGCGGTCAACAGTTCCGGTTGGAAGCGGTCCCCGGTAATCAGGTCAGCCGGTATCTGGCCAGCTGGCGCGACCCGTTCTTCCTCGATACCAACTACAGCTTGGGTGTCAGTGGATTCTACTACACGCGTATCTTCGAATACTGGAACGAAGACCGTACTGGCGGCAAGATCACGCTCGGTCGGCAGATCGATAACTTCCTGTCGGGACAATTCTCCTTGCGATTGGAAGACGTCGACTTGTATGGCGTTCCTAACAACTCGCCCCCCATCTTGACGAAATCGCTGGGCCACAGTTTGTTGTCCACGGCCCGCGTCGGTCTGATTCATGACACTCGTGATAGTGCATTCCTGCCGACGGAAGGTCACTATCTGGAAGGTGCTTACGAACAGGCGTTCGGCGACTTCAGCTATCCGCGAGTCGACTTGACGGCCCGTCAGTACTTCACGATGTATCAACGCCCCGACGGTGAAGGCCGACACATTTTTGCCTTGAACGGTCAGGTGTCCTATACCGGAGACGACACACCAGTTTACGAACGCCTGTTCGCGGGTGGTTTTTCCAGCTTCCGCGGATTCCAGTTCCGTGGTGTGACGCCGGTGCAGAATGGAATCGGTATCGGTGGTCAATGGCTGGCCTTGGGAAGTGCGGAATACATCTTCCCGCTGACCGCGTCTGAAATGGTCCGCGGCGTGGTCTTTACCGACTTCGGTACGGTTGAGAACACCGTGGCCTTCCACGACTTCCGAGCCACCGCCGGCTTGGGTCTGCGTGTCACGATTCCCGCAATGGGGCCGCTGCCGATTGCCCTCGACTTGGGTTTCCCGATCGCTCGGCAAGACGACGATCAGACCCGCATGTTCAGCTTCTACGTGGGCTTCCTGCGATAATCGGGTAGTGTCAGCCGCAAGAAATCGCACGGGCCTTACGCACAGCGGGTAGCCCAGATTCTCGAATCTGGGTGAGCGCAGCGAACAAGAGGTTGCAGCT
>JAZKFE010000316.1:0-6921 GCA_040386595.1 Planctomycetota bacterium | reverse complement strand
TAGAACGCGTTTCAAAACTTGTAGTTCAGTGGACGCCATGGCAAGCAATTTGCTTCAGACATCTCCGATAAGGAGGTGCCATCATGCACACGACGCTGTCACCACAGACCTGTGCGGTCTGCGGTACCACGGCGTCCAGGACGGAGCCAAAGTCACAACTGTCGGACGAGCAATGGGATCTGATCGCCGACATGTTTGCAGAGTACGTGCCAACGCGGGCCGGCGGTCGACCGCCGTGCCCTCCCCGAGCTTGCTTGGAGGGGATCTTGTGGATCCTCCGCACTGGGGCTCGTTGGAAAGATTTACCAAAGTGCTTTCCCTCACCGACCACCTGTTGGCGGCGCTTACAGGAATGGTCAGAGTCGGGGCTCTTTGCCGCCATGTGGGTTCGTCTGTTGTTACACCTAGACGACCTGAAACGAATCGACTGGTCGCAAGCGATCGCCGACGGGACCTTCTCCCGTGCAAAAAAGGGGGCGCCTGCGTCGGAAAAACCAAGTGCGGCAAGGGGACTAAGATCATGGTCTTGGCCGATGGTCACGGGATCCCCGTCGCAGCGGAAATCCATAGCGCCAGTCCCGCCGAAGTGAACCTGATCGAATCGCTGCTGGATGGTCAGCCGTTGCCCAAGGCTCCGGCGCGACTGATTTATGATCGCGCCGCAGATAGCGATCCCTTGCGGGATCGCCTCGAAAGTCGCGGCATCGATCTGATTTGCCCTCATCGATCGAACCGGGTCAAACCTGCACGACAAGACGGGCGCAAGCTGCGGCGGTACAAGAACCGCTACAAGATCGAGCGGCTGAATAGCTGGATCCAGAACTTTCGTCGACTTGTCGTTCGCTATGAATACCACGCTACGATCTTTCTCGGATTCGTCCAGTTGGCTTGCATGATGATCGTCATGCGGAAGTTGTAGCAACCAGCCAACGCCTTCGTTCACTTAGCATTACCAGTTTTGAAACCAGTTCTAGGTAGCCCCGATTCTCAAACTTGGGTGAGCCCAACAAACAGGAGGCTGCCGTTTTCAGAGTCAGCGCCTCCTTTAAAACTGCGGAGCAACGGCATGGGGAATTTCAGAACGCGTATTCCTCGCATTTTCTTTGCTCCCTGCGGTTCTTTGCTCCCTTCGCCCTTTTTTTACTCACAGCTGCAACGAACACATCGCTAGCTGCGATTGCCGCATTCGTCATTCAAGCTTGGTCATTCGGATTTCGACATTCGTCATTTCTAACAACCTGTCATTTTCGCAACTCGATGAACATTTCGAGGCCCGAAAAACCCGAAGTCGCCACGCCACTCGGCAAGCCCACCGGGCTATTGTTTTTCGAGCAGCTGTCGATACATGTTGATCGCGGCGGGGCCGACCAGCACCACGAAGATGCCGGGGAAAATGAACAGCACCAGCGGGAAGATCATCTTCACCGCGGTCTTCTGAGCTCGTTCTTCGGCCAGCTGCCGGCGTCGGATACGCATGCTGTCAGACTGCACACGCAGAGCCTGAGCAACACTGGAACCAAACCGATCGGCCTGAATCAGAATGGCCACCAGAGCTCGCAGGTCATCCACACCCGTCCGAATGCCGAGTTCATGCAAGACATCTCGCCGCGGACGGCCGATCTGCAATTGGAAGTTGCATTTGTCGAATTCCGCACACAACTCCGGAGCAGAATCTTTTAGCTCTTCCGAGACCCGCCGCATTCCGGCATCCAGGCCCAACCCCGCTTCCACACACACGACCAGCAGGTCCAGAGCATCTGGGAGACTTAAAAAAATCTTCTCTTGGCGTGATCTCTTTAAGAAGACCAAAACCATCTCGGGCAGATAGAATCCGATTCCACCGCCGATGACGATTGAGGCCAGCCCATTCTGCTTGAACCCATACATCGTCAAACCGTATCCAGCCCCGGCCGCCGAGCCGACAAGTAGCATGACAAACTTGATGGCCAGATAGATGGACGAAGCACTGTTGGACTGAAATCCGGCATTGGCCAGACGCAGCTTCAAGGCGCTGACTTCCAGTTCCGTCTTGGGCTGCAATGCCTGCGACAAGGCGGGAGCCGCCTTTTCCAGCATGCGGCCCATGTTCGAGGATTTATTTTCTTGCTCTCGCCCGCGGCGTGCCGGGTCGCGCATTTCGTCCAGTCGCTCGGTCGCACGGGACTGCTTGCCGCCCATAAAGCTGATGATCGCCCAAACCGTGAATGTCATCGCACCGAATGACGCGTAGGGCAGCAAGGTTGTCATGTCCATAGTCATACCTCATCCACTAATCAGCACGTGGCGACGTTCCAGCAATGGACACCGCACCGCAATCCAGTCACCAACTGCAATCGATCCGGGGCCATGTTCGAATCGACGACATCCCGCAATTCCAGGCACCACCAACTCGGGAAACCCAAGTCTCTCCCTACACTTTAATTGCAATGATCTTCTTAATGACGACGGCCCCCAGCACTTGTAAGCCCGCTGCTATCGCCAGCATGTTCCGGCCCAAAGGGTCTCGGAACAACGTCATCATATAATCCGGATTTAGTTGATAGACGGCGATGAAAATGGCAATCGGCATCACCATCAGCACAATACCGCTAATACGGCCTTCGCCGGTCAAGGCCTGGACAGCCCCCAGGATCTTGAACCGCTCGCGGATGATGTGTCCGATTTTGTCCAGGATTTCCGCCAGGTCACCACCCGCCTGACGTTGAATAACAACTGCCGTCACGAAGAATTTGAGATCCAGATTGGGAACTCGTTTCAACATACTCTTCAAGGCTTGATCGATCGACTGCCCCAGGTTTTGTTGCTCATAGGCCATCCCGAATTCCGTTGAAATCGGAGCGGGCATTTCGTCGATGACGACATGCATGCCCGACGACAAACTATGTCCAGACCGCAACGCGCGGGCAATCAGTTCCAGTGCGTCCGGCAGTTGTTTACCGAAGGCATCAAAACGTCTTTTGCGACGCCAGAGGATCCACATCAGAGGCAGTACGCCGGTCAGAATTGCAGCGATAGGATAGAGCGGCGGAGGCGACTGCACGACAATGGCCACCACCAACCCGACACACGCCAGCCCGCCGGTCATCGCATAGAACATATCCGCTTTGACGGGCGAATCAGCCTGTTCCAGAAGTAACGGCAAGCTGCCCAGACGGCCAAAGAACGAGCTCACCGATTCGCTGAAGGAGCTCATGCTGTCGCGCATCAGCGTGCCTTGCGGCGCCGACTGACCGTCTGCTCCCGGCTTGGTGCCGGTCAGGATCTGCAGGCGATCTTCGGCCCGGGTGGGCTTCATGTCGCGCACCAGGTAGGCCACAGCCACCACCAAGGCGGTGACTGCAAGAAACGCCACACCAGAAATCATCAACGGATCCATGACACATTCCCATCATCGGCAACCGACTTCCGCTCCTGCCTGAAGAGCGATCTACCGTCCGATTTCCTTAATCTCGCTATGCTTGCTGGACTCTCAAGTGATTTTGAGCCATGGCCTCCCGAAGGGGCTTACTGGCGGCCCAGAACTCGCTGTTGGAACAACGTTGACGGCAGCCGAATTCCCGCCTGTTGAAAGCGGTCCAGGAACGAGGGCCGCACACCGGTCGCTTCGAAATGGCCAAAGCAGCGGCCGGTTTCATCGACACCATCTTTCACGAAGACGAAAATGTCCTGCATGATGACCGTGTCACCTTCCATCCCCATGACTTCCGTGATGTAGGTGATCTTGCGCGGCCCACCCTGCAGACGGCTGGCTTGAATGATCAAGTTCACCGCGGAAGAAAACTGGTGCCGCAAGGCTTTCAAGGGCATATCCACGCCCCCCATGGTGATCATGGTTTCGATACGGGCGACAGCATCACGCGGATTGTTGGCGTGGACCGTGGTCATCGAGCCTTCGTGGCCCGTGTTCATGGCCTGCAACATGTCCATGGTTTCTGGACCACGACACTCACCGATGATAATTCGATCGGGACGCATACGCAGGGCGTTACGGACCAGATCAGTCGCCGTGACACGTCCCTTGCCTTCAATGTTGGCCGGACGAGTTTCCAGCCGCAATACGTGCTCCTGCTGCAACTGCAATTCTGCCGCATCTTCGATCGTGATGACGCGATGATCGGACTGCACGAAGCTGGAGAGCGTATTCAGCAATGTGGTTTTTCCGGAACCAGTACCGCCGCTGATGATGATGTTCAACCGGGCCTTGATGGCACCTTCGAGCAGCATCACCATTTCCGGGGTGAAGGCACCGAACTTCAGCAAGTCTTCCAGCCCCAAAGGCTTCGAACCGAACTTACGAATGGTGATCGACGGTCCATCCAAAGCCAGCGGAGGAATGATGGCATTCAGACGTGAACCATCGGGCAGACGGGCATCGACCATGGGTGTGGTCTCATCCACACGCCGGCCGACCCGCGACACAATGCGGTCCAGGATCTGCAACAAGTGGGCATTATCGCGAAAGGTGACATCCGACCGCACAATCCGACCGTGCTTTTCGATAAACACGTTCTTCGGACCGTTGATCATGATGTCGGCCACGCCGGGCTCTTTGAGCAGAATCTCCAGCGGACCGTAACCAAAGGTTTCATCGAGAACTTCTTCAATCAACCGCTCGCGTTCAGAACGATTAAGAAGCGAGTTTTCTGTGTCACAGAGGTGCTCGACAACCAGGCGGATTTCACGGCGTAAGGTTTCTCCTTCGAGATCACCCAGTCGAGACAAATCCAGCTTCTCCACGAGCTTAGAGTGGATAATTGTCTTCAGCGTTTCAAAATCGACCTCGCCACCGCTGATATTGCGGGAACCGGCACGCGGTGGGGTGGGACGAGGGGTGGCTGAAGGGGTAATGGCCATGGATATCGCAACTCCAACCGAATCAAATACAGAATTCAGAAAGCTTGTCTGCGGACGCACTCTTCGTCCGAGGTCTCAAGACGGCGGAGGTTTTCCACCGACCACTGAAGCACCAAGCCAGCCTGAGGCGGGTAGGCTTTTCGCGGCCCCCGAAACAGGTCACTTTAAATCTAGGTCACAAAAACGAGTGATGCCGGATTGCAACGGGCTGGTTCGGAAAAAAGTGGTAGCGCCCAACCGAATCGGATGTGCTTAGAAAGCGGGCCTCACGGGTCAAACGGGTGGTGTTTCCACTGATTACTTCGATAAGAACAGCCATTCCGAAAAATGGAATTTTGCCAGTTTGAAGTTTGTTCGCAGTTCCAATTTCTAGGCCAAAGAATCTAGCCCTGCAATCACTACAATTCATACAAAGCAGTGCATAGGTACCCAGACGCCCGAAACATTACGAAATAGACAGGTTCGTACGTCACTCGCGAACTACTTTTTAAAGTGTGGCGTAGATGCCACATCCGTTCGCCCCAAGACCGTTTGTGATGCGGATGTCTGTGTGTTGTTTCAGTAGTGAGCTAGAGTCAAACAACATCTGAGTTGTTGGCCCACATTACTGAAGTCCAAGACCGTTCCCACAAACCGGCGCGTCTCGTTTCTGGAAAACTCGAAAAAGTTCCAGGAATCAGTTCTCCCCGGTTCGTAGCGGACATTCCGACGCCCGGTTTACTCCGAAATATTTGCCGAGAAAAGTTGTCCCTATGAGTTTGCTGGCCAAAAGAAACCTGTTAGCTCATTCCCTGGTGGGAAGCGGTTTCGAGTGGTTGCTACAACGACTGGGAGCCTGGCGCGGGCTGCTGGTGCTGAATTATCACCGCATTGGCAATCCCGCATGTACGCCCTGGGATCATGACTTGTGGAGTGCTACGACCGAAGAGTTCGACTGGCAGGTCAGTTACCTCAAGCAACACTTCGATCTCATCGGCCCGTCCGACTTAGAGCATGCCAAGGCGAATCCACGTGGCCGGCACGTCCTGATCAGTTTTGACGATGGCTATCGCGACAACTATGCCGCGGCCTTTCCGGTGCTGAAATCGCACGGTGTCCCGGCCACGTTTTTCCTCGCCACCCGATTTTTGGATCAGCCCCATATCAGCTGGTGGGATGAGATTGCCTGGATGGTGCGAACCACCACACATGATTTTCTGGACGGTCCCGATTGGTTGGCCGATCCCTTGTTGATCGATCACATCGATCCGCAGACGACTATCCGTCAATTGTTAAAAGTCTTCAAATTGCTGCCGGGAGATCGGTGCTACGAGTTTCTGCAGTGGCTGGGGGATGAAACCGGTTGTGGCCGCTGCCCGACGCGTCTGGCATTCAATCAATGGATGACCTGGGACATGGTGCGTGAAATGCGAGCCGGTGGGATGCAGTTTGGCGCACACACGGTGAACCACCCGATCCTGGCCCGCATTCCGATCGAGCGACAGCGCTGGGAAATCACGGAAAGCCGTAAGCGGATCGAGCAGGAGCTGGGCGAACCCATCAACACGTTCAGCTATCCCGTGGGGGGGATCAGCAGTTGTAGTTCCGAGACGATCGATTGCCTTAATCAAGAAGGCTTTCAATGGGCCTTCCGCTACGGTGTGGGTTTCCGACCAGATCCTTTTGACGAACCGCTACAAATCCCCCGTCTGGCCGTCGAACACACGACTCCCCGAACGATGTTTCGGGCACTGACGACCTTGCCCCGGCTGTTTGAATAGTTCTTTGCCGGGTCGTGTCGGAAGAAACACACCACGGAGAGTTCATACAGAAGAAGAGTTTTTAGCCACGGATTAACACAGACTAACACGGATTGGATCATCTTCTGTTTGTGTTATTTCAGGACGCAGACCGATTACTCCAGAATTGGCTGCAATCGCCGGACAATGTCTGCAGACGGTGATCCAATCCGTGTTTGATCCGTGTCAATCCGTGGCTAAAAACTCTTCTTCATGACTTTCAAAACTCCGTGTTCTTGTATGTTGGCAAAACAGAAGAAACAGAGTGTACTGGGGACCGTGAAACCTG
>JAZKFE010000315.1:1378-8663 GCA_040386595.1 Planctomycetota bacterium | reverse complement strand
ATTCAGCTCGGAGGACCAGAGCTGTGACCGTCTTAGAACAACGGCGACTTTCGCTTCAATGGGGCCGAGCTTATTCAGCTCGGAGGACGTCATTTTCTGTCAGTACGTGCTGGCAGTACGGAGCAAGCTTCAATGGGGCCGAGCTTATTCAGCTCGGAGGACCCCCAAAGCAGTGCATTGAGCAAGCTTCTGCACAGCGCTTCAATGGGGCCGAGCTTATTCAGCTCGGAGGACGAGTCTGTAGGTGACGAGCTGGAGTCTATTGCCATTGCTTCAATGGGGCCGAGCTTATTCAGCTCGGAGGACCGCTCGCGTTCCAAGTGGTTTGCTGGGCTGTAGTTAAGGTTGCTGTTTCGAGAGGTGGGGGCTGAATGGCTCTCGACGTGGGGGACATTGGGGGTTCCTTTCTTTAACTGCTGATGTCGCTGGTAGTAACGTCTGCGAGACATCCCGGGGTTTTCGGAGGCACTGGACCTCTCGATTTTCTGCTGCAGATGCAGTGATGCCTTATATATTAATATAGTATCGTTGATCAACTTACTTTAAACGATTGTTGCTGTTCTTTGTGGCGGCTCCACTCGAGGGGTTCCCCAGAATTCAACACACTCATCACCTCGGGCTCCAATGGGCCCAAGATCTACTACCATCACACGATCGTCTCGGAGATTGAGGATCTCCCATAACTGTGATTTTAAGTCCACAAGCTGCATCGGTGTTAACTCACACCGGAAGACGGAATATTGTAGCGGCGTCCCGTAGCCATTGAGTTTGCGATATGTCAATCGCAAACGTTTCGGATCGGCAACGTCGTAGCTAACTAGATAGACGGTTTTCATTATCTGGCTCCGCACGGTGTCCAGGATCAATAGGTGTCCGCAGGTGACTCATCACAAGCCAAGCTTCTGCGAGATTTTTATCTCGTTATAAAACCGGGGTATTCCTCTAGTTCCCCCAACACAACTCGGGATAACAGCCGTGCTTGCACTTCGAGTATTCTGCGATACGAAATGCGATAGCCGAAAATCGGATGCGTGTACTCCGATTCCAACCGTCGTTCGAATGCGGTTAAGACTGCTTTGCGCCCTCGGTCGGTTAGAGCGACCGCTCCCGCTCGGCAGACAAAATCTGATTCGCTGACTTCACCATTGTTGATGAGCGTTAGGACTGTGGAATCGCCGATCAGCGGACGGAATTCTTCGGCCAGGTCCAATGCTAAGGACGGTCGGCCGTATTGGGCTCGATGAAAGAAACCCAGCATGGGATCGAATCCGACTGCTTGTAAAGCGATCGTCAACTCTTTTGCTAATATCGAATACACGAATGATAGTAGTGCATTCACTGGGTCGGTAGGTGGTCGACGGTTGCGACCGTTGAGGTCGAATGTCGAGCCTCCCTTTAATAGTCTTGAAAATCCTTTGAAGTACAACTTGGCGGCCATTCCTTCTAATCCGAGTAACGTAGGAGCACTCGTCGCCTGTTCGGCTTTGCGGATGTAGTCGGCCAGTTGATCGAGTTCACTGCGATATCTGTCTTCTGCATGACGGCGTATTTGCGTGCGGCAGTTCTTCATCTTGGCCACAATGAACCCGCGGGCCAGTGCCAGCGACCGCAATGGATCAGCGGCAATTGCGAACTGAGCTTGCCGCAATCCGATATTCTTGTGGACGAAACCGGTTGTGATGGCTCGAAACCAACCGCCATAACTAAAGTGGCAGATTGGAATCCCGCGTGAGGCCACCTCGTGTAGAGCCTGGGCCGTTATCTGCACGTTTCCGAAGAGGCTCACTTGTGAAACGTCAATCAACGGTGTGCTCGCCAGTTTTGCATCTTTACCTTTCGTCGTCAGCCGATCTCCGTCTTTACCGACATACGCCCCTTGTTCCTGCACATAAAGTGGTAGCGCCTCGGGGCGGGCAGGCAACAGTTTGCGAATGGGTTTGATTTCTTGATCTGCGGTTGGAGTGTGAGTCAACAAATTGGTCTCGTCCGGGAGGCAGATGCCGACGAGCGAACAACGGGGACATTTCGGGCTGTCCACTAACGGTGGAGGCAGCTCGCCTTTTGTGATCGCTCGACGAAAGTCGGCGGTCAGCTGTCGTGTGCGACTTACCAATGCCTCATCGAACGGGATGGTTACACGGCGCTTGGACTCGATGAAATAGAGCTCGCCCTGGTCACATTGATAACCGGAGTCTCGCAGAATTAAACCTTGAGCACATAGTTGGACTCGTTCCGGTTCCCATGCCCGTTCGGGGACGTCGGGGACCGAGCCACGTTTATAGTCCACGGGGGTCGCAACATTTCCTTCCAATTCCAACACATCGAGCTTCGCAATCAGCCCGTCGGTGGGTGAGGACAGCGTCAACGACCGGGCATGCAGGCTGGGAACTTGCTCGCCTTTGACCATAAGATCCCTCTTTGGCGGAGGTGAGCCATCCATGTCGGACTCTTCAGAATCGGGCTCACGTGGCGTCGCGGCGGGGACCACCGCAGAGGACGGTCGATCGACGTTGCGATGGGCGAACGTCCCTTGCTTGGTCTCAAAGTTGTCGGTGAATTCACCTTGCACCCATTCCAGATAGGCCAGACGCGGGCAATAGGTGAATTCGTTCAACATGCGAACCGGGATCAGGTCTGCTTCCGAAGGCATATCAGAAGGCGGGTTGTCAACGGGCGCGATCATAGAAAGCCCTTTCTCAATAGTTGAGGACCGGCTTTCCGTGCCACTGCGGACAATGAAGAAGGTAGCGAGCGCATCGTGCCGCTACGAAAACGTCGAGCAGTCGATTCGGACCTGAAAGATCGGCCGATCGATGCTCAACTTAGCAGACGGAGTAGACCTCTTGCGTTGCAAACTGGAACCACATTGTCCGTGTCAGCCATGCTGAACGTCGGATCTCAAACATGTGTTCCAAAACACTAAACTACAAACCACACATGGTCAACTGAATACTTTACTCGGCAAGATTTTCAATCCAAGATCTTGTGAATTCCGACAACAGTCCGTTTCAAAATGTCACCAAGACCATGCGTTCAAACCTCCGGAAATGGGGCCGCAACTGTGATAAGTTGCGGAATGTAATGACGTTGTGAATTTTCAAAGAGCCCGTAACGTTGGCGAAGAGCTACCTTTCGATTCGGGCGGAGTTATTCAGCCAGCTGACCAGTTTTCAGTCGACCGGAACAAACTGTCCCAAGCCGAAATGGCAACCGTATCCAAGTGCAATCGGCCCGCGAACGGGTTCTGGGAATGTCAGGTTGAAGCCATATCCTTGCGGGCTGGCATGTTGTCCGCCTCCTTTATATCGTTCGCGGCGGAACTTGAGCCAGGATGTAAAGTGCCCGCCAAGACTGGTTCCCGCCTGGTCGCGGTCGAGCAGTGGTTCAATTTGGATTTGGTCGACCAGATCCGAAAACTGCTCACGCTGCCTGAGTTCAAATCGGACGACGTCGATTAACGCATCGCGATAGAGTGCATCGCGACGTTGAGGGTCGGCCATTTCGCTGCGTTTGAGTTTGAGGTGCCGGGTAAGAACGAACGGAGTTCGAGAGACCCAGGACTTCGCGACATCTAACGCTATCGAGCGACCAGCCCGTTCGTTCGATCCGCCAAAATCCTCGGGGCGCCCGATCCCCAGGAGGACGAATTGCAGGTCGTAACCGTCACTGTGATCTTTCAGAATCGTGAACTCTCGCAATGCTTGCTCTTCATCAACAGAGAACTCATGCATGGCGCACACATTCAGATGAGTAATTCGACCATCATCCGCAGGTGCTTCGGCCAGGAAGTGCGCATGACGATGGCGATCGTTGAGCAGAATGCCATCGTCTGTTTTGCCTGTAAAAATCGGCGCCGCGTTGCCTCGAATGTTTTTGGATTTACTCATCAAACACTCGCGGACACGATCACCCAAGAAGACGGCTTCAGTCAGCAGGGGACGCACAGTACTACAAACGGCATAGCGAGCTACCGTTGCTAGAGATTCTCGTTGTCGTTCGCCAGCTGAGGACGAAGTGGTGGACGAGAATGAGTTCAGAGGCCGTGTATAGTTCATCCAGCGCGTTCCTGGTGGCTGATTCCACCCCGCTTTGCGGAGCTCTGACGTATCGGCGTGTAGTACGTCGAACAATGTTGCCGGTAAGCTACTATCGATGACGTCTTCATCTTTCTTGGTGAGCTTCACCTTATCGGTTGGTTTGCCTTTCGCTGTCGCCGCGGCAACCAACTCGGTCAACTTAGCTTGACGTTGTTCTTGCCGTGTGGCTTCGTACCATGCTGTGTGGTCCGAAAGTGCAACCGGTACGAGAGTTCTCACCAACTCGCTGCCATCACCAGGCTCAATTCCCAAGTCCAGCGGGATAGAATCTATTGGACCATTGTTCGGGGTTTCTCGCAGCTGCGCGATCACCCACGACTCAGCTCGTCCGAAATAGGACATCGCTTCCAACAGCTTCCCCAGCAAGTCGCTTTGGGGCGTAGAAAGTGTCACATCCGCCCAAACGGCGATCACTTCGTCATCCGGTTCGACAGCGATGAATGTGTCAAACACTTTCGTTCGCTCTCCGTTGACCAACGGCATGTAATGCCGTGTATGCCCTTGTGAGGCGGCCGGGAGCCGAAAACAGGGCGGACTAACAAGTTGATCAATCAGTTCCCGAATTTCGAGTTCGGTCACGTCAGGAAATTTATGATGCCACACGGCAACCAGAGACCGCAAGATACGCCAGGGGGACGGCGGCCATTCGACCGCGCCCTCATTCACCTGGCGTCCCCATGGTGTCGCATGGAACCGTTTGGCAGGAAATGAAAATGAGATCGCCAGCATATTAGGAGGCCTTGGTATATTTGACTTCAGTGACGCGGGGTTCCGCGAAATTCTTCGACGCGGCCTTCAATAAGGCGGGAAGTTCCTTTTCGAGCACTTCTAATGTCGGCAACTTAAAGCCTTCAGGCCGCTTCACCTTAATCTCGCCAATCGGTTCCAGATCACAAGCCGTTCGCAGACGTAAGCCATCTCGCAGGAATTTTTGAATCTTATACAGAGACAACGCGATCAACAGGGCTTCGGCTTCTTTAGGGAGTCCGTAGCCTCTCAGTTGAGCCAGATCGAGATTGAAGAATGCCGTAATCTCTTCGGCAACATATTCATCGCGATGAAAGGGGACGTGTCCGAACCCTTTCTTCGTATCTCCCTGCGGATCCACTTGGTCGAATTTCACGCCACCGCTCGCGACGACACTTGTCCGCCGCGCCTCAACGAACGCAGACAACATGCGTGGCAATCGCAATCGTCCGCCGGCCAATTCCTTCTTGGCTAAGAAGATTCCATGGATCAATGCGTTGGCGTCATACTTGAGCAACACTTTGGCGAGAAGCTTTAAATCAACACGACCTTTTTCAAGTCCGCCAAGATCGGCTTTTAACGTGTTAAAAAAGCTCTTGTCGGTGCCTTCGAGAATATAAGGGCTGTTAATGCGATGCGATTCCAGAATGGAATTGGTTGCGAGCTTGCCATCAGAGGTCACTTTGACGTAAGGCAGCCCCTTTAATGGCGTCACCAGATCGTCCGTAGCTTCGTCCCAGCAAACGGTTTCCAGTCGATTGGCCATGGACTGAGCGGATTCCACGAGCAACATATCAATGTTGTTGTGCTGATAAGTAGCCGGTCCTAAGTCCGGAAAACCCGTGGGTTGAAAACGCGAGCCCTGCAGCGGCTGCAGCGGAACTTCCAATAATAATCGCGAGACATCGGCAAGTGGTGAAAGATCAAGTGGCATGAGACGATTACTCCTCATTAGGGAAACGACAGTGACAATCAAACATGTTCCGGCTTGGCCAAGACGGACTTGGCCAGTTTGTGCATCTCTTCAGATGAGATGGGAAATAACAATGCCGCGGCGAGGCGGCGGCCCAGTTTCCCACCTTGAGCGGCGGTTCGAAGGATCGGTTTCAAGCTGGACCCGGTAAGTCGTCGAAGGGACATTTTCGTCGCTTCATCCAAACGCCCCGCCGCGGCGAGACGTGCGATTTGGGGAGTCAACGGGATGTACTTGTCGTAAATGTGATATGGAACGTGGCACAGCTTTAAGATTGTAAAAATCGCATCTGGCGACGACGTGTTATCGCCTGGTTGCATTTTCGAAGCTGTGTCCTGCTGACGGACTTGTGGCCAGTTCAGCAAAATCAAACCTCTTAGTAATGCATTGATTTGCTCATCATTGACATTGCGAGTGAGGAATGCGGCAACATCTCCTAACGACGCGCTGCAGCTAAACTGACCTGGAAAAACAAGAGTGCCATCGGGAGCACGTTCATTCTGTTTCACCGCTTCGATACTACGGCGAGCGAACACCGCGATCAGATTGCGTTCCAAATCGCCTTCGCTCCACACCACATTGTTCGCAGCGTTTGACGATTCACTCCAAGTTGCACCAAACGGTTTCACTTCGACCGGTTCGAGATGCTGCCGGAGAGTTCCCACCGCCGGGCCGTAAATTCCTGCTAGGCTAGCAGCAAGGCGAAACTCCTCAGAATGATCATCGCATTGAACCAGCCATTCCGGAGATAAGAGAGGCACGGGGCGTTGATAGGCTTCATCCCGCCATTTGGGAGATTTTGCCAAAACGCTTTCCGCTTCACCCAGAGCAATTAGCACCGCTTGCAGTTGAGCAGCCCCTTTTTGTTGACACAATTTCAGGATTGCCGTTTCGAGACGATTCAATGCTCGCAAGGCACGTGACGGTGCGTTATCTGATGAAGCAGCTCGGCGAAAACTCTCAATCCAGGTATCGAGTTTTTCTTCATTTAGAAGATCTACTTGTGGCTGATGGCGAACGAGAAAACGGCCGAGAGGAACGGCGAAGTAGGCCAAGCCATTTCGTGCGTGGAACCCGAATCTGACGAATTGCTCAATTCCGCGATCGGTTCCCAGTGTCGCAATGGCTCGGGCGAAATCGACGCCATTTCGGGCCGAACGACCGTTGACCTGTGCTCGCCCCTCGGAAAAGAGAATTCGAATTTCGGCCAACCCACAGGGCTTGGTCCATAACGGCAGCCACATTTCCGCACGACAAGAGTCCTCATCAGCAGCGGTGGAACTTCCATATCCCACGCCCGCCGAACGGACGCAAAAGGGATAGCTCAAAATCCCCTTGTCCGATAACTCATGACGTTTCACCGCAGCAGAGGCAAAAACAAGTGCCCCTTCCATCATCAGTAGATAGTCCCAGGGATTGACCGACCGATCCACGGCCCCTGGATCGAACTGTCCGAGAATTGAGTCTT
>JAZKFE010000315.1:0-1368 GCA_040386595.1 Planctomycetota bacterium | reverse complement strand
TGTGGGGAAGAACGCTTCGCCCCACCAGCTCGATGCCTGAGGCGACGGCTCTCCTGTTTCGCTTCTAAAGAGGTCCAGCAATCGCTGCATGAGATTATTGGTAAACTCTAACCGTCCATCATTGCCACCGGTGCCCAATAATGGGGGATACTTGGGACCGTCAGCCGTGAGGACATGGGCCGCATCTAACCATTCGACAGCTTCGTCGGGTAAGCGGCCGCGGCAGGCAACTAACATCTGATCCTTAAAGTCTCCTTCTGGCTTCTCCTTGAGCCCAAGCATCGCGATTGTGGACCGGCAGGCCGCAATCGTTTCGCGGTAACGCGACAGGCGGCTCGCAGTTCCGTCGGCAATGAGCGTGATCGCCGTCTGGTTGTCTTTGGGGTAAAAGCCACTACCGCCGTTCCAGGGAGCAACAATTGGTGTCGGGCAATATTGATTCAGAAAGAATTTGCGTAGATCATCTCGACTGAATCTGGTTCTGAGATAGAAGACGTCACCCGCCCACCAACCTTGAGCTAGCGGATCCGCTTGATCGGCTATAAGTCTTAAGATTCCCAATGCCTTAAGATAGCTCGCCAGAGGAACGGGACCACAACCGGTTAATTTGTGAGTATAGATGGTCGTTGTCATGTCGTTATTCTCCCGCCTGTGTACCGCGCCAGTCGGCAACGCGCAAGATTGTTTCCAAGAAGCTCAGACGGAAGGGGCCGTAGTTTTCACTGTCATCACGCAGCGCTAGTACTCGAGACAGCCAGCTTTGACCATACTCTCCGTCGCCTAGTTTCATCAGATCCAAATTCAGAGGAGTCGCAGAAACGATTTCTCCGTTTCCAAGGTCGACGGCGGGTAACACATCACCGTGCCAAACACCGCGAGCAAAGAGACGATCGGGATCTGCTGGTGGTTCTTCATTGGGCAAACTGCGAATACTTACCCGAACTTTGCCGTGATGAGCCGCAATCAAAAATGCAATCAGGTTGGCATCTGCCTCGTGGCCGCTGTGGTGCAGCCAAGCCAACGCACTCGCGAATTCGTGTCGGAATCCCACTCGATTCTCTCGAGCACTCGCCCCATCGACCCAGTATTCGGCCTTCTTATAAAACGTTCCTGACCCGTTTGAAGAATGCCCCGATTTGGCCCAGAGTGTGTCACGTCGTTCAGATGCATCTGTTCGTGAATTCAACAACATGTTTTGGAATGCGGGATGTGACTTGCCGACGTCGTGCCAACGAGCCGCGGTAACGAGGGCAGGCCACGGCAGCGGAAATTCCCACGAAGTTTTACTGTCTCGCAGTTTCTCAACGGCCTGCGTCACCAAGTTTAAATGGGCAGGGAGTGACATCCAGTTGGAAATTTCGCTTAATG
>JAZKFE010000314.1:10095-11520 GCA_040386595.1 Planctomycetota bacterium | reverse complement strand
CGGAAAAAGAATCCGAGGGCTGACGCCGCCGGGCTCACCTGAGCCGTTTGCGATGAGCGATAGCTGAGCAAGATTAACTTTTCCAACCCCTTGCGTCACCCTCTCGGGAAGATTTCCGGCGGCCGTTGCGATACGATTTCCGATTCACCCCCAGTCGTCCCGTGGGGTTAAAAAAATCAACGGATCAATCTTCAAAGGAGTCGGCATGCAACTCGGTTTTGTTAGCGCCATTTTGCCTGATCTCTCATTAAACGAGGTCGCGCAATTTGCGGCCGATGTCGGTTATACCTGCGTTGAATTGATGTGCTGGCCTCCCAGCCAGGCGGAACGCCGCTATGCCGGTGTGACCCACGTCGATGTCACCGATTTTTCCGTGGCGAAAGCGGCCGAAGTCAACGGCGTGATGGCGGATGCCGGCGTGCAGATCAGCGGGTTGGGCTACTATCCGAATCCGCTTGCCCCCAATGTCGAGGAAAGCCAGCGGGCCATTGCACAGATCAAGAACGTCATCGTGGCGTCATCCCTGCTGGGGATCGGTCGCATGAATACCTTTATTGGTCGTGACTGGACGCGTTCGGTCGACGACAACTGGCCCCGGTTCTGTGAAGTCTGGAAACCCCTCATCAAGTTTGCCGAAGATCACGGGGTGAATGTGGGCATTGAGAATTGCCCCATGCTCTTTTCCCAAGACGAGTGGCCGGGGGGCAAAAACCTTGCCACCACACCTGCCATCTGGCGACGGATGTTCAATGAGATTCCGAGTGCCAATTTTGGATTGAACTACGATCCATCACACATGATCTGGCAGCACATGGACTACCTGAAGCCGATCCAAGAGTTTTCCAGTCGGCTGCATCATGTCCACGCCAAGGACGTCCGTCTGGACCAGGATCGGTTGAACGACGTCGGCACGCTGGCTCACCCGCTGCAGTACCACATCCCGAAACTTCCCGGTCTCGGCGAGGTCAACTGGGGCAAGTTTTTCTCGGTCCTGGGCGAAGTCGGTTACCGCGGGCCGGTCTGCGTCGAAGTCGAAGATCGCACCTACGAACATTCACTCGACGCCCGGAAGACGGCCTTAAAACAGAGTGCCGTTTACCTGCGGAATTTCATTGCCGACCAACGGTAATGTGTTTTTAAAAAAGTACTCACGCAAAGGCGCGAAGGCGCAAATTTAAGAATGCTAAATTGAGTTCTGGCCTTTTGCGCCTTCGCGCCTTTGCGTGAGATTTTCTTTTAATCTTTTAAGGTGCCTACGTTGCCCCAAATTGCAACTGCAGCAGCTTTTCTTTGACCGACGTCATCAGAACCTGATCGGATTCGATCGCTTTCGATGAGCTAATGAAAACGGGGCCGTCTGCGGCTTCTCTTCCCGGGGCGGGCAGGCGGCCGTGGCTCCCTTTCACGATGCTAGCGTCGAGGCCA
>JAZKFE010000314.1:0-10085 GCA_040386595.1 Planctomycetota bacterium | reverse complement strand
GTACCGGAAGCCCAATTTCTTCTGCGCCAGACGCCGAGCAATCTTGACCATCGGCCATTTCAATTTCGGATCGAGAAACAACTCTACTGGGTCGTAACCTGGCTTGCGGTGGATGTCGACCGAGCGTGCATAGTCCGGGGCAACGTGGTCATCGAGCCAATAATAATACGTGAACCAGCTTTCGGGGGCCGCGACCGCCACCAGTTCGCCCGAACGTTCATGGTTCAACCCGGCTGTTTTCTGGCCGGCGAGATCCAAGACTTGTTCGATCCCATCCGTGCCACGCAGTAGCTCTGCCACCTGTGGGATATCTTTGGGATCGCGCACATAGACGTGGGCCACTTGATGGTCCGAAACGGCGAAAGCTCGTGAGGCTCCGCAATCGAGCGTCTCCCAGCCCAACGGTTCGCGGCGGACTCGCAGCCAGCCAGCGGTACGCAGGACGCGATTGATATGGACCGGATGCGAGACAGGGGTGATCGCGTATTCCGACAGTGCGACAACGTCAGCCCCGACTTCTTGAGCCGCCCGAATCAGTTTGCCAGCCTCGGCATCGACTTCTCGCAACGCCTTTGCGACCCGGTGATCGTTCGGACCGAATCGCTGCAGGTCATAATCCAGATGGGGCAGATACACCAGTGTTAGGCTTGGACGGTGCTTCTTAAACACCTCGATTGAGGCGTCGGCAATCCAGCGAGTGCTCGAAATATCAGCCCCCGGGCCCCAGAACTTAAACAAGGGGAATTGTCCCAGTTGATGCTGCAGTTCGTCGCGTAAACCCTCGGGCTCGCTATATGAATCGGGCAGCTTGCGACCGTCCGCCGGATAGCTGGGCCGGGGGGTCATCGACCAATCGACCGGTGCGTACATGTTGTACCACCAGAACATCTTGGCGGTCGTGTAATTTGGATCGCGGCGTTTAGCCGTTTCGTAGAATTTCTCACCCTGCACCAAGCGATTGCATTGCCGCCAGAACAAGACTTCAGAAAGGTCTCGAAAGTACCAGCCGTTCCCCACCACGCCGTGCCCGCTCGGCGGCAGGCCCGTGAGAATGCTGGATTGTGCCGTGCACGTGACCGCGGGGAGCACGGTCGTCATCGGCCGGGAAAACCCTTCCTCCGCCAGTTTCTTCAGGCAGGGTGTATCCGGTCCGAGCATCGCGTGCGTCAGGCCGACGATATCAATTACCACGAGGGGCGTCACCATGATGTCCTTCGAAGTTTTTCTAGCTAGCAGCAAAGAGAAGCAGACCAAACTTGCGGAACTGTCGCAGACGGAGGGATGCACCAACAAACTTATACGGGAACCGCTGACGCCGTGATCGGCACTTTATGCGGCGCCCCCGCAACTTCGCGCACCAATTGCGGGATAGCATACCCCGGCAATCGTGGCCGCAATGCCGCAATCAATTCCAACCCGCGAGCCTCGGGAACTTCAAAATGAGCCGTCCCGATGACTCGATCCAGTTGATGTAGATAGTAGGGCATCACGCCGAGATCGACGAGCCGCTCGCTCAGTTCCGCAAGCGTTTCCACCTCATCATTGATGCCACGTAACAGAACGGCCTGATTAAGAACCGTGCAGCCCGCGAGAACCAGTTTCCGCAAGGCGTGCCCACAACTTCCTGACAATTCCCGCGGATGATTGCTGTGCACGACGACGATGGGTGTCAGGGGACCGGCCGTCAGGAGTTCGAGGAGAGACGGCGTGACACGCTCCGGCAGGACGATTGGCAGCCGGGTGTGGACTCGCAACCGTCGCAGATGCGGGATCGCCTGCAGTTGCGAGCAAAGCTGCCCCAGCCGACGATCGGTGAGCATCAACGGATCACCGCCGCTGAGAATGATTTCGTGGATCGAATCATCTTCACGCAACACCTGAAACGCCGGCTCCCAGTCGACCAAGCGTTTCGGATCTTCTCCATAAGCATAATGCCGACGAAAGCAGTAGCGACAATGCACTGCACAGGCCCCGGCGGCAATCATCAGTGCCCGGCCAGTATATTTTTGCAATAACCCGGGGGCTCGCTTGGCATCTTGATCGCCCACGGCGTCGATGACAAAATCTTCCGGGACGACCTCTTCGGCTCCCAAGGGCAAGACTTGCAACAACAAGGGATCGCGGGGATTGCCAAGCTCGATGCGTTGTAAAAACGAACGGGGAACAAGCAACGGAAACAGCTGAGCCGCACGGCGGGCAGGGGCTCGCCATTCGTCAGACAGCTGCAGCAAATCTAGGAGCTCGTCCGGATCGCGCACGGCTGTGGCGAGCCCGCGCTGCCACGACTCAGTTGTTGCTGGCTCTGTCGTTGATTCTGTCACTGTCATGACAACTTGGTCCCATCACCACAATCGGCTATGCCGCAAAGGATTTCTGGAATGCGGCGCGATTATTGGGAGGATGAGGCTCCCGCCGAACCGCTAAGTCTACTGATATTCGAAAGACTAAACGGTTCGGCGGGAGCCTCACCCTCCCAGAATTCTTGTGCGGCGCTCCTCGATACAACCTCGAAAACTCCATCATATCGGGGGCCCAGAGTCCCTGACAGCCTGCCCCCGCTACGCCGCAACGACAACTCAACCGATCGAATCTCACCGTCAACACGGCCATCAATTACCTACAATCGTTGTCTTCTGCGGTTTCCTGGGTTTGCAGAGCGCGGTTGCACGCATTAGCCGATGCTGATATCTTCTATTGAGGTAGCGGAGTCAGACCGGGAATATTGAGAATTCCCGAACGATTTCATGGCAGACGCGAGCAGCTCAACCGAGCGTCTGCGGTTTAGATTGCCCAAGACCGGATTTTGTTATGCCCGCAGAGCAGCGTCCTCACGGATTGTCTCACCCTCATGCCTTCAGCGATTTTCATGGTCGCACTGCGGAAGGTTTGACCGTTGGTAGCCGCCGCGGGATGCTCAAAGCCAGTCTTGCGGGACTGGCCGGGTTGTCGCTTCCTGGGTTGCTGCAGGCCCGGGCCACGGCGGCCGAGTCGGGACGCTCGATTGGAACGGGCAAAAGCGTCATCCTGTTGTGGATGGCGGGCGGCCCCAGTCATATTGATACCTGGGATCCTAAGCCCAATCGCCCGATTGAAAACCGCGGGCCGTTTGGAGTCATCTCGACGAAGCTGCCGGGTGTCCAATTCTGCGAGCATCTCCCCAAGCAAGCCGCGATGATGGATAAGTTCACCGTCATCCGCTCGGTCGATGCACGGCATAGCAATCACGAACCGAACACCGTATTCCAATCATCCAATCTGGAAGCCGAACCGCGGACCAACCCCGAAGCCGAGAAATATCCGGCCATTGCGTCGATCGTGTCGAAAATGCACGGTCCGAATCACGCCGCCATGCCCGCGTCCGTGGCGTTTACGAAGTCGCGATCTCACATTGCCGCCGGCGGATACCTTGGCAAACGCTACGATCCCTTCATGGGGAATCTGGCGAGCAAGCTGCCGGTTTACGATCTGGTCGGCGGCAACACCGGCAAGATGTCGGGGGCGGACATGTTCCGCTTGCCCGCTGGTTTGGATCAATCGCGACTCTACAACCGGCGGAGTCTGATGGAAGATTTCGATCGGCTGCGGAGCGACCTCGACCAGGGAGGATCGATGTCCGCCCTGGAATCGTATCGACGTCAAGCGGTCGAAATGGTCGTCGGACGGCAGGCACAAAATGCTTTCGACCTGTCGCAAGAGTCAGAAGCAATGCGGGCTCGATATGGAAACCATCTCTGGCACCAACAGGCGCTGCTGGCACGACGACTGGTGGAAGCTGGCGTGGCATTCGTTACGCTCGACCTCAGCTACCATACTGCCTCGGGAACCTGGGATAATCACGGCGATAACATTCCTCCCTACGGCGGAATCGAGCATGGTTTAAAACCTCTGTTGCCCCTCTTCGACCACCTGATTACCACCCTGGTCAGTGACTTGGACGAACGCGGCCTGCTCGATAATGTTCTGGTCATTGGCATGGGCGAGTTCGGCCGCACGCCATCGATTGGGACCCAAGGTAGCTCTGACGGCCGCGATCATTGGCCGGTTGTCATGTCGATGTGCCTGGCCGGTGGCGGAATGCGGCATGGTCAGATCATCGGCGCCTCCGAGCACGATGGCGGTAACGTCAAAGAACGCCCCGTCACCCCCGGCGATCTGGCAGCAACCATCTATCGGCATATGAATGTCCCCTTGGATGGCCACTATGTCGACGGCCGCGGTCGCCCCCGCTTCTTCATCGAAAATGGCGGACAACCCATCTCCGAGTTGTTTTAAGACTCAGGGCAATCAGATCCAGCTATCGTGGTGTGCGGCCTTTGAACGGACATCGTAAAATGGTGTGAACGCGGCCCTTACTCCCAAGGGCGGGTGATGATTAGAATTCGGTTCTGAATTCACTCATTACTCCTCAGAGCGACAACACCATGGCGATAGCAAAACTGGCGGTCATCGGAGCCGGCACAATGGGCCGCGGCATTGCGGAATGTGCGGCAGCCAAAGGCCTGTTCGTGACGGTTATTGATCCGGCCGAAGCGGCCCGCGACAACGCCCGGCAGCAGATCACGGCCTCCGTCAGCAAGGCCATCCAGCGCGGGAAACTGACCGGAACATCGGTGGAAGACGTTCTGGGACGGATCTCGTGGAAGGGCGATCTGGCAGCAGCAGGGGAGACCGAATTCGTCATTGAAGCGGCCAGCGAACAAGAAGCGATCAAGCTCGACATCTTTCGCCAACTCGACCGCATCTGCACTCCGGCAGTCGTCCTGGCCAGCAATACGTCGAGCATCTCGATCACCCGAATCGCAGCCGTGACGTCGCGGTCGACTCAGGTTGTCGGTATGCACTTCTTTAACCCCGTGCCGATCATGTCGCCGGTAGAGATCGTGCGTGGCTTGCAAACATCCGATGCCACAATCGCGATCACCACAGAGCTTGCCAGCCAGATGGGTAAGCAACCGCTGCCGGTCCAAGACAGCCCGGGGTTCGTCGTCAATCGCGTTCTGATGCCGCTCATTAATGAGGCCGCATTCACCCTGCAAGAAGGGGTCGCCGACGCCCGCACCATCGATTCGCTGATGAAGCTGGGTTGCAATCATCCGATGGGGCCCCTGGAGCTGGCGGACTTGATTGGCGTCGACGTCTGCCTGTCGATCTTGAAGGTCTTGCAACGCGACCTGGGTGACCCCAAGTTCCGCCCCTGCCCCCTGCTGGCTCGACTGGTCGATGCGGGGAAGCTGGGACGCAAAACGGGCTCTGGATTCTACGATTATCCAGCGAAATAACCCCCAGCAAACTCTCCACACCAAGAAACTGCCGACCGGCAATTCATTCTTGGTAGGAACGAAGAACGGGGAATTCAACCACGAATGGCACGAATGAACCAGAGCCGTCGCTGAAATCCGTTAAGATGCACCATGCAATCCAGATCTCTCCAGATGTTGTCGGTAACCCTGGAAGTGGAGCTGTGAATCTTCCCGTGATTCATTCGTGTGATTGGTGTCATTCGTGGTGAACCAATCTCCGGATTCAATCGAATCGTTAGTCGCATATCGAAGAGGATGTCGGGCCTCTCCGTTTGCGTTCGACTGGAATTTCTATGACTGAGCCGCGTGGTGAATTTGAACTGATCGATTGGATTCGCAAACGTGTCCCCGCGCATGCTCAGGTGCCGCTGGGGATTGGTGACGATGCGGCGTTGCTCAAGTTCAATCGGAATGGCGAATCGCTGGTCACGGTCGACATGTTGCTGGAGGGGGTTCATTTTACATTGGACACCGCCACCCCCTTTCAAATCGGCTGGAAATCGTTGGGAGTGAACCTCAGCGATATCGCAGCGATGGGGGGCCGAGCAGTCGCCGCGGTCGTCAGTATTGCGCTGCCTCGCAATCGGGCCTGGGATCTGGCCCAGGGGATTCAAGACGGCATCGATGCCTTGGCTCAGCAGTTCAATGTCTGCATTGCGGGGGGCGATACGAACACCTGGGACGGCCCCTTGGTCATCAGCATTACCGCACTGGGGGAACCGCTGGGGCAGGGGCCCATCCGCCGCGGGGGAGCCCAACCGGGCGACTGGATTCTGGTGACGGGCAATCTAGGGGGCAGCATCTCCGGAAAGCACCTCAATTTCATCCCGCGACTCGAGGAAGCTCGGCTACTGCAAGAACATGTCACGCTGCACGCCATGATGGATATCAGCGATGGCCTGGCGGCCGATTTGCATCATATTCTGGAAGAGAGCCGAGTCGGCGCCCGAATCATTGCCTCGCAAATTCCGATCTCGTCCGCCGCACAGACTGTAACCGACGGCCGCACGCCGCTTGAGCATGCACTCGGGGATGGCGAAGACTTTGAATTGCTGATGACGATGTCGCCGGCCGATGCCCAATCGTTGTTAGCACATCCGGTTTTCACCACGCACCTCGCGCACGTCGGGGAAATCATCCCCAAGCAGACCGCCGAGTTAATCCAACCCGATGGCAGCAGTATTCCGTTGTTGGCGACAGGCTGGCGGCACGCGTTTTAAAAGGGCCGTTACAGATCCGTGGTGCGGAAGACGGGCAACCGAATTTGCCAACGGATGGCGGCTAAGCGAAGAATCAGGATGACTCCGACACCGATCAGCATGCAACCCGGTCGATGTGGCCAGACCGCGTCGATCAGCAGATAGACAACGGCCCCAATGGCAGCCGCGGTGGCGTAGAGAAAAATGTGGGGCCGGAAGACCAATGGGATCTCGCCGCTCATCACGTCGCGTAACATGCCTCCAGCCACTCCGGTGGTCACGCCCAAAACGACGCAGACCGAACCTGCGTGTCCCAGGTGATGCGTCTTCGAGGTTCCCAGCATGGTGACGAACGCCAGCCCGAACGCATCCGGAATCAGGACCACGCGGCGCGGAATCCGAAAATGACGCGCCACGAAGAACGTCAGGCACGCTGCAGTGATCCCCGAGATCAGAAAATTCGCATCCGCGATCCAGAAGATTGGCACATCCAGCAGCAAATCCCGGATCGTGCCGCCTCCCATCGACGTCACCAGCCCGAGCACGATCACCCCAAACAGGTCGACACTTTTGCCTCGCGCCGCCCACACGCCAGTCGCGGCAAAAAAGATGACGGCCAGATGCTCCAGGACATAACTCGTCGTCATCACGATCCATCTCGTCTCGCGGATTGCTATTAGGGATCATGCCAAAATCCCACATGTTTAGACCGCTGAGGGTAGATGAACTTCGACCGTAGTACCAGAGCCGGGCTCGCTGCGGACGACAATCGTGCCCCCATGGGCGGCGACGATGGTCTGGCAAATGGACAACCCCAGACCGCTTCCCCCTTCGGGCCGCGTGCGGGCTTTGTCTACTCGGTAGAACCGCTCAAAGATATGCGGCAACTCGTCGGCTGGAATCCCCACGCCGGTGTCGGTCACGCAGATCACGACTTGGTGATCGACCGCTCTCAACTTCACACAAACGGTCCCGCCATCGTGATTGTAGCGAATGGCATTCGTCAGGAGATTTGTGATGACCTGACCGATACGTCCGCGGTCGGCGCGAATCCGCACGGGTGAAAAATCAGTTGTCATCTTGATCTGCCGGGTCTCGGCCTGCGACTGCACCATTTCGATGCATTCCACGGTGACGTGCTCCAGATCGAATTCGGTTGTCTCCAGCACCGGCTGACCAGAATCGAACCGGGCGAGCATCAACAGCCCCTCAATCAATGACTGCATGCGTATTGAGGCACGCTGACAAATCCCCAACGACGACTGATATTCTTCGGCTGTCCGTGGGCGTGAGAGAGCCAATTCCGTATGCGCCAAAATCACCGACAACGGAGTACGAAGTTCATGCGAGGCATCGGCGGTAAAGCGGCTTTGTTGCTCAAACGCGGACTGCAAACGATCCAGCGTCCGGTTGAGCACAGACCCCAGTTGCCCCAGCTCGGTGTCGGTTTCCTTGAGGTCAATCCGTTCGTTGAGGTTCTGAGCGGAAATCGATTCGGCGGTGGCCGTCATCGCCAAAATGGGACGAATGGCGCGGGCCGTCAACCAGCCGCCACCGAGAAATCCCGCCGCCATCACCGCGCCACCCGCGGCGAACAACCACAGGCCGTAACGCTGCTCGGCGGCCAAGTCCTCGGCAATCGAACGGCCGACCAAGACGTTGAGATCGAACCGTGACGCATGAATGACTTCGCGCCGATCCCCAAATTGCCGCACCAGACGCACCGGCAATCCCTCTTCACCCAGATGAATTGCGGGGTAGGGCGTTTCTGGTGCCGATGTCGATTTTTTCAGAACCACACCGTCGCGGCCCCAAATCACGAAGTAGAAGTGCGACTCATCTTCCCCTTCGAACAGGTGCTGAAACTCCAACGGCAACTGCCCACTGGCGAGCGACCGCTCGAAGGCATTGCGTTCCCGAGGGGGCCGATTGCCCCGTTCCCCGTCATCCCGCGATCGGTCATTGTCGCCGCGCGAACGAGGGCTCTCACCTGTGGGGCGGGCGGACGTGACCGCTGGGGACTCGGCCGATTTTGATGCGGATTTCGTGTCGTTGGCGGCAGATTTTGCAGGTGGCGTACCAGGACGAGACCGGGACAAGCTAGGGGGGCGGCCGGGTCCACGAAACGGAGTGGGCCGCGGCAACAACCGGCGGAGCTGCGTCATCAAGACTTCCGCAGTTCGATCCAGCTCGGCGTCAATCTGTTGCAGTCGCGTTTGCCAATGCAGGCTATACACGACGACGCCAAACGTGGCCAGAACCCCCGTCAACACCACGGCGTGCCAAATCTGCAATCGCCAGCGAAGTGATTTGATCATAAAGGGGGCCAACTGCAAGTCACAAACAGCACATCGCGCGGACGGCTCTACTCCCCTTCAATCAGATATCCATAACCACGACGAGTGGTAATGAGATCTCGCCCCAGCTTACGCCGCAGGTTCGACACATAAACATCGATCAAATTGGAGAGCGAATCATCACGCTCATCGAAGAGATGATCATACAACATCGAGCGGGTGACCAGGGTCCCCAAATGCAACGCGAGGAACTCGATCAGCGAATATTCTTTCGCCGTGAGGCTGACCTCGGCCCCTTCCAATGAGACCGTTCGCGATGCGGTGTCGATACGCACTCCGCCCACTTCGATCACCGGCTGCGGTTTTCCTGCCGCACGGCGAATTAAGGCTCGTACCCGGGCCACCAGTTCGGACAGCACAAACGGCTTCACCAGATAGTCGTCGGCACCGTTATCGAGACCGCGAACGCGGTCATTGACGGCATCCCGAGCGGTCAACATCAGCACGGGAGTCGTCTTCGTCTTCCGCAGTTCGCTCAAGACTTTCCAACCGTCAACCAGGGGCAACATGACATCCAGGACGATGGCATCGTAGTTCCACGTCAAGGCCTTCGAGAGCCCGTCTTTGCCATCCGCAGCCGTGTCGATGGAGTAGCCTCCTTCGCGCAGAAACATGGCCACTGCGTCACGCATGTCAGGTTCGTCTTCCACTACCAGAACTCGCACGCCTGTCGCTCCTTGTTGGGATTATCTTCGTAGATTTTTAAACGGCACAAAAGTCGCCTAGTGCATTGTCACAGCTTAGATTTGGGATTGCTCCCCAAGGTATTGTCGTGCCACTGTTTCGCAACTGTACCCAGTTGTTAAGCAGTGCATTCCAAGCCGTCCGGGCACTGCTTAACGACCGAGTACGGTCGCGAAACAGTGGCACGGAATCCGAAATCTTCGCTGTAACACAGCACTACGCTTCGGGGGTGAAGCCCAGCACGATGTTAAAATTCGCGGCCAGCTCACCGATTTTGGATTCTTGCAGCGGTGCGAAGTCGACCATGATTGACGCCAGCGCCAGTGGGTCTTTTACGCCCCGTAGCACGCCGTCTTTCTCGTTACCGGGATGCCCCTTGATGTAGCATTGCGTCGTAAAACGGTCCTGCTTGGGGACCTTCACGGCGAAATGAATGTGGGGTGTCCGTCCCGGATATGGGACCGGCTTAATATGGCTCATTCGAGCTTACCGGAATTAAAAACGGGAAGTTTATCTTATTAGTTTCTTATCCTAAGTATGCAGAT
>JAZKFE010000313.1:10326-23899 GCA_040386595.1 Planctomycetota bacterium | reverse complement strand
ATACACAACATAGCCCAGGGTCGCCGAGTACTCGCGGCGCACCCTGGGTACAGGACAAAGTAAGGAGAAGAACCCTGAAGGGGTTCCACTGGTTGCGAGCAGTTCAGAAGGTGTAACCCTTTCAGGGTTGTGGACTTGTGGGGCTTTACCCCCAGGGTGCGCTCGGCGTACCGAACGCACCCTGGGCTATGTTGTTCTTCCCTTTCAGGGAAGCTTTCTGCAAACCCGAATTCAAAAGCCAATCGCAATCTCGCATGAGCAGCATCTCTGGGGCAGAAATTTTCCCATCCAAAGAATGCGATAGCCCGGCGTCAATAAACGTCGGGCTTCCAGGGAACCGTTGGTGGTGAGGTGTGACCCTGACCACTTACCACACGTCGTCGTTGACCATTTTGGCTACGGGGGACACTCGTCGGCGCGGAAACTGACGGGGTGCCTGAGACAGGACTCGCAGCCAGACGAGGCGGCCCTTATAGGTTCCTTCGACAGCCAGATGCGGCCCTAAGTCATCGTTTTCGCCGATGTTGTGTGCTTGCCAGGTGCAGCTGATGACGCTCTGAAAGGCGTCAAGAATCTCGCAAATCCGGACGGCAAAACGAGGTTGCTTGACGGTTCCATCTTCTGGACCGCCTAGGACTTCAGTCGCTTCCGTGAAGAGGGTTACTTCCCAAAATCCATCGACTTGGACGTAATGGCAATCGAGAGGTGCGATGGGACCGATCGGTTCAATCGCTTTCGCGACGACGTCGGCTAAAACTCGCAGCCAGGCAGCTGGTTCAGACATTGTGGGTCGCCTTCGTAAATTCTGCCATGCGGACTATCCGATCGCAGAGAGGGCCCCATCTGCTGAGGGATAATTGAACGACGACGAAATCGTGTCATTCGGTGGTGTTAGTTGAGGGTAATTTCTCGCGGCCTTGCCCAGACTACCAAAAGCAAGTGTTGTGCCGAAACGCCGTGGCGTTGCTGGATTTAATGTATCTTGTTTGTTGGCAGTAGGTTGTGTGAGACCGTGGCAACATTACCCGGAGCGTGGTGTAAAAATACAACAACACCAGAGTGGCGGATGGTGGCGCTGTGATAAAGAAACGGGACGGCACAGTCGGTGTAATTGGTGCAATTGAATGCGTGCCGACAGAGCGATTCTCGTCAGATGCCCACAATCTCTAGGCTGGTTATCGGCTTACGTCGATTTGCGGGACTAATTGCAATAATCGCTACAGTTGTTGTGGTTGGCGTGGCGGTGTTAATGCTGCTTGACTGGTTGCGTTGATTGTGTTGGTCGAGTCTTTGGAATCGCTTGGTTGGGGTGTAGGATTTGCGCCTAGAGTGAGCGATGGGGTGTCACTGGGGTTCTGAAATTTGAGATTCAGCCCTGTGGAGGTGAAAATGATCGCCCGCTGCGAAGAGTCGCTGCTAGGTCGCGCAGCGTGGAGCGAGAGCCGGCGAGAGGGCTGGCTTAAGGCGAAAATAGTTGCGAGGTCGGGACAGCAGAAAAACAGAGCTTGTAGGCTGGGCATTCTTGCCCGTCGGTATTGGCGTATCCAAAGTAGAGACGGGCAAGAATACCCAGCCTACAAGCTCATCGACTGCGTCGATTGAGGCGTAAGCGATATTACTCGCGACGCCTCTCTCGCGATCCGGAATTAGATCAAGGTTTCGTTCGGATTGGTGAGGGGCGATTCGGGATCGAAGCCCTTGACCAGCTCGTCTTCCCACTCGTCGAGAAGGGGCCAGTCAATCGCACAGGTGCCGAAATCGGCCATGTGCTGATATTTGGTGAGGCGGTCGATCGTCGATTGCAGCACGCGATTGTCCTTGCGGAAAATCGGGCCATGGCTGGGGAGCAGCCATTTCACATCGCTGTCCCGAATGCGTTCCAACGAGGAAATAAAATCGGGCAGATCCGATCCGTGGTGCGCGTCAATGTTGCCCACGCAACCATCGCGGAAGATATTGTCACCCGAGAACAACAGCTCTCCCAGGCGGAACGACAGTTGGCTGCTGGTGTGGCCTGGCGTGTGCCAGACGGCCAGCTTCAGGTCGCCAATCGGTAGGATGTCCCCCTCGGTGATTGTCTGATCCAGCTTAATCGGCGGCAGATCGATCGAGATGCCTTGGGCCGAGATCTCGGCATAGGTCGAAATCCGCTCGCCTTCGGCCAGCAATTTGGCGGCGACAGGGTGTCCGACCAATTTGGCTTCGGGCAGCAATTCCTTGGCCCGGGCCATGCCTTGTACGTGGTCGGCATCAGCATGCGTGATAACCAGATAGCGGCATTGGGCCAACGGAAAACCCATCTGGCGGATCAGTTCAATGATCTCGGCCACGGTGTCTTCATAGCCAATATCGATCAGCAACCAGTCTTGCTTGTGATACACGAGATAGACGCAGCAACCCAACCGGCGACGGGCTTGATAGTTCAATTCGATGACGTTCGGGAATACGGGCCGGCGCTCCAACATACTTCTACCACTCCTGATTGATGGTGCCACAAACTCTGCCACCGAACGCTGGCTCCGAGGCTTGAGCCTGGAACTGGCATTGAACATTGGGATGGGTTCGGTGGGATGTTTGTGGAAACTGCTGCGTTGCCTCATTCTAGGACGGGGAAGGCTTGCGAACAAGGAGTTTGTTCCCGGAACGCCCACCAGGGAGCCCCCTGCCCCAGTATTTTCACACAACGTTGATAATGGGGATCCCAGATTTTGGAATCTGGGTAAGAGCAGCGAACTAGAGGTTGCGGCTTATTCCGTGCGGCGATTGGCGACCGGGAATCGGCAAAAAGTCCTGGCCACGGTGTTTCATGAATTCCAGTTCGCAATGGGCCGGGTGGGGTCTGGGGTCGGGCGTCGGGCGTTCAAATTTCAAAATTGGCCAGCCGACCGATCTGGCATTCACTACTTTCATATCAGGCCAATTTTGAAATTTGAACACCCGACCCCAAATCTCGGAGTCTCACCCTCACGGAATCCTGCACGATGTTGATGCGAAGGGAGCGAAAAAGCGGCCCAAATTCCCGTGGCAGCTTACCGGAAAACGAATCGAGCGTCCGGCAGACTTTCTGCGGGACGCTCGATGGGGCGTATCAGTTGGGGATTTCAGTCACATCAGAGTTTCTGATTCCCTGTGGGTTGCTCGGCGACGGGACCTTCCGGGGCCTGGTCTGATGACTGGACCGCGTTGGGATCGGGCAAGGGATCGAGTTCCTGCGGAGCTGCGGGGACATCGATACCGGGCACACCCTGCGGTTCGTTCATCGGGGCTGCGGGTTGGTTGTTGTCGTCGGGGTATAGCTCGACTGGGGTTGAGGGAGGTGCGTTCGGATCGATCGCATAGGTCGAGGTTCCCGGATCAGAGGGGCTCGAGAACGGTGCAGGATCGGTTTCCATTCGGTTTTCCATCGGATGCTTCAAGCTATAGGTGCGTTCCCAGGCTCGAGCCAGAGCATCTTCATAGGCCTTCGGATCCCAGCTGCCTTCTGATAAGAAGATGTTGTTCATCTCCAGCAAGGCACCCTTACGGTAATTCACGTGGGCGATGGCTTTGGTGTATTCGATGATCGCTTGGTAGTACGAGGTTTCAGCCTGGGCCTGGTGGGCTTGGGCTTCCAGCTGATCGCGGAGCGTCGCTTCCTTCTTACCTTGCAGGCGTTGCTGTTCGATGAAGCTGGCCTGTTCGGCAGCTGCAATACGGCGGTTGAAGTAAGTTTGGGCGTTCGACCAGTTCGAGGCGAGGTCCTGATAGGCCAAGGCCAATTCGTAGATGACGTCGTTTTCTTGCTCTCGCAGGGTTTCACGAGCCTTCGCCAATCGTAACTCGAGGTTTCGGACTTGGGCATTCGCAGCCCGGAAGCCGAAGGGCATCGAGAGTTGCAGACCCGTATTCCACGAGGTTTGGTGGCCCCGCAGCACGGAGTCGTAGAAGTTGTGGAAGCCTTCTTCCGTCACACCGTCCGCGGAGCGACTCGACATCAGGCGGTCGCCGAAGCCGTTGAGTTGGTAGCTGGAAATCAAATCCAAGCGAGGATTCGTAAAGCTCTTGGCGGCTTCCATCTGCAGTTCGGTACTCTTGATATTCCACTTCTGACGTCGCAGCTCGACACGTCGTGTCAAAGCCATGGCCAGGTCGGAGTTCCAGTCAGGTTTGAAGCGAGCGGTGATGGGATCGTCTGCGGGACGCAGGATGCGTCCGTCGTTGAGCGGCAATCCGCAGATGCGGCGGAGGCTGCCTTCCAGGGTATCAATCAGAGCCAGAGAGGCTTCTTCAGTCGCAACACGGTCAAAGTAGGCGTCACGAGCTTGGGCTTCGAGGAATCCATCGCCACCTTCGGCTCCGAGGTCGAACTTAACCTTGGCATCTTGCCAGGTCTTTTCACCAGCTTCACGATTCTTAACCGCACTGTCGTAACGGCGGTAAGCGAAGTACAGGTCCCAATACAACTTTTCTACGTCGAACACCATGTTGTTGACGGAGAATTCAAAGTCAGCGATCGAGATGTCATTGTTGATACGGGCGATGACCACACCCTGATTCACACCGCTCAAGCCCTGAATGTTTTGTCCAACAGGACCGGCGACGCGAGTGAATTCCACACCTGAACCGGCCCATAACGGCTGTCGCAGGTTGGCGGCGATGTTACCCGTATAGTTCGAGGGAAACAGAGCGGTGGGGACGTTGTTCTGCAGGTAGTCGACTTCGTGTGACACACCTAACGTTGCACCGTTGCCGAATTGCTTGGTGATGCTGGTCGTCATCTGCCCGATGTCGCTTTGCAGAGTACTACCAGCCGGCAGGCCGGCACCGTTGAAGATGTTGTTCTGGACCAGCTCGGTGCGCCCCGTGCTGAGGGTTGAGGTCAACTGCGCATCAAACGCGGACAAGGCAGATTCCACACCGCGAGAACCAAACAGCACGCCGGTCTCTTGAATCGCCGGATCGTACACCGAGTTCATCGAATCGGGCGATGTGAGGATGCGGCTGGAGTTGCCGTTCACCGTACTGCGGTCGTTGGCGCGAACAATCTTGTTGTTGGTCAGAGCCAGTTGAATGGCCTCGGCCAGGTGAACGTCCCAGATCTGGTTGGAATCCAGTCGTTCCAGCACCGTCCGAGGACGTGTGGGGAAGGTCCGAATATCACCCAAATCGGTGTTAAGCACGGGGTGTGCGACGTGCATGGACTGGTCCAGGTAGTCCGACAGCGGCTTGTTGCCGATGTAGGACACCTTCCCTTCCTTGGTCGTCGTCAAGCAGCCAGTCAATGTCAATGAGACGATCCCCAGCCAACTCAAAAGTTGGAGATGAAACTGAGAACGACGTGGCCGAATTCCAGATCGCATGGCGTATTCTCGGCTGAAATGGTGACAGCGGCAGGTGTGAGGGCTGTGGAATCAGAATCAACCAGAACCGCTGGCGTTCAGGGGGACACCCCAAAGCAAGGATTGGATCTAGTCGGTCGGATTCCGGCCCAAATGGTCCGTACCTGACGAGTGAACTATTGATTTGACGACGGGTGATGTGCTCGAAATCGAGACTATGCTTAGGAAGGGTTTTTCAACGAGTACCAACGCACCGTGATGATGCGCGGATTCCGGCTGAAAAAGGTCGCTTGACTTTGATATGTGGGGAAGATGTTAGCAGGCAAACTAATTTGAGGCAATGGCGATTTGGCGTGGTGAAAATCAGGCGTTGAGAATTCGATTGTTCAGAATCCTCATTCCACCGCTGAACGTGCCCCGCGAGCTATCGGTGTGGTCTTGATCACCTCTCGAAAAGAGGCCTCAATGACCCGGATGTGCACCGGTGAAACGCGAGGTGAATTCTGTAGAACTTGGGCTCAATACCACTTTCTCTGACACGCGGTTTCGGAGCAACATTTCAGGTGAACTTAACGGTATCGGTCCGTCGGATTGTTGCTGGCCGTAGTGGCGAGGCACAACCCATCGGACTCACTTGATCTCAACTGAAATGTTTCATTGAAGATTGCGCACAGATAAGAAGGGGCCTTCGTAGGATCGGCATTTTAGTCCAGGTACGGAAACAGAAACCCAGAAACCTGCCAGAAACTCGCAATTTTTTCTCCTGTGGGCTGGGAATTTCAATGTTTCGAACCTGTCCTACTCCATATTACATAGTACAGCGGTTTCAGAGTCATACGACCTGGATTGCCTATGTTGTGTATTTTTAAAATGCCGGTCGGCATGGCCGAGGTGGATTGCGAATAAGGGCTTGGGGGCTGTGTATTCACTAGGTATGCATTGTTCTTCTTACTAGTCGAAGCTTCAGTGGATATGCCTCCTCATTCTCTTTCGTCGTCCCGATAGGGACGACAGAACTTAGCCGTGGGCGTCAGCCCACGGAACGATTCTCGCGAAAAAAGCCCTGAATGGGCGACACGGGCAGTATCTGCAGAGTGTCGCCCATTCAGGGCTTAGGACTCATTTTATACCTCGACCGTGGGCTGACGCCCACGGCTAGATTCTGTCGTCCCTGTCGGGACTGGATTGCAGTGACACCACTGGGCAGCGGTTTTTGCGAAAACCTGATGCTAAAGCGGTCTACTTGGGGCCGGTCTAAAAACTTTGTGATCTCACCAAGAACTCGTTCGAAAAGGGCTTTTAATAATATTGTCTTGGTCTGCGCAGTCTTTCCAGTCGTATCTATTTGCCCTGTTTTTAGGCAGGATCGGTCGGCAGATTGGCGATTTTGGTTGTCGGCAGAAGGGCTTTGAATGTAAAAATTGCCGAATTCGGGGCAGGATTGGAAGGTTGTTTCCAGGGGGCGCCAAGAATAATGAAGAGAGTTGTTGCAGCCGTCCGTGATATCACTGAATCCCGCGCCGCGGCCTGCTTTTTGCGAACTCAACGCTGTCGACAACCGCACTGAGACCGGCCCTCATCAAGTCGGTTTCGGCTCTGTTTTTTGGTCGGATGCATCGATGTGGACAAAATAAACTTTGTTCATGCGATCATGTTAAAAAAAGGGCTGTAGGTTGGACAGCGAAAATTTGACGGGTACAATACGCGACCGCTGCAGCCCTGTGGCGGAGCTTGGGTAAGTTGAAAAAACTTTGCCGGCGCTTTATGAATACATCGGTTTTCCAGGGGTTGCAGCAGGCCATACAGGCCGGTCAGGCTGTGGCCTGGACAGCGTTGGTCGAAACGCGAGGCTCGACACCGCAAAAGGCGGGGGCCATGATGCTGGTCTACTCGGACGGTTCCCAATCGGGAACGCTGGGTGGCGGCTGCGTGGAGGCCGAAGTTAAACGGAGGGCGTTGAGGTTACTCGACGATGGGCAGACGGAGCTGCTGTCCTTTCAACTAGATGACAACTACGGCTGGGACGACGGTTTGATCTGTGGCGGGCGCATGAAAATGCTCGTCGATCCAATTCGTCCCGGTTCCGATGTCAATTACTTCATACAACTGAATCAACTGTTAACGGCGGGGATAGCCTGTACCGAGGCTGTCATCGTCGACCCCGTAAAAGTTCCGGGCTGTGTTGCCGCGGATCGATATTTGCTAAATGCATCCGGTGAGTTGGTTGTGGCTCGCGCCCAGGGGCCATTACCCGCCGAGGTCGTCGAACATCTGCGTGATGTGAAGACACGGCCGCGGCCCTATGTGGAACATGGAATTTCGTTTCTGCCGTTTTTGCAGCGTTGCCGACTGATCATTGTTGGGGCGGGGCATGTCGGCCAGAAGGTGGCCAGTCTGGCAACCGAAGCGGACTTCGATGTCTGGGTCGTGGATGACCGCGAAGAATATTGCAATCCCGAGCGTCTCCCGCAGGCCAAACGCCTGTTTGTGGGGCCGATTGATACCGCCTTGAGCGGCTTGGAGATTGATTCGAATACTTACTGTTTGATTGTGACTCGTGGCCATAACCACGATGAAGAAGCGATATATCATCTGGCTGAAACACCCGCTCGGTATGTGGGAATGATTGGCAGCCGGCGTAAAATTAAGTTGATTTTTGATGACCTGCTAGCGGAGGGAATTTCACGCGAGTCGTTGGCTCGTGTGCATGCTCCGCTGGGTTTGGAAATTGGTTCGCAGACGGTGCCGGAGATTGCGATTAGCATCGTGGCAGAACTGATTGCTCATCGAAACCTGGGAGCTTCGCCAACCCATTTACGGGTTCCCAGTGTGTTGGAGGAGGCATGACAGGAACGGGTTGGATACTGGTCTGGCGAGAATCGTTGCTATCGCTAGTCTCGGCTGCTATTTAGCAGTTGGTGGCTAGTGAGGAACTCGTCGTGGTTCGGTCGCAATGACTGCCACGATAAAGCTTCGGGGAACGAAGGCTATCGATGCTAACACATCCATCGATTGTCTGACTTCTGGGGAGAAGTGACTAGGTGCCGATGTTTCTAATAACTTCGGACACCTCCCTGAAGCTCAATCTACGAGATCTGTGGTGACGATGTGACTCAAGGAATTGCGCACATTCTCTAATACCCCCGCGATGCTTGCGGATCGAGAATGGCCACCGTGGACTTTCAGAGCTGGGTCACGGTGCGCAACTCGAGTGACACCCGACAGTGTTGTTCGGTGCTTCCCGACTTTGGCCGCGCAGGTCGTTACAGCGACGCGGTACCTGTGCATGATCGCATGGGGGGATTCTCCGGAAGCGAGACGCGCAATGATTGCGCGGGTCGTCAGGGAAACTTTTGTTTCTTTTTCGACCGCCCAGATGGGTGTCATTTGACACCCGCAGTACTGGCTCAGAGGCGTAACGGACTGGCTTGAAATCCGTCAACAGTTGGACTGTTGGCAGGTTAAATAAGCCAGTGGGCCGCCATGTGCCACTGTTCCGGTGCTGTTTACCCGGCTCACTTTGGAAGGAAGAAAGCATGCTTAAGAGACTCGTGACGTGGACTGGATGTATCGCCTGGTGCGCATTGGCTGTCGTGACTGCACAAGCAGAAGACGTCAAGCCCGCCGAAAATACACGGCAGATCGGTGATCTCTCGTGGTATACCGACTACTCCGCCGCGTACCGACAAGCCAAGGAGGAACATAAGCAATTAGTCCTGTTCTTCCGCGACGACAAAGATCTCCTGACCGCCGGACAGCTCGAGCAAAATGTTCTGGCCAAGCCGGAACTCAAAGCACCGTTGTCAAAGATGGTCCGTGCGATGATCTCGACGACAACGGAAGCTCCTTTAGGAAAGGATGCCAAGCCCGAAGATAAGCCCGTTCGAGTGCTCGACTATAACGCCTTCGTGCATATGCAAAAGCAAGCCGGACTGGCGATTGTCGACCTCGTCGATGAAAAAGATCACCTCTATGGAAAGGTCGTTTCCGCTCATCCGTTTAGTAGCAATACACTCACTAGTGTCGGTTCCGTGAAGATCATGCTGGAACTGCCGCGTGGGACGATTACACAACGCGTGCTGACCTATGTGCTACGCGTCCACCCCGAACAACCCGCCAGCGTGTGGGGTAATGGTGATCCGGTTCTGTTTGAGCAGTGTCGTATTGCTTCGCAGTTGATGGTGAACTATGGCTCGGTCGGACATCACGACTGGGGCAATCGTTCCGCTTTCGTGGGCAGCCGGTTTGGCTCCAGCCCGATGGAAGTCGCCTCGATTGGTGGTGGTGCCACGTTGTTCGAAGCGGCGCAGTCGGCCGTGAACGTCTGGCGTGGGTCGGGTGTGCATTGGGGCATGATGATCACCCCCAACCGCTTCTTCGGCTATGACATGGTCCAGTCCTCCAATGGGACTTGGTTCGCGAATGGGATCTTTGTGCAATAACCCTTCCATGAAACGATTCGATTCGGGCCCTGCTCGAGTCCAATCCTGATGGTACAACCTGCAGCCACCGGTTCCTGTTCTCAGGGGCCGGTGGCTGTTTTCGTTGACGCTGGCACTGTGTTTGGTGTCGGTATTGGATATTGCGACTGGCCACTCGGTCGGTTTGTCTCCCTTTGATTGCGTGTCGGCAGCCAATCTTTTAAAATAATCACTTATCCGATAGAGTATATAAACACGATAGAAATTCAGCGCTCTTTACACGCGCCGTGTCGTGGTCTGCTAGGACGAGACGGAGTCTCCTGGCGGAGTATAAAAAGAGATTCAAATACTTGTGATGTCGGATGTTATGCCGAATCAATGGAGTCTGTAGAATGCCCGTTTTCCATGACAACGCCGATGCCATCGGGCGGACCCCTTTGGTTCGCATCAATCGTCTGATCGGTGATTTGAAGGTCAATCTTCTCGCCAAGATCGAGGGTCGGAACCCCGGGTACAGCGTCAAATGTCGCATCGGCGCCGCCATGATTTGGGAGGCGGAACGGACAGGCAAGTTGAAACCGGGCATGCAGGTTGTCGAACCGACCAGCGGGAATACGGGCATCGCACTGGCGTTCGTGTGTGCGGCCAAGGGGTATCCGCTGACGTTGTTGATGCCGGAGACGATGTCGCTCGAACGACGGCAAATGCTCAAGGCGTTCGGCGCGACATTGTTGCTGACCCCCGCTGGCGAAGGGATGCGTGGCGCCATCAGTCGCGCCGCCGAACTGGCCGCTCAGCCTGGCTACTACATGCCGCAGCAATTCAAGAACCCGGCGAATCCCGAGATCCATTTCAAAACCACTGGTCCGGAGATCTGGAACGATACCGAAGGTCAGGTCGATATTCTCGTGGCGGGAGTCGGCACGGGGGGCACGATCACCGGTGTGTCGCGCTACATCAAGCACGACCGGAAGCATCCGTTGTGGTCAGTCGCTGTCGAACCCACCGACAGTCCGGTGTTGTCCGGGGGAACCCCTGGGCCGCATAAGATTCAGGGCATTGGAGCGGGCTTTGTTCCTGACAATCTGGATCGTTCGATCGTCGATGAAGTGATCACCGTCACCAACGAAGAATCGTTCGAGATGGCACGCCGAGCCGCTCGTGAAGAGGGCATTATTTGCGGCATCAGCTGCGGGGCCGCATTGCAGGCGGCGATCAAGATCGCTCAGCGGCCCGAGTCGGTCGGCAAGACCATCGTGGCCATCCTGCCCGACTCTGGTGAACGCTATCTCTCGACGAAAATCTACGGCGAGAGTTAATCGGCAGGTGGATCCGGCTTCTCTCCGTGGCCCGACTCTCTGAGTCGGGTGCTCTTCGTAAAAAAAGAACCCGACTCAGAGAGTCAGGCTACGGAGGGATGGGCATTCTTGCCCGTCGGTATTGGCATTTCCTACAAAGAGACGGGCAGGAATGCTCATTCTACAGGATGATCGGATCGCTTCGCACCCAATCATCCTGCTGTAACACAGCACTAGGACTTCAGGCGGCGGCGTTCCATGCGGTCGATCTGGACGACCAGGCCGTCTTGGACGGTCACGGTAATCTGTCCGTACTTCACTCCGCGGAGTGCCTCGACGATGGCGTCGACGACGACTTCGGGGACTCGTCCCCGGGGAGCTGGTCGTTCCCCGGCAGAAGGTTGGATGGGCGAAGCTAAGTCTTGGCGAATCACGGATTCAAACCCCTCACTCGTTGATTCAGTCATAGTTCCACGATGATCTTCAAATATGTCCAATGCGGTCGAGGTCGGAACGGTGCCCCTAATGCTTGGGCGAGACGCTATTTTGCGACCGCAAAATAAATCACTACTAAGATGGTGATTTATCGTCAATTTACGGTGTGATTGTCAAGTGAGACTTTGGTATTTGTGACCGAACCGTCAGGAAAGTCGGAGTAGAGCCCTGTGTTTCGAAAGAGTTTTCTGGGCCCTCAATGCCTGAGGAAGCAGTTTTTAGCCACGGACTCACATAGAGCGAACACGGAAAAGACCAACTGAAGCAGCGTTCCCAAACGTGTTTCAACAGCAACGATTCACGCCGGGTTTGGCGCAACATGAAACTACAAACAGACGCTGACCCAATCCGTGTTCCTCCGTGTGAATCCGTGGCTAAAAACTCTTCGTAAATGTTTTTAAACTCTGTGCACTCCGTGTCTTCGTGGTGCAACCGTATTCGTAGCGTTGGATGCAGAATCCCGGGGCTGACGCCGCCGGGCTCGCCTGGAACGGGTTGTTGAAGCTCAGTCGAATGAGCCGGGCCTCTTGTTCGCTGCGCTCACCCAGATTCGAGAATCTGGGCTACCCCTAAAATTGACCGTGGTGCAATCTCCCTTCGCGGAAAAGCAGAAGCCCGGCTTCTTAAGGAAGAGCCGGGCTCGAAGGTTGCAGATGAGATGATGTGGCCGACGCGACGGTCAGTTGCTCTTCTTGGGCACTGCTGTTGGGGTCAGCGGTTCTACTGTGTCCGATTTGCCGGCAGCCTTCTTGAGCTTGGCATCCAGCAAACCCTTCAGTCGACTGGCGAGTTCGTCCTGCGGGGCCAAGGCGATGGCCTTGTCCAGCTCACGAGTTGCTTCCGTCGGGAAGCCCAGATATCCGTAGTGGAAGCCGAGCAGGAACCGCAGGGCCGGATCTTCTGGTTTGTCTTTGCGGGCCTTTTCGAGGACTCGCAGTTGCGTCGTGTAGTCGCCAATTTTGGAGTACAGCTCGCGGTAGTTGGTGACGACGACGCCCCAGTCCTCTTCCTTCAGCAAGAGCATTCCCTGCTGGGTCGCTCCGGCCGCTTCATCGAACTTGCCGCTGGCAAATAGTCCCTGGCCCAACATCATGACGAGTACGCCATTCTTGGGATCGTCCAACACGGCATGTCGCCACATCTTGACGGCTTTGTCGTAATTTCCCGACTTGAATTCGGTTTCTCCGGCGGCGCCAAAGTCCAGGTCGTCGTCGGTCGATTGGGCTCGTACGGTGGACGCGATATTGGGATCTGCTTGAGCAACTTGTACCGGGGCCGATGTCGGGGGCGCATTCCCCGCCGAGTAATCGGTCGCAGCGGGCGAGTTCCCGTAGAACGTAGAGCCTCCGTAGGACGGAGCGTATGAGTACGCGTTGGAGTACATCGAATAGCCAGGTGTGTAGGCACAGCAGGAGTTGTATCCATATCCCCCGTAGCCGTAACCCCCGCCATATCCGTACCCGCCCAGGCCATATCCACCGAGACCATAGCCGCCATAGCCAAATCCGCCGTACCACGGATAGCCGATTCCTAATCCAAATCTCCAGGGACGTCGCCAGCCCCAGCCACCCCAGCCGCCGCCCCAACCCCAGCCACCACCGCCATATCCACCCCAGAAGGGGCGATAGTTCCAGGCATAGTACGGCCAGAAGCCGCTACCGAACCCTAACCACAAGCGGTTGTGGCGGAAATTGTTGCCATAGTAACCGTGATGGTTTCCGTGCCGGGCGAAGTTACCGTTCCCTCCCCCCAGATTTCCGTTGTGATGGTGGCCATGGAAGCTGGCCAGACCCGTTCCGACACCATGCCCCACATGATTCCACATCTGATGGGCATTGACGTTATGCACGCGGGCATTGGCGTGATTTCCGCCAACGGCTCCATTGGCGATCGTGTGTCCACGGTGAGCACCACCCGTGCGATCGGCGACACTGGCCAGACCTTGCTGGTGGCCACCGGTATGTCGGCTGGCGAAGTTTGTTCCCTGCCCTGCTCCGCCCATGTGATGGCCAGCGTGCTGGGTGCCAATGTTGCCGGTCTG
>JAZKFE010000313.1:0-10316 GCA_040386595.1 Planctomycetota bacterium | reverse complement strand
TTCCCTTGTGTTTGCTTGTTTTTTCTTCAGTATGGCGTGTTGATGCCCGGCATGCCGACTCAGGAAGTTGTTGTTTGACGAATGTCCGCCCGTTGCCGACAAGTGCCGGCTGTGCGTTCCGGCACCGCTCAGGCCATGGTGGTTTCCGGCAATGTTGTTGCCAGCCCCATGCTGATGACCGGCCATATTACTTCCGGCATGTCGCGTCGAGAACGACGGCTGATGGGTGTGCTGTTGATGGCCTCCCTGGAAGTTACTCCCGCCGCGGATGCTGTTGCTGCCGCTGTGGAGGTGATTGCTCCCGCCGCTGGTGCCGCCATTAAATTGATGGCCGTGATGTTGCGTGGCACCACCGAAATTCTGGCTGTGGTGTCCGCCACCTTGTGGCGCACTGAAACGATGCTGCGGCGCACTGAAGTGGTGGGTGCTGCCACCACCACCACCAAAGCCGCCACCACCCATGTGATGATGTCCGCCGCTAAATCCGCCGCCGCCCATATGGTGGCCGCCGCCCCCGAATCCGCCACCTCCGTGATGCCCACCGCCACCCATGTGGCCTCCACCTCCCCCACCTCCTCCGTGACCATGACTTGCCGGCAGATTTGAGCCCAAACACAGAATGCCGGCGGCTGCCAGTGCAACCGACACCCCGCTGATCCGGGTCCTCATGTTTCTTGTTCCTTTTGTAAGGTTTGCTCCGTGGTAAGGTGAAGTATAGGGCTGTGACTCCCTCAGAAACAATCTGAAACCCTCAGCAATACCACGTCGCGGAGCGCGTTGCCCGTGTTTCACAGGCGACTTTTGTGAGACGATTCAGGGCTGCAAGGTAACTCCCGGGATGTGGTTAATATTCCGTAAGGAGGATGTAACCGCTCCAGATTTGGTCTGGACGTCATCCAGGAATCCAATTGTCGCGGACGTTCAACGTCCCGCCACACAACGTCTTTAAGTCGGTCTTCAGAAGTAATGATGCAGGCGAGCCCGGCGGCGTCAGCCCCGGGATTCCTCACAAATCACACGCGAAGAAGAATCCGGGGACTGACGCCACCCGGCTCGCCTGCGCAGTTTGTTCTGCAAGTCTCTAGTGGATATCGAGACAGACTCTGAGCGGCGATGACCGAAAGACTTTTGCAAGTTGAGTCCGTTGCGTTGGGCAGAGTGCCCGGTGAATCCCGCTGCAGGAATTTCGAGAGATTCTGTTTCCAGACTACGATCCCGAATAAGCGCCGCGATCCGGGCGACATGAGAAGTCGCTGCGCGGTTTCACGGGAGGGTGAGGCTCCTGCCGAACCGTTCAGGCTTTGCGCCCCCAGTAGACCAAGCGGTTCGGCAGGAGCCTCACCCTCCCAATGGCTGCAAATCACGATCGTCCATGAACCCTAGATAAAACAACAAAGCCCGGCAGAACCGGGCTTTGCTGATCGATCAGATTGTTGTCGTCACGGTGGTGACTACTTCAGGCGGATGGACAACCAGCCGTCGAGGGCTTCAACTTCGGTCACATTGACGTCGATCGGTTCGCCTTCGAGTTTGTCGACTTTCATCGTGCGGGTATCGCGTTTGTTCTGGATCGAGGTTTCGATCTTGTTCTTGATCACACCGGCCCGGGCCAGTTGCTCGGCGACGTTCTCCGGAGGAGCAACCGGGTCGACCAGTACTTCACCACGAGTAATGACGACTTCTTCGCCTTCGATGGTGATGCTGAGCGGGATGGTGACGATTTGCGGCGGGATGTTGCCACCCTTGTCTTCGTCACGTTGGAATCCGGCACGAATGATCAGAGAGACTTGACCGTTGGCAACTTTGACTCGCAGCGGATCCTTGTCGGTGAAGATGAAAGCCTTGGGTTGCTTGGCCGCTTCATCGCCAGTGGCTTCCTTCGCCGCGGGGAGTGAAACTTCCTTGTTCAACAACTTCGAAAACTTCTCTTCGAGCAGCTTCCGCAGATCCTGCTCGGTCATTGTCTTGCCACCAATTGCCAGGCGATCCAGGAAATTGTTGATCAGACTTTCGTGCAGGCGAACCAGCATCTCCCCATCTTGAACGGTTTCAACCGGGGCAATTCCGCCGCCGAGTTCTTTCTCAGCCATCAAACGGCTCTTGAGATCGAGTTCGGTATCGGTGCTGCGGTAGGTCTTATAGTCGGGGTACAGGTTCTCAGTCTTCAGCGGATCAACCAGCTTGCTTTGCAGCTTGCCGTTGAGCTCGGTGAACTTGTTGTCGACTTCGTTATCAAATTCCGGACCGACTCGCGAAGTGACGCGTTGAGCGGCAATCGCTTCCGCTTCTTGACGTTTGCGGAGAGCGCCGTTCATCGCGATGCTCTTCGCCACACCACCCAGGACCGGGAAGTTGTCGGCGGGAGTTGAAGCATCGACCGGTTCGTTCGAAGCATTCACGTGCATGTTGGCGGGAGTTGTCGAGAAGTGCTCGCCGTCAAACCGAACGTCTTTGAATGCGGTGAAGTTGTGATTGCCATTGGAGTAAATGACAATGTGGCCCTTATAACCTTCGGTGTTCGTTGACACGGTACCGGTCAGATTGATCCGGAACAGCGTCCCGTTTTCAGCGGGCAGCAAATCGAACTTGGCGACGGTGGAGGTAATCTGACAGCCATAGACTTCGGCTCCCAGAATAAAGTCCCGCACGCCACCTTCTTCGATATGGGTCTTGGTCAGTACGCGGTTCAGAAAACCTTCTGAAATCGCCAGCTGTAGATTGGAATTGAAGTAGTGCTGACGCAGCACTGTGGTCAATCGCTCGCCACCGTCGGCGGTGACGATTCGCAGTGCGTCATAGGCCCCGCGAACTTCAGCAGCGGCATCGTTCGTGCCCGTCGCTTCGTAGTTCTCCAGGCCTTCCAGCAGATCCTTCAGGTGCTTGCGGACTTCTTCCTGATTGACTCCGGACGTTGCCCGGTTCAGGACGGCGACCGCGTGTTCGAGGTCTCGCAGGTAGGTCTTCAGAGCCCCGTTGGCGATGAAGTCACGGATGGCCGCATCTTCTGATTTGGTGGCTTTCCGAGTCGTTTCGAGAATCGGGGTCAGTGTCGCGACCAGCTTCACGGGGTCGGCTTCACCGGCCACAGCAGCACGGACTTCGCTGGTGCTCAGGAATTTCTTCCAGGCATCGCCACCCTTAATCGTATCGAGATAGGAGTCGGCCGTTTCGATTCCGGCTGTGACTTGAGCCTTCGCGGCTTCAATCGCTGCGCCGCGTCCCGTCGTGGGATCAGCGGTCAGCGTGTCGAGCACGGCTTCGATGACTTCAATTCGGCGATTCAACGAGGTTCGCAGGCCGCTCAGTTGGGGGCGGATCGAATCGTATTGCGAATCGGCGAGAGACTTGTCGAGGGTTTCCAGGCGGGCCTTGAGGCTCTCGATGGCAGCTTCTTGGCCGGCGAGATCAGCGGCCGTTTCGCCGTAGAATTTCGTGAGGTCAGTGGTGACCCCTTCGGTCCATTGAGCCCACGTTTCGGGCAAGGTGGCCAGTGTGTTCATGAGGCCTTCGGGGGCCTCGGCGGGCAGCAGACCTTTTAATCCGACGGCGGTCGCCGGTGCTGCTGCGGGCTTCTCTTCTTGAGCCCAAGCTCCGGTAACGAGTGCCGCGCAGGTCAAGGCTCCGCCCAGACGTACGGCCAGCCCTCGGGCGCGACGTCGGGTCGCCGGTTTCGTCGGGGCCGCTTCAGGACTGAATTGCATCATTACTAGACTCCCGCAAGTTTTAAGGTTTGGTCGTGGACCAAGGTTTTATTTCGAGAACAGATTCCAGTCTTTGGAACTCCCTCGGGACTTCCGAGCGTTCTCTCAGTGGCTTTCTAGTTCGGAACGTTTCTGTGTGTACGATGACGATCGATTGTGGATTGCCGCTTGTTGCGATCACGGAAACTCTGACAGTACTTCATAGGCTTAAGCATCATACCGCTTTGGCGGCTAGTAGTGGGTGCGGATTGTGGCGAGGCTGTGTTGATTGGCGGGAGTTTGTTGTGTGTTGCGTTTTGGTTAACTTGAACGCTTGCAGTCTCCCTATGTCGAAGTCAGAGGCTGCGATCCACCGTAGCTTGACTCGCGAAGTCGAGTTTTTTCAGAGAAAACACACTCGATTCAAAGAGTTAAGCCATGAAGTATCAGAGCGAGCTTCGCCATGCTTAAGCCCTGAATGTTTCCATGCCTGATTTCCAGCCGGCACAACACAATCTCCCCTGGAAAATATCTCGACTCCGGCGATGGGGTGCCGCGGTCATTATTCCTACGGCCGTGAAAGTGCCCCGGATGCGTTAACTCTGCGTGGTTTTGCTGATCGTTCTATGTCGCAATCCGGAGGCTGGAAAAATGCCGAGAAGAAAAAATTTAGTGAAGTCGAGCTCGAGTGCGTGATAAGTTTCAGGTGTTCGAGATGAGTGCAGACGATGTCGAGTTAAATGTGCGAGGCGGCGGCTGCCAACTCGCCGGATCGATGACAAAGACCACAGAACGTCACCGCACGAAGTGAGTCCACGGAGAATCTCCTAATCACAATCTGACGCTGTTGAGCTCGACAGCCAGATTGAATGAGACCCGTGAACTCCCCAGCTCCGGAATTCGCAGGCCGGAAGAGGACGGTGGTTTGTCAGAAGATCTGCATGTGAGTCGCAGCCGCTGCCCTAGCCAGTCATGGCGAGTCATTTTTGCTACAGAGTTGAAGTCTCATTAATGGACCTCCCAAGGCGGCCCCCGCCGTGTCACAACCCCTCGTGACCGGCGGGGGCTGTTTGATTTTCGAGATCAATTCTCGGGTAGCCCAGATTCTCGAATCTGGGTGAGCGCAGCGAACAAGAGGCCCGGCTCATTCGAGCACGCGTTCTTGGCGAGCCCGGCGGCGTCAGCCCCGGGATTCTGCGGCAAACGCTACGAATACGGTGTGCACCACGGAGACACGGAGAGTACAGAGTTAAAAAAAGCATTTACGAAGAGCTTTTTTAGCCACGGATCGACACAGATGAAACACGGACTGGATCAGTGTTTTTCTACCTGTTCCATGTTCAATCTGTCGGATTAAAAAGCTCCTTTTTAATCACCGCATGGCACCCTGCACGGCCTGCTCCGCGGCCAGCTCACCACTGTGGATGGAATCGGGAAGTCCCACTCCGTCGTAGGCGCTGCCGGCGAGGCTCAAGCCGGGGAATTGCGCCGCGAATTCTCGGATGCGACGGACACGCTCGATGTGCCCGACATGGTATTGCGGCATTGTTCGCGGGTACCGGGCGACGACTTCAAAGTCGGGCGTCCCGGTAACTCCCAATAAATCTCGGAGCTCTTCACGTACCAGCTGTTTGGTTTCGTCGTCGGAGATCTGAAAATATTCCGGTTGCATGGCCCCGCCGACAAACGTGCGTAGTTGGACGCGGCCTTCGGGGGCTCGGTTGGGGAACTTGCGGCTGGTGAACGACACCGCCAGGACCCGTCGATGTTCGATGGCCGGGATGACCAGTCCAAACGCGTCCAACGGATGCTTGATATCGGACAGCCGATGTCCCGAAACGACGATCGAGGTTGATGCGTATTCGATTTCGCGCAAGGCGAGTGCCCACTCGGCGGCAAACGATTGTACGATGTCGGCGATGCGGTAGGTGGGAGTGGTCAGGATGACGCGATCAAATGTCTGCGGCGGCCGGCCCGGTACAGTCAGAGAATAGCCTCCTGTCGGCAACGGCTGCAGACCAGTGACTGGGGCATTCACCTGAATCTGTGCGCCGCGCGAGACCCGTTCGGCGAGAGCCTGGATCAACTCCTGAGTCCCGCCGGCCAAAGTGGTGAAGAGACCGTAGCGGGCTCCGCTGGCCTGTTCGTTGGCGCTTGCGGTTTTGGCGGCGGACCGGGAGGCTCGAATCAGGCTGCCGTGTTTGGCCTCCATTTCGAGGAAGCGGGGCAATGTTGCCCGCAGGCTCAATTTCTCGGGGTCTGAGGTGTAGATGCCCCCAACCAGCGGCTGGACCAGGCGATCGAGCACCTCTGGCCCAAATCGACGTCGGACGAAGCTGGCGAGACTTTCGTCCGGCACGTCCCGTTTCGCGGGAAGAAAATATTCGTACCCCATTCGTATCTTGCCCCACCAACTGAAGATGGGCGATGTCAGCACCGGCCAGACTCGGGCCGGGGTCATTAGCTGAAACCCTTCGGGAACTTCCACTGGTTTTCCGCGACGCAGGACTAGAGAACGACGGTAGCGGGCATCGGTGGGGATCAGGCGGTCTTCCAAGCCCAAGCGACGACAGAGAGCCACGGCCCATGGTTTATTGGTGATGAACGAATCGGGGCCCAGTTCGAGGTGATAGCCATCGATCTGTTGCGTTCCTACGACGCCACCCACGCGGGGCCCAGCTTCGAACAGTGTCACCGACGAGGGCGATGTGGGCTGGAGCTCCAGCAGCCGATGCGCGGCCGCGAGCCCGGTGATTCCTCCTCCCACGATTGCGATACGAAGCGGTGATGTCATCGGGCGGGGCACATTCTGCAGTGAATTGGTAGCGGCAGGTTCCAGCATTTGATTCTAAACCACCAGAGATCGATCACACAGCCATCAACGATTTTCTCTCCCCAAACCGCAATTTTTGATGAGGCCTGATTGGGGGAGGGAGGTTGCACCAAGGAGACACGGAGAACACGGAGTTTGGAAAGGATTTTACGAAGAGTTTTTTAGCCACGGATTCACACGGAATAACACGGATTGGGGCAGCGTCTGCTTGTGTTCTTGTGCAACGCAGAGCCCCTCGTGAGCTGTTGGGTTTGACGCGGCTTCTTTCTGGCTTTTTCCGTGTTCAATCCGTGCGTTTCCGTGGCTAAAAAACTCTTCTACATCCATTCTGGCTTCGCTGTTTTCTTTCCAAAACTCAGTGCTCTCCGTGTCTCCGTGGTGCAATCTCCCTCCGATGGCCTCGGCGGGAATGTCGCTCTGGCTCGTTGATATCGCGGCGAGTAAATGGGGCGATTGGGTTGTTTGGGTGCTGCGTCGCCGTGATTGAAATCAAAACTGGTTGATGCATCAATTTTACGGCTTCATTACTTTCTTTAAATAATTGGAATTCAGCGATTTCATTAAAGTCGCTATTATGCGAATCAACGCGGGCGGAGGGTCGCGGTGTCGTCAGGCTCAATGGAAGTCAGCACGACGACCAATTCACACGGAGGAGACTCAGAATGGTAGGTCAGGGAAGGGTTGCACCCAGGACGTCAATCGGGGGATTGGCATGTTTCATTTGGGGCGTCATGATGTTGGCGGCAATTCCGGGCAATGGCCAGGAAGCGGCTGCCAAGCCAGAAGAGAAAGTGTCCGAAAAGGCGGCTGAAAAGCCCGAAGCCAAACCCGAGGCGAAGCCGGAAGAAAAACCGGAAGCGAAGCCCGAAGAGAAGCCGGCGGAAGCCGCTCCGGCACCTTTGGTGGGTGTCACATTTCTCAAGCCCGAGGTCAAAGACCCGGCAGAGAAGGTAGAACCGACGGCCGATGAATTGGCCGTGCAGGAAGCGATCAAGGGCTTTGCCGATGCGTTCAATGCGCACGATGCCAAGGCTGTCGCCGCCACCTTTTCCTCGCACGCCGAGCTGGAAAACCAGGCTGGGCATGTCACGCGTGGGAATGCGACGATTCACGAAGTGTTTGGGAAGCTGTTTACCGATCATCCCAAGGTCAAGCTGCACCTCGAGATTCACTCGATCCGCTTCTTGAGCTCGGGGCTGGCTGTGGAAGAAGGTTTCTCCACGATGTCCGGTGGTGGTGCCGATGGAGAGCATTCTGCTCCTCAAGTGGACCGCTACACGATCACTCATGTGAAGCACGATGGTGCCTGGCTGGTGGCCAGCGCGCGTGACTGGCCGGCGCCTCCGGCGACTGCTGAGCAACAACTGCAGCAGTTGGCTTGGCTGATCGGTGACTGGGTGGACGAAAACTCAGCGACCACCGTGCATACCAGCTATCACTGGTCGAAGGACAATCGTTATCTGTTGAGCCGTTACTCGGTCTCGCGTGACGGTAAGCCTCCGGTCGAGGGACTGCAGCGGATTGGCTGGGATCCTCAAGCCCGGCAACTCCGTTCTTGGACGTTTGACTCAGTTGGCGGATTCAGCCAAGGGCTGTGGAGCCGTGCGGGAGATCAGTGGGTCATCAAGTTGACCGGCGTGATGGGTGATGGCCAGATTCGTTCGGCCACGAACGTCATGACCCGCCTCAGCGACGATCATGCGACGTATCAATCTCGGGATCGCGTGGTCGGCGGCGCATTGCTGCCTGATCTGGAAGCCGTACCGATCGTCCGCAAGCCTCCGGAACCGAAGCTCATCAAGCAATAGTTCTCGTGCGGGCCCGGATTTATTCACGATCTTTATCTATTCCCACGCTCAACAAAGGTTGATTCCATGAAACCAATTTGCACTGCGCTGGTGAGCGGCACAATGTTGTGCTTATCGCTGGTCCCGCCGGCCATTGCTGGTCCGGGCGGAACTTACGGCCCAGGCTATAATACGACGTCTCCCGGTTACGGCCCGTCTCCAGGATATGGTCCGTCGACAGGTTACGGTTCCAAGCCCTACGGCCCGTCCAACCCCTATGGCCCGGGAAGTTCGTATCGGCCCGGCGCCGGGCCGAACCGTCCTGGGAATAATCGCGACCACGACCACGACGATGATGACTTCGGTCACGGCGGTGGTGGCTTCGGTGGTGGCTTCCGGAACCCCGAAACGGTGATTTACAAGCCGAACATCATCGTTAACCCCAACACGAAGTTGCCGGGTAACGTCAATCAGCCCTATTACGATCGACGTCCGAACGACTATCGCAATCCGCCGATCGTCAACAATCGGCCGAACATCGGCAACAACAATAACAACCGTATCATCGTGGCCCACCGGCCCAACTATTACGACGGTTGGTATCACGGCGACTGGAACAGCCGCAAGAACAACAATTCCAAGTACCGTCCCTATGCCTGGGGGGGATGGAATTGGGGTAATGGCAAGCCTTCTGGAGCCTACGCGTCGTCGCCGTGGCAATACGGTTATTGGTCCTATTCCAATCCGTACTACACACGGAATAACCGTGGTCCGGCCTACTTCAACTACTCGCAGCCCATCGTGGCGACGAACATGACGGTGGATGCCAGCGGCTTCCTGCCCCAAGTTGTGGGACAGTATTCTCGCGAGCAAGCGTTGCAGATGTTCTCTGCGGCACGTGCGGCGTTCTTCGCGGGTGACTTGCACCGCGCACAGTCACAGGTTGATCAAGCCATTTCCTCGTTGCCGGGCGACACGGTGTTGCACGAGTTCCGAGCGTTGGTGTTGTTTGCTCATCGCGATTACGGCGATGCCGCTGGAGCGATCTATGCGGTGTTGTCGTCAGGGCCGGGCTGGGACTGGACGACGATGATTGGGTTGTATCCCAATGCGGATATCTATACCCGTCAACTGCGAGATCTGGAGAATTTTTGCAGTGCCAATCCTGGCGCCGCCAATGCTCGGTTTGTCCTGGCTTATCACTACATGACCGCTGGCTATAACGATGCCGCCTCGGAAATGTATCGCCAGGTGTTGACCACCAATCCGGGCGACACGTTGTCGGCTCAGTTGCTCGGTTCCTTGACGGGAACGGGATACGGTCAAGTCGCTCAGCTGCAGCCGTTGGCTTCGCAGTCGATCGACCTCCGGTACCTCGTTGGCAACTGGTCGGCACAACGCAATGACGGTTCCGTGTTTCAGCTCAGCCTGAATCGCGACGGGACGTATGATTGGCGTTTCAATCAAAATGGCCGCGTACAGCAGTTCAACGGGACCTACACCGTTGCTGACAGTGTGCTGGTCCTGCAGCAGAACGGCCAGCCCGCGATGGTGGGCCAGGTCATTCCGCTCGCCGGAAACCGCTTCGTCTTCAAGCTGACCGGTGGCGACCCCTACGATCCAGGTTTGAATTTCGTACGGTAGTCACGAGTTGAGAGAGTACATCGAGCAGGATGTTCTTGGTCGCAAATTGCGGCGGGGACATCCTGCTTTTTTTGTGCGATGAGTTCGGCGACCCGTACCCGCCCACCTTGTGAACTCAATCGCCTATGCGGTCAGAAGAAATTGCACCACGGAGACACGGAGAGCACGGAGTTTTGCAAGAGCACTTCATGACCGTGCTGGTAGACGAAGAGTTTTTTAGCCACGGAAACACACGGAATAAGACCGCATCCAGCCGTGGTGTAGTCTTACGGTCAGTGTTTTAAACAGACACCAGGCCCCCAAAGGCAACGCCGTGAAGGATTGTGGGAGGGTGAGGCTCCTGCCGAACCGCTTGGTCTACTGGGAGCTGAA
>JAZKFE010000312.1:0-9183 GCA_040386595.1 Planctomycetota bacterium | reverse complement strand
GTGAGCTGGATGCGCTCACGTCGATTGTGCCCGACGATTTGCTCGGTCGCACCCCCAATCTGCCCGGTGATTTGGAAGTTGAGGCTTGGCTCAAAAGTGTCATCGAAAGCCAGCCCCCCGGGATTGATTCCCTGCAATGGCGACAGGCGTGTGCGTTAAAGACTTTGGCACTCGGGACGGCCGGCGAACTCGGCAAGACCTTGCTCGCCGGTTTGATTGCGGACGTCATCGTGAGACCGGTTTCACCGGCGGATCGCCTGCAGTTCCTACAAGATGCCGCGTTGATTGCCGACACCTGGGACCAGGCCGAGGGACTGCAATTTGCCGAATACTACGAGCGTCTAGGCGAGAGGTTGATCCACGAAGGCCACGCGAACTCCTGCCGGTTGACCACGCAAGGCTTGCTCCACTGCCCCTTGTGGACTACGGCTCCCATCAAGGTTCCCGCCGAGTCCGTCGCTCGCTATGACTTGCTCCGAGCGATCTATAAGGACGACTGGGAAGATGATGTGGCCCGCTTGTGCCGTTGGCTGCGATTCTGGAACAAGCCCAGCCATCCCCACTATCAACCGTTCCACGGCCGTGACAATTTCCGCAGCTTGGTGGAGCTGGCCGAAGCGGGGGTGCAACGGTTCGCTCCCGATCACAAACCGACGATTACCTCACCCTTCCCGAACCAGGAAAGAGTCACCTGGCGGCATCCGCTGATCGAGCAACTGAGTAAAGAAGGCTACAACGTCCTCGCGGAATTCGAAGCAGCTCTTTCCGGTGATTCTTATAAGGACGCTTGCCAGATCGTGGCTGCGGCCAGTGCGTCAGGGGCCTTGGGACTGCTGCCCGATGCTCACGATCGCCGTCTGCTGGTTTCGTTGTCGCGAGCCGTGTCATTGGCGATGCGCGAACATCCGCAATTGCAGAAAACCATGATCACGCAGTTCGGCCCCACCGGTCGCGTGCGAGTCCGACAAGCCATTTCCGAAGGGAATGCCGCGGGAGTCATCTCTGCCACGCTGCAATTCACCGGCACCGAAGCCGCCGCAGAAGCACATGCCTGGCTGGGTGACCGAGCTCTGGCCGTCGGCAGTTTTGTGCAAGCCATCGGACAGTATCAACAAGCATTGCCAGCCGCGTCGGCCTCCCTGCGGGTCGAGTTGGAAGCGAAACTGCGACTGGTCTCGGCACTGACCGCTCGCCCGAAACTCGTCGGAGAACCGATCACCGCGCCGGTAACCGTCGGAGCTCAACGCTTTGAACCCGCTCAGTTCGAACAGATCGTTGCTGATATTCGCACCAGCCGAACCAAGGACATGGGGGGCAATCAAGTCTCTTCGGCCGCCGAGCCGTACTTTGTGTCCGCCGTCCCGGCAGCCACCGGCTACCAGATTGGACGACGATTCCCGTTTGACGGTTCCGCGGGCAAGCACGCCGGCAACACGCACTATGCCGGCACCGATACCACCGGCCGCGAATTCGTGATCCGCGTGGCGGGCGACTGGCTGCTCTCCAGCAATCGCTTCCAGGTGGTCGCATATGACCTCGTCAGTGGTGAGAAAAAATGGACGACAGGCCTCAAAGACGATGAAGGAGACGCCCACAGTTTCCCTTTGATGCCCATGCCGCCAGTCGTGCATGCGGGAAAAGTTTTTGTACGCCGGCTGACTCGCAATGGGCCAGAATTGGCCTGTCTGGAACTGACCACAGGCAAGCTCCTCTGGGCCAAACGCCCCGGGAATCACGTCATTTCTGATCCCCTGGTGATTGAAGACAACCTGTTTGCGTTCTTCGTAGAAGAGCCGCAAATCGGACTGTTACAGGTCTCTCTGGGCAACTTCGATATGGAAACGGGCGAAGTCATTGCTCAATCCATGCAGTTGCAGTCGCGCGACGTCTGGGGCACCAAGATCATCTGCGAAGCGGTCGCCGTGGGTGACAAGATCGTCGCCTCCGTGGGCGGCAGCGTGCTGTGTTGTGATTTGCAGGGACAGCCGCGATGGCTGCGACGTCAAACCTGGGTTCCCCCGATCGACCACTACGGTTTCTTCCGCCAATTCCGCCAGCCACCGCTGATCGCCGACGGACGCATCTATCTCGTACAACCGGGAGTGCTGGCCGTCGAAGCGGTCGACCTGGAAAGCGGCCGCCAAATCTGGCAGCAAGCCTTCCCCGAGCTGCGCCGCGTGGTCGGGTTAGTTCAACAACAACTGATCATCGAAACGGGCGCTGGACTGCAAGCCTTGCGGATCGACAACGGCGAACGGGTCTGGTCGAGCACTTCACCCGGGTTACTAGAAGCCCAGATTTGCGGTGCTCCCGGCGGAGTCCTGGTGGCTCGCACGATTCGGCTGAGAAATGACCAACGCCGCATTTGCCTCGCCTGGCTCGATCCGACCACGGGCCGTGAAACATCGCGTCTGATGCTGCCCGAAATGCAGGATAAGGAGCCCCAAGTCGCGACACTACTACCTTGGAAGGATCGCCTGTGGCTGGCGTGGGGACATCAACCCCGCGACTACAAGCGTGAGCTCGTCGAATTGATACCTGCCAGCACGGCTCTCCCAGGGGCGGGTGTCGACCTGGCTCTCGCACGCTGGACGAATCATGTGCCGAAAGACGTCCAAGAAATGGTCGGCGAATTTCTGCCCGGCTGGACGTTGCTCACCAAGCAGAACTTACAACAGGCAGGACACCAGCCCGACTTCGACGGGCAACTGGACTTGCTGCAGACGCAGACCTCTAAAGAACACCCAGTGATCTTTGCCCGTTCGGTTACCGTCTCGCCAGACCGGCCCGCGAAGCTGCGAATTCGAGCGGGCGGCCCCCAAGGCCACCCCTGGCAGTTGGCAGTTCGAGTGAACGATCAAGTCTTGCTGACAACCAAGCTGGACGACCAAACTCCCACTCGTCTGGGGCAGTACGACATCGACCTGGCCCCGTTTGCCGGCCAGACTGTCTGGGTGCAAGTCGCCCAAGATGCCATCGGCGGCACGCCAGCCACCGCCTTCTGGAAACAGCTTGAGCTCGTGGACTAAAGTTCGTTTCGCAGAACTCACATTGATACATCTACTGATCGTTATGCTACAATTGTGGTTTAATAATTGAGGCATGGTGGAGTACTTTTGACTGCGAAATTGCGCCACCGCCGAACTACGGTTCGACGCCCGCGATCGTAGTCTTAGCAACTCACTCCGAGAATCAAATTCCCGACGACCTGGCGATCTAAAATATGCGCTCTCGATTTGCGACGTCTGGTGTATTCGTGGCGATGATCGCTGCTGCCTGGAACTGGTCACTGGATCCACGTCCCCAGCTGTTGGCAGCGGATGAAACTCAAGCCGCGACGACCGATAAGCTCGCGCGGGGCATTGAAGTCTTCAAGAGCCACGTTCGGCCCGCCTTAGTTCAGCACTGCGGCAAGTGCCATCTGGGTGAAGATGTCGAAGGGGAATTCGATCTGGGAACGCGCGACGCCTTGCTTCGCGGCGGAACGTCGAAAGCGGCCATCTTGCCGGGCGATGCCAAGAACAGCTTGCTCTACAAGATGATTACGCACGAGAAAAAACCGGTCATGCCGGCCGAAGCCGACAAGCTACCCGATGAGGTGATCGCTAAAATCGGAGCGTGGATTGATCTCGGAGCCCCCTACGACCAGCCGCTCGTCGAGGCCAATGCCGTCCCCGCTTGGACACAAAAAGTGATCTCGTCCGAATCACGGCAACACTGGGCCTATCAACCACTCACGACCACGGCACCGCCAGTCGTCATGGATCAGGGTTGGAGCCGCAATGGCATCGATCAATTCATCTGGCAACGCCAACAGGCCGCGGGACTCAAACCGAATGACGCCGCCGACAAACGAAAACTGATCCGGCGTGCCTACTTCGATCTGACAGGACTGCCACCCAGCCCGCAGGAAGTCTCCGAATTTCTGAACGATCCGTCTCCGCAGGCATTCGAAAAAATCCTCGACCGACTGCTGGCCAGTCAGCACTACGGCGAGAAGTGGGCCCGGCATTGGCTGGATCTGGCCCGCTTCGCCGAGAGCCACGGGTATGAACATGACTATGATCGCCCAACGGCTTACCACTATCGCGATTTCGTCATTCAGGCGTTGAATCAGGATCTCCCCTACAACACCTTCGTGAAATGGCAGCTCGCCGGGGATGAACTGGCCCCCGATAACAATCTGGCATTGATGGCCACCGGCTATCTCGCAGCTGGGGTCCACAGCACGCAGATCACGGCGAATGAAGTCGAAAAACATCGCTACGACGAGATGGACGATATCCTCGCAACCACCGGCACCGCGATGCTCGGCCTGACGTTCGGTTGTGCCCGTTGTCATGACCACAAATACGATGCGATCCCTCAAGCCGACTATTACCGGCTGCTCTCAACATTCGCGACGACCGTCCGGACCGAAGTTGAGCTCGATATGGATCCCGCCTGGTACAAGCAGGCACTGGCCGAATTCGAACCGTTACATGCCCCGATTGCGGAGGAATTGTCGAAATTTGAACGCGAGCAACTCCCCGGAAAGCTGGCCCAGTGGGAACAAAACAGTGCAGCTCAGGCTCAAGCCGCACAATGGTTGGTCCTCGATCAGCTCGATGCAAAATCTGCGGGGGGAGCCACGCTGACCAAACAAGCCGACGGTTCGTATCTGGCCACAGAGAAGAAGCCAGACAACGACACTTACACCTTCATCGCCCAGACCGGTTTGACCGGAATCACCAGCCTGCGACTGGAAGCTCTGGCCGATCCATCCTTGGTGAAGAGTGGCCCCGGCCGTGCCGAAAACGGCAACTTCGCGTTGACCGAACTGCGGGTCACCGCCGCACCGAAGAACAATCCCACTCAGGTGGAATCGTTAAAACTGATCAACCCGCGAGCGAGCTTTGAACAGCAAGGTTTGCCCGTCGCCGCAGCCGTCGACGGCAATCTCGGTTCGGGCTGGGCCGTTGATCCCGAGTTCGGCAAAAATCAGATTGCCGCCTTCGATTTCGAAAAACCGGTGGGCGGTCCCGAGGGGACAATCCTTACCATTACGATGGAGTTCAAGAACAACGTCCAACACGCGATTGGCCGTCCGCGACTCTCGGTCGGAACGGCGTCGCAACCGATCAATCTGACCGAACCGTCGATTGCCGCGTCGGTCATCTCGATCTTGAAAATCCCTGCCGCCGAGCGACAACCGGAACAAATTGCCGCCTTGACCAACTGGTTCAAAACTTTGGATCCCGACTGGCAGGCCTTGAACAAGAAGGTCCAGGAGCATCTCGCCCTGAAGCCAAAACCCAAGTTATCCAAAGCGTTGATCTCCAGCGAAGGGGTGCCCGCCCTCCGCCTGCATACTCAAGGGGGAGACTTCTTCCCGGTCACCTATTACATGCGACGCGGAGACACCAACCTCAAGGATGGAGAGGTTCAGCCGAGTTACCTGCAGGCCTTAATGCGAGTTCCCTCCCCCAATGAACGCTGGCCGGCTCAGCCCCCCGCGGGAGCCCATACTTCCTACCGCCGGACCGCATTCGCCAATTGGATGACCGATGTCGACCAGGGTGCGGGAGCCTTGCTGGCACGAGTCATCGTCAATCGCCTGTGGCAGCAACATTTCGGACGCGGTTTAGTCGCCACCACCAGCGATTTTGGAGTCCGCGGTGGCCCGCCCACTCATCCCGAACTGCTGGACTGGCTGGCAAACGAACTGATTCGCAACGACTGGAAGCTGAAACCCATTCATCGCCTGATGATGCTCAGTAGCACCTATCAGCAAAGTTCGCAGTTGCAGGCGGATAAACTGGCGATCGATTCTGAAAACCTGCTGCTCTGGCGGCGGCCTAAGAAGCGGTTAGAAGCCGAAGTCCTGCGTGATTCCATCCTGCAAGTGGGCGGTATCCTCGACGAAACCATGTACGGACCGGGCACGCTGGATACCGCCACCCGTCGGCGGAGCATTTACTTCACGGTCAAACGCAGCAAACTGATTCCGATGCTGCAGGTCTTCGACTGTCCGGATGGTCTGAGTGGCATCGGCGAGCGTCAAGCGACGACGATTGCTCCGCAGGCGTTGCTGCTCTTGAACAATCCGCAGGTTCGAGCGGCCAGCAAAGGGCTGGCCCAACAGGTCGCACCGAACGCCGAAACCACGCTGGAATCTGCCATCACCCAAGCGTACGAGATCGCGATGTCTCGCCCGCCAGTCACGGATGAACTGCAGGCGGAGATCGCATTTATCAACCAGCAAACCGCATCGCATCAGCAGGCAGGTCACAGCGATCCGCGGCAATTGGCCATCGCCGATTTCTGCCAGATTCTGCTGTGCTTGAACGAATTTGTGTACGTCGATTGAAACGAGATTTCTACGATGCTCAATCATCTCCCACGTTATTTTGCGGCCCCCTCAGCCCTCGGTGGTTCGCGCCGTGATTTTCTCCAACGTTCCGGACAGGGATTGGGGATGCTGGCGCTCAGCAGCCTGCTGCAACAAGCGCCGCAGGCCCAGGCTGCTACGCCGCAAATCATCAATCCGCTGGCCGCTCACGCGCCCCATTTCCCGGTGAAAGCCAAGTCGGTGATCTGGCTGTTCATGAATGGCGGCCCCAGTCATGTCGATACGTGGGACTACAAGCCCGAGCTGGAAAAGCGAGACGGAAAAGAGCTGGAGGGGTTTGATAAGAACACCGGCTTCTTCACCGGTCAGGTGGGGCCATTGATGAAATCGCCGTTCAAGTTTGAGCGACACGGCCAGAGCGGTGCCTGGGTCTCAGAAATCTTCCCCCACTTGTCGAAGCAAGTCGACAAGATGGCCTTTCTGTACTCCTGCTGGACCGATTCGAACAACCATTCTCCGGCCTTGTTCAAAGTCAACACGGGCATGTCACGCATGGGATTTCCCTGCGTCGGTTCGTGGGTGACTTACGGGCTGGGCTCAGAAAGTCAGAATCTGCCAGCGTTCATGGTAATGTACGACACGCTCGGTCGCGGCATCCCCAAGGGACATTCACAAAACTGGGGTGCTGGCTTTCTTCCCGGCATTTATCAAGGCACCGCCCTCAAGCCGCAAGGAGCCCCGATCGACGATTTAGAACGGAGCGCAGATCTCACCGATAGCCAGCAACGTGCGCAACTCGATCTGATTCGCCAACTTAATCAAAAACAGCTAAGCAGTGGCCCGATTGAACCCGATCTGGCGGCTCGGATCGAATCGTTCGAACTCGCCTACCGCATGCAGATGGCCGCACCGGAAGCGATCGATATTGCCAAAGAATCTGATGAGACACAGAAGCTTTATGGCCTCGATAATCCCAAGGCCACACACTTTGCCAAGCAATGCTTGATTGCTCGACGCATGGTCGAACGCGGAGTTCGTTTCGTCCAAATTTATAGCGGCGGCATGGATAACGAACTGAGCTGGGACGGTCACGCCAACATCAAGGCCAATCATTCCGGATTCGCTGCCGAAACGGATCAGCCCATCGCCGGATTACTCGCCGATCTGGAACGCCGCGGGTTGCTGGATTCGACGCTGGTCATCTGGGGCGGAGAATTCGGTCGCTTGCCGATCGTGCAAAAGGGGGGGACCGGCCGCGATCACAACCCCCATGCCTTTACCATGTGGATGGCGGGCGGCGGGGTGAAGGCCGGGACGTTATACGGTGCAACCGACGAAATCGGCCATAAAGCAGCCGTAGATCGGGTCAGTATCAACGATCTCCACGCCACGATTTTACATTTGATGGGATTACACCACGAGAAGCTGACATATCGCTATAATGGTCGCGACTTCCGGCTGACCGATGTCGCCGGACAGGTTATCACCCCGATTATCGCGTAGAGTTGGTCGCTGGGCGGCGTTTCGCCGTGCAGCCACAGGACAGTCTTCGTGCGAGTAATGAAGTAGTTTTCATGCCCCCTCCCGCCGTGCAAGTCTTTCACGTATCCGACGATCAAGCTCAGCAGACGCTGCTCGCGCTGCTGCGGCAGTGGCTGCCAGGTCAATCCTGGTCGCAGGTCCGTAAATTGCTGTCTGGACGGCATGTCCAGATCAACGGCAACATGTGCCTGGACGAAGGCCGGCGACTGAAGGCAAAGGATGTCATCCGCGTCCTCGACAATCCTCAAGCCCAGCCTCCTCGAGATGCGGACGTGAAGATCCGTTACATGGATCTGCATATCGTCATCGTCGAAAAACCGGCAGGGATGACGACGTTGCGGCATGCCGAAGAACAGGACTGGCCCAGCCGCCGCAAACAAGTGCAGCCGACGTTGGATGAAGTTCTCCCCAAGGTCATCGCGCAGCAGGACAAAACAAAGCAGCCCAAGGGCAAACGTCCTCCGCGCATCCGGGCCGTGCATCGCCTGGACCGAGAAACCAGCGGCTTGATGATCTTCGCCCGGACTCCCGAAGCCGAGCAAAAACTTGTCCAGATGTTCCGCAAACACGACATGCACCGGCAGTATGTCGCCATCGTGCAAGGACGGCTGGAAGCGCAGACGATCGAATCCGATCTCATTCGTGACCGAGGGGACGGTAAACGTGGCAGCACGACATTAAAAGATGCCGGCCAACACGCCATCACACACGTGAAACCGATTGAATATCTGGAGGGTTACACGGTCGTCGAATGCAAACTGGAGACGGGCCGCACCCATCAGATCCGCATTCATCTGTCGGAACTGGGACACGTGTTGTGCGGTGAGAAGATCTACCACACACCCCTATTCCAGAAGCCGATCCCCGATCATAGCGGCGCGTCACGCATCGCCCTGCACGCGGCGGAACTCGGACTAAAACATCCCATCACCGGCGAAGAGATGTTGTTCAAGATGCAGATGCCCCCCGACATGGCCGAACTACTCAAGCGGCTACGGGCCCAATCGGCGAAGAAGTAATGTAGCTTAGATCGCTTTAGTTGAAGGTTTTCATATAAGAAGAATTGCACCACGGAGTCGCGGAGAACACAGAGAAACAACTTTACGAAGAGGAAGTTTTTAGCCACGGATTAACACAGATTGAACACGGATTAGATCATCCTTTGTTTGTGTTATCTTATGACGCAAACCGACTACTCCAGGACTGACTGTAATCGCCGGACAATGCCTGCAGGCGATGTCCCAATCCGTGTTTCATCCGTGTCAATCCGTGGCTAAAAACTCTTCTTCATGACTTTCAAAACTCCGTGT
>JAZKFE010000311.1:4904-7882 GCA_040386595.1 Planctomycetota bacterium | reverse complement strand
CCGCGAACTGAACGCGCTCGCAGTAGCGAGGTGGGATCCGTACTCAGGCTCAATCCCAATTCGAGCCGGCTACTGCGAATGCGTTCAGTTCGCGGAGCGAACAACGACTATGGGCAGACAGCCGAATTTCCAATTGCTTTAGATCGCCGCCAAAGAATGCCCCGTCGTACAACCGGCACAAGCCGCAGCTTCTAGCTCTTCAAACTGCAAAGCTCGGTAATAGTCCAGCACTTCATACGGATAAAATTCGTCGTGAAGCGGACTATGTTGCCGCGCGAACTCCAAAATCACGTCCGTAGATAAATCTGCATCCGCCGCAAACAGTATTTGAGCAAATCCAAGTGGGTTGAAATCCGACACAGCAGTTCTCCTTGATTGCAGTGACTCGCGTCCAGCTGTCTTCGCCCGGCCACCTCGCGTTAGTGCCTCCGAGCAGTCGATGCACCAAAACGCATTTTCGATGCCTAAACTAGCCCGAATTACGCAGATTGCCGCAACCAATTTCACAACCAGCTGTTACGCGTTGTCCTAGGTCTCCGGACCGCGATTCGGCTGTGGCGTATTTCTGGTCGCCCAGTCGACAACCTGTGTGTCGATAAGCCACGCTCGTCAAAAATCTACCTGAACAACGACCGTGTCTCGGCAGGAGTTGCGTCCGTCTGAACAAGATCCGATGCAGGCCGTTTTTCCGTTGCAATTCTTTCCATAAGCCCATATGGCATCAGACCTCACTCAATTAGCGCACAGCGACAAATGGTGATCGACTTGACAGGGAAGCTGGGCAATAATCAACGGCTGTGTGCAACCTCGTGAACGCTTTTTGGCCACCTGACCGGGCTAAAAATCCGACGGGGTTTTCCCGAGTTACCGGACAAAAGTCACGGAAAAGGTCACGGAGTAGTGCGATGATGCATATCAGTCCTGCAGGCGGTTTGCCGCGAGTTGCATCCCCACGTCGAGGTCGAGGACTGGCAGTTCGTCTGGGAACAGCACTGACTTGCCTGGCCCTCCTGACCGATGCTCCAGTGCACAGTGATGACACTGAACCAGCTGCTGCGGTTCCCACGGGCTTGAAAGGTTTGCTCGCCGAAGATGCCCCACCAGACATCCTCGCCACGTTAGGCACCCTCCCGGAATCGTGGACGACCTGGAAAGAGGGCGTTGACCAGGCCCTGATTAAATTCTACAGCGAAACAGCGGACGACCTCGCAGGCCAGCAGGCAGCTCTGACCGTCCTGAAAGTCAAACTGGCGACCGTTAAAACAGCTCTCGACGACAATCAATACGGCGCTATCCGCACACAACTCATCAGCCTCCGCGGAGGACTTACCCGTCGCATCGATGTGCTGGAAGCGGTCTTGGATACGCTCTCCGCGAATCCCTTATCCGCTCTGGCCCCGGCCCTCGAAAAAGCCAAGCAAGATCTCCTCGCGGCCACTGACGTCATTGATGGTTACCTCGACTCGGTTCAAGGGGGCGCCGACTGGAAGCATTACCTCCGCACGAAGGAAATACGCGCCGCGGCAATGGGGGGAACCGATCCAGCCGCGTTCCTGGCTCAGGTCGGCCCTGTACTCAATAAGCTGCAGGATGCTTCCAAATCAGATGATCCCGCCATCAAGAACTTCTCCGCAGCTCCGGCTCTGCGAACCTATCGTCGCGATCTCGACCGAGCGGTCGGCGTCCTGACCCGCGCCACCGGTGGATCGAACAACGATGAGGTCCGGAACCAGCTGAAGGCCTTGTTAACGGGCCTGGAAAAATACGAAGCCGGAAGCACGACTGAAGCCGCTGTCCAAGTCCGATTGGCCTATGATGCTCTTCGCCGGTCCACGGTCGACAATGGCGAACGCCTGACTGCCGCCATGCGACAGCACTATTTCAACTCCAACATTCAGTTCGCCATCTCGGAAGGTTTTCTCAATCGAGTCCTGGCGAAGACGCAGACCGAAGAGGGTGGCGTTCGCGACTTCGTCCTGGGAGCCGACGTGTACGGCTCACAGGTCACCACCACTTCCTCGACCTTCGATATCTTGCCCAGTGAAAATGGGGCCTTCATCCGAATCAACCTGACAGGCACCGTATCAACAAATACGGAAGCCTATAAGTCCAGCGTCATCATTTACTCCAACGGAAATAATCAGTTCTTCGGTGCCAAGGATATCCACTTCGACGGCGTCACGTTCTCCACACAGCCGGCTAGCATTCAGGTCAGCGCCTCCAGCCAGCCGGTTGGTGCGTCGACAAAGCTCGACCGTGTCCCGTTGCTAGGAAAATTTGCCCGGCATCTGGCGTTAGATGGTGCCGAACGCAATCGCCCCGCGGCCGAATCGATCGCCGCCGAACGAGTTTCCTCACGCGTCGGCCCCGAGTTCGACAATGCCGTCGATAGTAATTTTAGTGAACTCAATGGCAAGCTGAATGAGAAGGTTGTCGCGCCACTGAAATCCGACAATCTCTATCCCGACTATAAAGCCACACGCAGCACAGATTCGGAATTGGAACTCTACAGCCGGTTAATGGCCAACCATGAGCTGGCAGGCGACATCGTCCCCAACGAGCCGGTTGCGTCCGGAGAACTGGCTCTCCGAGTTCACGAAAGCCTCATTAACAACGTCCTCGACCGTTTGGAACTCGCCGGCAAAACGATGTCCGAAGAGGAAATTCGGCAGTTGCTAGAAGGCAAACTGAGCAAGCTCAGCAAAAAGGACGTAACGATCGCCGAACCGAAACCGGTCCCGGCTCCCGACGCCGATCTGACAATGATCATTCGGGCCGGCTTCCTGCGAGATCCGGCCAAGGGTGGTAATATTCCCCCGCAGATTATCACGATCCCGCTCACCATCTCGGTGCAGGGTGATGACATTATCCTGACCCGCGGTGAAGTGACCGTCGATCCCGTCGATCCGCCCGCGAAGATCACCGAACAAATCGCCCGGGCGGGCGTGATCAAGAGCAAGTTGCAAACCGGATTCCTG
>JAZKFE010000311.1:0-4894 GCA_040386595.1 Planctomycetota bacterium | reverse complement strand
CGCGGAAGATCACCCTCAACAAGGACGACGCCCAACCGATCACCATTCATGTGATCGAGATCCTCGGCCGCGACGGCTGGGCCTCGATTCGCTTCCAATAACGCGTTCGACGTCAAAGCCATGTAGGCGGGTCAAGCGGCGGCAGCCATCGCGTTCCGCGTAAGCCTGACTCTCTAAGTCGGATTCTTTTTCCTACGAAGAAAACCCGACTCAGAGAGTCAGGCTACGTCAGAAAGAATCCCGGTGACGACGCCGGATGATTGGGCGCGACGCGATCAGATCATGTCGGAGAACGGGCACTCCTGCCCGTCTCTTCCATTGAAACGTCAAAACCGACGGGCAGGAATGCCCATCCTACGGATCTTGGATCGCTCTCAGTTCGAGGAACTCGCGATGCCGATGCTGTTCGGGGCAGCCAATCGACTGCAGATACCGGCACATCATCCTAAGATTCAGTATGACACGGCGATAGTCGGCAATTCCGGCTCAACGATCAGGCGAACCGTACAAAACAAGTCCGCCAGCGACCGCGTTTATTTCTTCGCCACGGTGAAGTCATGCGTGGCCACATCGTCCGGTTGCACGACTTGATCAATGTATTCGGCAAACAGTGACTTGCCATGCGGCATAGTGCCGCCTCCAGCAGGAGCCTTGCCATCATAGCCGTTGATCCGGACGCGAAGCGGGCCAGACACGACCCCTTTTTCCTTGTCCACCAGATAGGCCCCATTCTGAATCACGGCCCGGGCCGCTGGCCCCTCATTGCCCTTAGTACTATCGGGCTCAAATACAATCTCACCGTAGGGAACCGGCGCCCCCTGATAAGTCACCGTTCCCGAGACTTCATAACGCGCCGGCCCACCTTCCGACAACAGGCCACAGCCACTGAGCAATAGGCTGGCCAGCAGCGCACATTGACACCGCACACACGAACGCCAATTCTTAAACATAATGATCGCCGATAAGCCGAGACGGCCGCGTTAAAAAATCAGATCGCTGGGCGGTGTCAATCGCAACTGCCACACTGCAGGAACCACACTACGGTGCAAAACCACCGACAGGCAAACCGTCACTCTTGCGGCCCATCGACTGGTAAACCGTGATGTTGATGTTCTCGCTGATGAAGTGCGTCGAACCATCCGCCATCGTGTGATGTGCCCCACCGATATGGCGACTGCCGAGTGTATTCGGGTGAATTTCATGCGTAAAACCACCAGTTCGACCGGGATCAGCAGCGGAACTGTTGATCTGATTCACACATGTCGCAATGGTCTGAGTATTGATATCCGTACCTTGCTGGTACAGCCCACTGGCCCATGTCCCATAGTAACCCGGATTCGCTGCGGCCAAGATCAAATACCGGGTCTCCCCAAGCATGAAGACGTTGGTCGTACCATCAGTGATGTCGCGGATCCCCGTCTTCGAATTGTTGTAGAAAATACCGTTGCTGGATTGATATCGCTGGCCAGCCGACACGCAGCAGCCAGTCTCACCGGCGCTGGCGCAACCACCGGCAATACCCATGTAGTTCGTCGTCGCGTTGCCTTCAGACGCGTTGGGATCAGAAGGGCATTCGAACACCACATTTCGAAGCAGCTGCCGCGGCGATTCTGTTCGTGAGGCTTCGATCGGATACAGACCGAAGAATGTTCCTCCGGTGTTATTGAAGGTGTTGTAACGCGGTGCCTGGTCCACATACGGCAGAATCATGACCGTCCATGGTGCGCCAAACTGGGTCGCTCCCGCCTGACAAACTCCCCCTACGTTCGTGACCAGACCGGAAGGGAATGCACCGAACGTGTCGTGGTAATTGTGCAGCGCCAAACCCAGCTGCTTCATCTTGTTCTTGCACTGCGCCCGTCGGGCGGCCTCGCGAGCTTGCTGAACTGCGGGCAACAGCAGCGCAATCAGTACCGCGATGATCGCAATCACCACAAGTAGTTCAATAAGCGTAAATCCGCGCTGTCGTAACGATCTTTGGGCCATGGCGTAATCCTTGCGAGCGAACAGGAAAATGACCAAAACAAAATAAGTTCTGGGATGACGAAAATCGCATCCGTCAAATGCCGTTGAAAAAATGTCCTGCAATTACGCAGGATAAATGGCAATTCAGAATAAGATAATCAGATAATCAGCGAGTGTCAATCTGTGACGATTTGTCATGCTTTGATTGGTGATGACTTTCTGCCACAACCGAAACACATTCACAAACGTTCAAAATATTTCCGACTGTTTATTCTCAAACCAGCAAAGCTGGTACTCGACGGCGGCACTCCCTTTTTCGTAGCATCCAGATTGACGTTTTCCGCACAGCCAGCAGACCACTCGTCCCCCGAAAACAACGACGATTGACATAGGAAATGCCACTCCAAATGACCAACACCGACGAAGCGTCCCGACGCGCTTACTGGGCCGAGCAAATGCAGCTCGGTTACGAACTTGTGCAGAAGGTCGAGGCCTTCGAGGTTCGTGAATGCGGTGAGGGGTTTGCATCCCTTCCCGCCGCCGTAGCCAGCTCGGGCGTGGAGATGCAATTCTCCGATTCCAAAATCGCCGGCGAGCTTGAACGTGTGTTTTTCATGCGGGAAAGCCTGGTGAAGGACGTCATCGCCATCGGCCAGGAGATGAACGCCCGCGGCTGGATAATGAAGATCGAAGACGGCTATCGCTCGCTGGAAATGCAGGGCCAATTGGTCCGCAAGCCTGAGCTGTTCGATGTGATTCTGCAAAAATGTATCTGGGAAAACGGCGGCCAGATTCCTCCCGTCGAAATGGTCTTTCGCCGAGCCACCGTGCTGGTCGCCAACATTCCCAAGGTTGGCACACATATGTCGGGCTCGGCCATCGATGTTTCTGTATTTCGCCGCGACGACGGCAGCGAAGTCTGGCGCGGCAATCCGTATCTCGAAATGAGCGAGCGGACGCCCATGCGTTCCCCGTTTGTCGAACCCGACGCCCTACAAAATCGACTCGACATCACCGCGATGCTCGAGAAGCACGGCTTCATCCATTTCCCCTTCGAGTTCTGGCATTTCAACCAGGGGGACGCCATGGGCAATATCCTGAGCGGCGTGACCACCCCCGCACGCTTCGGCCCCGTGCATTGGGATCCCCAGACGAACCGCGTCACCCCAGTCGAGAATCCACGTAATCCGCTTAATCCACTGCCGGTCATTGAACAAGAAATCGCCGCGGCCCTAGAACGAGCCCACGCACGAGTGAAATCCACATAGACTGTGAAACTGTTCCGCGCCGGACAGGAGAAACAGAGTGATTAGAAGTCGCATCGTTTGACCTTGAGTAACTCATCAATCGAATACACTCATTGAGGAAATTTCATGCACTCATTAACACGTCGTCACTTTCTGGAAGACTCCATGCTGGCCGCTGCGGCGCTGGCAGCCGCCGCGGTTCCGCAATTGATCTATGCCGAGGACAAACCGACCGGCGCTCCCAGTAACAAAGTCCGTGTGGCGATGATTGGCTGCCGGGTACGAGGCAAACAGCACGTCGCCGAGTTGGCCAAAGTTCCTGACTGTGAAATCGTGTATGTGTGCGATCCCGATCGCGATCTGGCTGCCGAACTCGCCACCATCGTCGAGAAGCAACAAGGCAAAGCACCCCAAGCCGTGCAGGACATGCGACGTGTGTTCGACGATAAATCCGTTGATGCAGTCTTCATTGCCGCCCCCAATCATTGGCATGCCCTCGCCGCCATCTGGGCAATGCAATCGGGCAAAGATGCCTATGTCGAAAAGCCTGTCAGTCACAACATCAGCGAAGGTCGCCGCATTGTGCAGGTAGCCCGCAAGACCGGCCGCATCTGCCAGGGCGGAACCCAAAACCGCTCGAACATGGCACTGGCTGAAGCGGTCGAATACATGAAGGCCGGAAAGCTCGGCGAAGTCAAACTGGCCCGCAGTATCATCTACGGCACCCGGAATTCGATCGGGCCGAAGGGCACCTACGAAGTGCCCAGCAACGTCGACTATGACCTCTTTATGGGCCCGGCCCCATTGAGCCCGCTGACTCGTAAAACCCTGCATTACGACTGGCACTGGCAGTGGCAAACGGGCAACGGTGAATTGGGTAATAACAACATCCACTCGCTTGATATCTGTCGCTGGGGGCTGGGCCTGACGGGCCTCGGCCGCAGCGCCATCAGCTATGGCGGACGCTTCGGTTATGAGGATGCTGGTGAGACCCCCAACACCCAAGTCTGTATTTTCGATTTCGGCGACAAGACCGTTGTCGCCGAGACGCGCGGCTTGAAGACCCCACCCTTCCGCCCGGGATGGGGTGGCGGTTGGTTGTTCCACGGCACGGAAGGTTCGATCGCCAATACCTCGTTATTCGACCCCGCTGGTAAGCTCGTCAGTACTTTCACGCCAAAACGCAAGGAAGAAAGTCACTTCGCGAACTTCATCAACGCCGTCCGCAGCCGCAAACAAGAAGACCTGAATGCCGAAATCCTCGAAGGGCACCAGTCGACAGCCCTGTGCCACATGGGCAACATCTCCTGGCGTCTAGGGCAACCCGCCAGCACGAAGGACATTCAAGCGACCGTCAGCGACCTCAAGGTCCAGGATGACGTCAAGGACACGCTCGATCGCACGGTACAACATCTGCAAGAGCATAAGGTGGACCTTGATGACACGAAACTGGTGCTCGGCGTCTTGTTGCATCCCGATTCCGAACGCGAATCATTCCCCGACAACCCGGCCGCAAACGCCTTCCTGACGCGAGAGTATCGCAAGCCATTCGTCGTCCCTGCCGAAACCGAAATTTAGTCTGGTGCAGCACACCAGCCAAGTAGGCAAAAAACTGTAGGATGGGCACTCCTGCCTTGGGATTACCCTACTTTGGACACCTTTTTAAACTATCAATGCTTGGA
>JAZKFE010000310.1:0-4253 GCA_040386595.1 Planctomycetota bacterium | reverse complement strand
GCCTCACCCTCCCAATGCCCCAACTATTCCGAGCACGACAGCGCCGTACTAGCTCAATACAGACACATTCCGCCGTGTCTCCAGCAACACGATGTGGACCCTCACGAATTTTCGGGAGCGTTCGGACTCCTGTTTCGATGCTGGCACGCCTGTAAAACGGTCGCATTCTCGGTCATTTTGCAACGTCATCCCAGACAACGCAGTCCGATCGAGATTCGCTGTGGCCCCCATTCTCTGCCGTCTCACTTGGCCCACCTATTCAAAATCGGCCCAAATGTTAGAATCAGTAAGAGTTACCTCTGGTCGGTGACCGAACCAATAGTTATGGAATGCTGAGTTGTTCGCCCCCGGCGGATCAGAGAAATTTTCCTAAAATATTCAAGCGTCACCCAGGCCAGATGATCGATGCGTAACGAATCCGAACGTCCGCAAACCGACAATCCGTTTACAATTCCTGTGGCGGACCGTTTGAAGCGGCTGCCCCCGTACTTGTTCGGTAAAATCAACAAGTTGAAATACCAAAAGCGCGTCGCGGGTATCGACGTGATCGACCTGGGTATGGGCAATCCGACCGATGCGCCCCATCCCATGATCACCGAGAAGCTGAAGGAAGCGGTCGAGGATTCTCGCAATCACCGCTATTCGGTGGCCAACGGGATCTCGAATCTGCGGCGTGAAGTCGCGGCGCGGTACTTCAAACGCTACGGCGTGAATCTGAACCCCGACGACGAAGTCATCGCCTGTCTGGGTTCCAAAGAAGGCTTTTCGCACCTGTGCCTGGCCTTGATGGGCCCCGGCGATACGGCTCTGGTTCCCGCACCAACCTTCCCGATTCATGCGTATTCGGTGATGTTGGCCTCGGGCAACGTGCTGGCGTTTGACGTCACCAAACCCGACCAGTTCCTGAGCAACATCTCTTACACCTGCCAGCATCTGTTCCCGAAGCCGAAGCTGGTGATCGTCAATTTCCCGCACAATCCCAGCGGAACGACAATCGAGCAGAGTTTCTACGTCGATCTGGTCAAGATCGCCAAAGAACACAACCTATTGGTCATCAGCGATTTCGCATATGCGGATATCTGCTTTGACGGCTACATGGCCCCCAGCTTCCTGGCGACGCCGGGCGCGAAGGACATTGGCGTCGAGATGACGACGATGAGCAAGGGCTTCAGCATGGCCGGCTGGCGCATCGGTTTCTGTGCCGGCAATTCCGAAATGGTCCGAGCCCTCGCTACCATTAAGGGCTATTACGACTACGGTATTTTCCAGGCCTCGCAGATCGCCGCCATTGTCGCCATGCGACATTGCGAATCGGCCGTCGAACAGATCGCCAAGGAATACGAAGGCCGCCGCAACGTACTGTGCGACGGTTTGCAACGACTGGGCTGGGACGTTCAGAAGCCGAAAGCCGGCATGTTCGTCTGGGCCAAGATCCCCGAGCCGTGGAGTGAGATGGGATCGATCGATTTCTCGATGAAGCTGCTCGATGAGGGTGGCGTCGCCGTCAGTCCGGGGCGTGGCTTCGGCGAAGAAGGCGAAGGCTACCTGCGGTTGGCCATCGTCGAGAACGAACACCGCCTGCGTCAAGCAATCCGCCAGATCGGCCGTTGCTTGAAGAAGGAAGTCAGCCTGGCTTAACACGCCATTCGACATACAAAAACCGCCCATTCCTCTTCGAGGGACGGGCGGTTTTTTCGTTTTCAGACAGTGAAGCCTCACTAACTAACAGCGAAATTACCCTCTGAGCTTGGTATCAATCTTGAGCTCCAGATTAGGAGCACCTTCGGCGGGAATAGTGAGTTTATTGTGTGGGCCCGCTTTGGATGGGTCGTTCCATACGGGTGATAAACTCTGAACGCCACCGACATCCGCCGGTGGCTTGCCCGCCGGAATGGGTGACCCGTCTAGCATCGTGAATCTGGAGTAAGTCACCGTGAAATCGCCAGCGGGAAGACCGGGCTGATTCTTCACGTTATGAGTAACTTTGAATTTCCCTTGGGCATCAGTCACCCCCCAGCCGCCACGAGTCGCCGAGTTATCTGAGGGGGAGAACATCAACGTAATCCCCTCACTCGGCTTGCCGTCTAGTGTCACAATCCCAGCCACCGGAACTAATTTTTCTGTGTTCGCCGGAGCGCCCCCGCAACCAAGTAATTGGACCGACAACATCAACAGGCAAACCCCAGCGCAACGGCGCATCAAGTCGCATCGCGACATAATTTTATTTCCCTGAAATAGCGGCTAAATGGAAACGATCAGAGTGGTGCAGGGCATCAAGTGCTGATTAGAAGCAGCAACACAAAGCATCTCGGCAGCGGCCAACCACTGCCAAGATGCTCAATGCCCAGTGAAATTCATACCGCCGCGAGCGCCCATTTCTACTGCAGCAAGGCACTCACGGGGAGAATAGTTTCGAGTAGGCGACGCGAACTTTAAAACTCACCCAGGACGGTGCCGTCACTGATTCTGGCGAGAGAGTTCATTGTCTGTAGAGCCAGATTCTGGCTGATAAATCGAACAGCACCATCCGCCATGAGAACCTGTAGTCCACCGGTGTGCGTGCTGCCAGGCATCGCCCATGACTGCAAGCGTCCGGGAATACCAGGCGCCGGATTCGCTGCGCTCGCATAGGGGGCGAGCCACCACTGATTCGGTGCTTGAGCGAACACGACACCGATGCCACCAACCCAATGAGTGCAGGCCCAAGCCCCAGCGCGCCCGTTGTAGATATCAAGCGTCGACTCAGAAACGGCGACAGTATTGCTGCTACCATCGACCACATCACGTAGCTGAGAATTGGAATCCCAACCGAACAGGGCTCGCACAGCTGCCGGTTCCTTAGTCCACGGCACGTAAAGTGGATCGCTCTTAAGCCTTGTATATGCATTGTAAACACTGAAGCCGTAACTCGACTTATAGGATGGAGTTGAAGCTGATGTAGTGCAACCATAGTAAGTCGCATCATCACTCAACGTCGGATTGCCATTGTCGCTCGGACAGAGGAAGACGTTCAATCGCACCCGAGCCGCGGCCAAGTTGACCGCGGCGGTTGCGGGCGTTGGCCCAGTTGTCGTTTGATTGTACCACTTGCCCATCGCGGCGCTGAAATTGAGTGTGTTGTAGAGCGGCGCCTGGTCCAAATACGGGAGGAGCATTGTTAAACCCGTTTGATTTTTCGAAATCTCTCCCCCGTACGGAAACACACTGAAAGTTTCGTGGTAGTTGTGCAGAGCCAAGCCAATCTGCTTGAGATTGTTCTTACACTGACTTCGGCGAGCCGCTTCCCGCGCCTGCTGCACCGCAGGGAGTAAAAGGGCGATTAACACGGCGATGATCGCAATGACCACCAGCAACTCAATGAGGGTGAAACCACGCTTTTGTGTCATAGAACCGCTCTCCTGTTAGAACAGACAAGGAAATGACGGCCGCACAATTGTGAAGCCAAATAGGCAAATGGAGCGCAATTGCGATAAATCTAAGTATCAGCATATGACCAATTCCAAAGTGCGAACAAGTGTAAAAAATAAAACATGCACATGTGATCATTTATACGAGAACGCATGGCCACATCCACAAAACAACACGAAAAGAACCGCTCGCCAGGAATAAAAGACACTAAGTCGTCCCGCATCGAGAGAACAGAGGCCCAAGCGATCGGGCCGATTCGAGTGACGACGAATTGTCTTCGCGTCAAAAAACGTTCTGACGGACGACCAAGCCACGGGCTGCAGGCTGTTCCGCTTTGGTAGACTCTGCCGTTGATCAATCGTCTAGTGCGACTGCCTATGCCAAATGGCCGATCTCATGACAACCCCATGTTGACTCAGTAACACAGCCACGAATGCGAATTGCTCGGGAGAATATCCGCGAGCAACTCATCCATTCGCCGCCGTTTGCGAGGAAATCACTCAGTCGCTCACTGAGTTGCCGACAGCATGGCCTTCGCGCCCGCATGGCCCTGATTTGACCTCGATTGCCAGCCACGGTCCGCTCCGCCGTGGCCTGACAGATCGCCAGCCTGTTGTTGAACGGTCACTGTAAAAAATCCCAATCTGCCCGTCCGCGCGGAGCCTTGGCCCATGACACACGCTTTCCGAATACTTGTCAGCACGGCTGCCGTCTGGATCCTGCCCGTGCATTCACACGTCTGGTGCTGCCTGTGCCATCGCATCTGAGCGGATCAACCAACTGTCGTGATGGATTTGGGAGGGTGAGGCTCCTGCCGAACCGCTAAGTTTATGGACGCTCGCAAG
>JAZKFE010000309.1:6620-24364 GCA_040386595.1 Planctomycetota bacterium | reverse complement strand
CTGGGGCCCGGAAGACTGAGCGGTTCGGCAGGAGCCTCACCCTCCCAGAATCCTTCACGGACGGGGCGACTCCCCCGTGCGAGAGCGATTGCGGATGTGCCGCCGCATTAGGGTAGAAGCTCTAATTTGATGTCGTTCTTTCCCGTTTTGACGACGGCAGTCAGATTGCTAGTCGTATCGCTGTGGTATTTCCGCGGGATGTTGGCGTATTCTTTCGGCTTGGAGACTTCGGGGCTGCCGGGTGCAGCGGTGGCCATGGGTGGTTGTACCATGGCCACGTAGTCGCCAGCGTCCACGGCATCAGTGATCGTAAAGCGGCCGTCGGTGCCGACTGGTCCGGCGAAATTCTGACCTGTTTTTCGAGAGAACAGCAGCACGGTTCCCTGAGTGACCGGCTGGCCCTGAAAGGTGACGGTTCCATGCACGGAGCCCTGCGGTTTACCATTTCCGCCACACCCCGCGAGATAGCACAAAGTGACCATCAAGTGAACCGTAAGGGCAGTCCTTTGCCAGCGGGGGGCTGCAACGCCGAAGGTTCGGGAATTGATTTGGTGAAGGTTCAAAAACGCCATAATATGGTCACAGTCTTATCAAGTTTGCTTGGGGCAATTCAGCCGCTTGAGCGAGAATTTAATACTCACCGATGACTTGGCCATCGTCTTTCGATCCGAGTTGCAGTAGGGTCTGTAAGTTCATGTTTTCGGACAGAAAGCGAACTGAACCGTCGGCCAGAAAACCGTGCGTTCCACCAGTGTGATATGAGTTAATGACCGTGTTCAAACCATATGCGATTGTGCCGCCGATGCCTCCCGTTTTCGCATTAATGGCTTGGCGAAGTGTGGTGATTCCTGATCCAAATGAGTCTGTGTCGGAGACCTGCGGAGCACGGAAAGATTGCGGGTACCATCCGGTCCAGCCGCCTTCATAGTTGGCTGACAGATCCTGAGTGCCCACCAATCCTGATTGCTCGGCGCAAATTAACGTGTTCGACGTACCATCGGTGACATCACGCAGTCGGGTCGACCCATTGGGAATGAGCAGCCCGTTTTCACACACCATACCGCGTCCAGAGGGGATCTCCGCCGAACAGACGGTTGTTCGATTGCCCGGATCAGGAGTTGATCCAGAGATTCCAACATAGTCAATCATCAAGCCGTTTTCGCCGTTACTCATGGTGGATGTCGTCGCGTTCGAATTCGACGGCTGAGAACTCGATGGGCACAGATAAACCGGGAGTACCAGATTATTCAGCGCTAGAAACCCATTGATATACCGCGCTGTTTGAGTTGGTTGCTGTCGGGCATTGAATCCCGCCGCACCGGAAGCAGGAACAAGTGTTAGTTGGCTATAGAGTGGGGCTTGGTCGAGGTATGGCAGCACACGCCAACGCCAATTGCCGTTATGTCGTGGGGCGAGAGCCCCAATTGGAAATACCAACATGGTTTCAGCGTAGTTATGGAGTGCCAGTCCCACCTGCTTGAGATTGTTTTTGCACTGGCTGCGTCGAGCCGCCTCGCGCGCTTGTTGAACAGCTGGCAGCAAGAGGGCGATGAGGACCGCGATGATGGCAATCACGACCAGCAATTCAATCAGAGTGAATGCACGCTTTTGAGGCATCAGAGGTTCCTTTGAGGGCAATTCAATCGAAACACAAACATGGCCATATGGACAACATGTTGTTGAATTGAAATATTACAATATAATAATGCATTGTCCAGATTTGGAAGCTGCAATAGGGATATGTGGCTTCTGGCGAGTTCTACTGTAAAATCGTAAGTTGTTGTTTTTAAATGAGATGCAGAGTGAGTGTGAGGTTGGCGTCGGATTCACATTGAAGTCAAAAATGGCACAACGTGGTCACTGATTTCGGGGTAGGGATTCATCTTGGTCAAGGATCTAGGATGAACCTGCGGGGGCTGGAGTCGCTCTTATGAAGAGTTGCACTTAGCGCGCCAGAAGAGGGTTTTTACCTCCACACAACACTGCGTTGATCCGTTGATCGTGGCAACTTGACTTTCCAACCCCCCGGCACGTTACACTTCTCTCTATGCTCGGTCGGTGTTAACGCCTTTTTCTCCATGAGTGTTCGAGACCATGACGCATCCTAATTCTTGGCGGCGCAGCCACGCCGATCATCCCTCGCCATTGGTTCGCCGGCAGTTTGCCAGCGACAATTACTCGGGGATCTGCCCCGAAGCCTGGGCGGCGATGGAAGATGCCAACCGAGGACACGCGCCTGGTTACGGCGATGACGCCTGGACGGCTCGGGCGACCGACTTGCTCCGCGAGCTGTTTGAAGTCGACTGCGAAGTCTTCTTCACGTTTAACGGGACCTCGGCGAACGCGTTGGCTCTGGCCGCCATTTGCCAGTCTTATCACAGCATTGTGTGCCATCAACTGGCACATGTGGAAACCGACGAATGCGGTGCTCCGGAGTTCTTTTCGAACGGTACAAAACTCCTGCCTCTGCCCGGGGCTGAAGGCCGAATTGAACCCGATGCGGTTGCGGAAACGGTGCTTCGCCGGACCGATATTCACTACCCCAAGCCGCGAGTGCTCAGCGTCACGCAGTCGACCGAAATGGGGACGGTGTACACGGTTCCGCAGCTGCAGGCGTTGCATGAAGTGACGCGACGTTACGACCTGCGGTTCCATATGGACGGGGCCCGTTTCGCCAATTCTGTCGCCAGTCTAGGAGTGGCCCCTAAGGAAATCACCTGGAAGGCCGGGGTGGATGTCCTGTGCTTTGGCGGCACTAAGAATGGGATGGCGGTCGGCGAAGCGATCGTCTTCTTCAAACATGAGCTAGCTCATGAATTTGCTTACCGCTGTAAGCAGGCCGGTCAGTTGGCTTCCAAGATGCGTTTTCTGGCGGCGCCGTGGGTGGGGCTGCTGCAGACCGAGGCTTGGCTGAAGAATGCCCAGCATGCGAATCAGGCGGCGGCTCGTTTGGAAACAGGGCTGCTGGCGATTCCCGGCGTGGAATTCCTCGCCCCGCGTGAAGCGAATGCCTGTTTTGTGCGGTTGCCGCTGGCTGTTTGCGAAGGGCTGCGGACTCGGGGCTGGCGGTTCTATACCTTCATCGGAGCTGGCGGCTGCCGCCTGATGACCTCGTGGGATACCGCCAACGAAGACGTAGATGCCCTGCTGCAGGACATTCGCGAACTGGTGGCAGCAACGGCTGCGGTTTAACTCAACTCAATGCCGTCGATGGGTAGCCCGGATTCTTTTAATCTGGGCTAGCGCAGTTGGCCTCAGTGTTTTCGCGGAGAAGGCGAGGAATTCTTGTTTGGTCTTTAGCTACCAGCCTTGGCAAATGTCTGTTCCCCGAAGGGGATACACAACATAGCCCAGGGTCGCCGAGTACTCGTGGCGCACCCTGGGTACAAGGACAAAATAGGGAGAAGAACCCTGAATGGGTTCCACTTATTCGGGCAATTTCAGCAGGTTCAACCCTTTCAGGGTTGGGAGCTTGCCGAGAATTTAACCTAGGGTGCGCTCGGCGTACCGAGCGACCCTGGGCTCTGTTGTCCTTCCCTTTCAGGGAAGCTTTCTGCAAACCCGAACTCACAATCCGATCGCATTTTTCACGCTCGGCAACTCTGAAATTCTGCCAAAGCCCTTGAGTTCGAGCTCGATCGCTCGGATTCGAAGATCTGCGATACCGTGTCTATCGAGCAAAAAAGCTTGCCGTAGAGTGCTCGGTCCACACTTCGCTGCTGTCTGTTTTAAGATTTTGATGTTGCAAAATTTTTATTTTGCCATATCCTGAGATGCATCGTATCAAGATTTTCCGATCTGGTCGTGGCTTTGCGTTTTCCAGATCTTCTTGTGGGCAGGGTTTGTATGGACTCGGGACGTCGCGCTTGTTGGATTCTGACAGGGTTGTTGTGTTTCGCCTTGTTCACGTATGTTGGCTGTGAGTCGATGAGTTCGTCGGCTCCCGTCGCCGCGAAGACTCGTTGGCAAGTGGCCTGCACGACAGGGATGGTGGCCGATGTCGTGCGCGAAGTCGGTGGTGTGCACGTCGAAATCAACCAATTGATGGGCGAAGGGGTTGATCCGCATCTGTATAAGGCCTCGCCGGGGGATGTCCGCATCCTCGAAACGGCCGATCTGATTTGTTATTCCGGCCTGCATCTGGAAGGCAAACTGGCCGACACACTGTCACGTCTGGGAGGACGTAAGCTCACCTGTGCCCTCGCCGAGAATTTGCCCAAGGATCGCCTGCTGTCTACTGAAGGCAGCTTCCCTGATCCGCACGTGTGGTTTGACGTTTCGTTGTGGTTGGAAACGATTGAGCCCGTCCGTGCGGCATTGGAAAAACTCGACCCCGCCCACGCAACAGAATTCGCTGAAAGAGCGGCTCGGTATCGTCAGGAATTGCAGGATCTGCATGTGGAATGTAAGGCCAAGTTGGCGTCGATTCCCAAGGCCCGTCGGGTATTGGTGACGGCTCACGATGCCTTCCGATACTTTGGCCGGGCTTATGACATCGAGGTCAAAGCCATCCAAGGGATCAGCACAGAAGGGGAAGCCGGAGTCAAGCAGATCAATGAACTGGTGACGTTCATTGCGACGCACCAGATCAAGTCGGTCTTCACCGAATCCAGCATCAGCGAACGCAACATGCAGTCGCTGATCGAAGGTTGCGGCCAGCGGGGGCATCAGGTCGCTCGTGGCGGCGAGCTCTTCTCGGACGCGATGGGCAAAGCGGGAACTCCCGAGGGGACGTACATCGGAATGGTCCGTCACAACGTGGAGAAGATTGCCGCCGGACTGAAGTAGAACCCGCCGGAATTGGCCGCAGTCGGTGATGAAAAATCATTTGCACCACGGAGACACGGAGAACACGGAGTTTTAAAAGTTCTTTTCAGAAGAGTTTTTAGCCACGGATTAACACAGATCAAACACGGATTGGGACTGTGTTTGCCAACATTGTCCGGCGATGACAGCTAGTCCTAAACTATTAGGTTTGCGTCATAAGAAAACACAAACAGAGGCTGATCCAATCCGTGTTCAATCTGTGTCAATCCGTGGCTAAAAACTCCTCTTCTGGACTTGAAAACTCTGTGTTCTCCGTGTCTCCGTGGTGCAACCGAATTGTAAGAATTGCCCGTGGAATGTGGTCTCACCGCGCCTGTTAGATCGTCATGGCGGTAAAGCCGCCATCGACGACCAGATTGGCCCCCGTAAGAAAACTGCCGGCCACTGGTGACGCCATCAGCAGGATGGCCCCGGCGAGCTCGTCAGGGGTGCCGAAACGCTTCATGGGCGTGTGACGCATGACGCTGTCGATACGATCGGCCGTCAGGACTTTGCGGTTCTGCTCGGCGGGGAAAAAGCCGGGGGATAAGGCGTTGACGCGGATCCCTTGCGGAGCCCATTCTCGTGCCAGATTCTGGGTCAGATTCAGCACTGCGGCTTTGCTGGCCGAGTAAGTGAAGACTCGAGACAGCGGAGTAATCGCACTGAGGGATGCGATGTTGATGATCGATCCGAGAGCCTGTTTGGCGATCAGCTGGGCTCCGAAAATTTGGCACGCCAGCCGCACGCCGCGCAGATTCACATTGAAGATCCGCTCCCATTCTTCGTCGGAGATTTCCAGGAACGGCGTGGGGGAATTGACCCCAGCTCCGTTCACCAGAATATCAGGCAGTCGCTGTTGGCTTTCGAGATGCTTGGCAATGGATTCCAGATCAGCCCGGCTGGTGACGTCGGCCGGGATGAACTCGGCGGTGGCCCCTAAGGCCGTCAGTCGCTGAACCGCTGCTGGTCCCGCATCGGTGTTCGAGCCGACCACGACGATGTGTGCTCCGGCCTGGCCCAGCGTATCGGCAATCGATCCGCCCAGCGTCCCTGTGCCGCCAATCACGACGGCCGTCATGCCTTCCAGCCCGAACAATTGACGCAAGTAAGCGGAAGACGGATCAACAGGGGAACTCATGCGGCAGACCTTCAGGGGCGAATAGTGTCAGGTGAGACGTGCCAGCCCGACGGGAACCCAAATGTCAGTCAGGCGATGCAGATGGAGGAAGACGAAAGTCGGGTGCTCGATCTGGAACACCCGACATCAGGCTTATCCGGGAGGCCGCAACTGAGGCCTACGATCTTACGCCAGCAATTCGTCGATTGCCGTCGGGTCTTCCAGGACGGGGGTCGGTCGGCCGGCGTGGTCCAGGATGTGGAGCGTCGGGTCGATCCCCAAGACCTTATAGATCGTGGCGTGAATGTTGGCCGGAGTCACGGGTCGCGACGCGGGAGAGGTCCCCAAGCGATCAGTCGAACCGACAATCTGGCCACCCTTCACACCGCCGCCACCCATCAGGCAGAACATCGAATTGCCCCAGTGATCGCGGCCGGGAGTTCCCTTGCTCATCGGAGCTCCGCCGTTGCCACCGTCATTCATCCGCGGCGTGCGACTGAATTCGCCACAGAGAACCACCAGTGTGGTCTCCAGCAACCCGCGTTGATCGAGATCCTGGAACAACGACGCGACCGCGCTATCCACCAAGGGCAGATAGTTTTCGTATCCCGTTTTGAGATCCCAGTGATGATCCCAACCGCTGTATTGAACGGTGACGAACGTGGCGCCGGCTTCGACCAGTCGCCGGGCCAGCAACGTGCTCTGACCCCATTGATGCCGGCCATATTGGTCCCGCAACCGGGGATCTTCTTTATCGATGAAGAAGGCCTTGCGAGCGGCTGAACCCGACACAAAGTCGAAGGCGTCCTGATCGAATCGGTCCAACGCGTCGAAGGTTCCCTTGCGGTCAACGGAACGCGGGATGCGGTCGAGTTGAGCGTTCAGCGTACGGCGGTCGCCCAGGCGATCAATGCTCAAACCCGAAGCCAGATCCAGGTTAGGGATCTTAAAGTTGGCGGCGTTAGGGTCGGCGTGCGTCATGAACGGATCGTATTGCACGCCCAGGAAATTACCGCCGAAGTAACCGGGAACCAGACCAATACTGCTGGCATGCGGAACGCTCAGGTAGGCTGGCATCCCGCGTTGGCGAGCTCCCAGTTCGCGGGCCACGATGGCGCCGATACCCGGAAATTTCTGACCATTATTGGCGCCGCTGACAGACATATCTTTGGATGTCAGCATCCGGTGCCCACCGGCAAAGTGGTCACCGGTGTCGTGATGCAAGGACCGCACCATCGAGAACTTGTCGGCGACCTGGGCTTGCTTGGGGAAGAGCTCAGTCATCTCAAAGCCGGAGACATTCGAGCGAATCGGCGACCACAGGCCGCGGTATTCCGCCGGGGCCTCGGGCTTCATGTCGTACATGTCCATGTGGCCGGGGCCACCGTCCAACCAAATCAGAATGACCGACGTGTTCTTTTTCTGGCCGGTTTTCTCGGAGGTAACGTCTTTGGCTCGGGCTAGTTGTGGCAAACCAACGGCTGCCATTCCGGAGACACCCAGCTGCACGAAGCTGCGGCGTGACATCCCATCACAATAACGGGGGCCCAAACCAGCATCGACTCGAAACATCCTGGATCTCCTGCCGGACAATCTACGTACAAACGCTCTCTTATCTGTTCATAATTGTTTTTCGGTCCGAGAGCAAGGGAAAAGCAACTTCAAATGACCGGGAACGCGTGTCTTGCGCAGACGGTAAGGGGGCGATGGATGCTGTATCCGGAATTGTCGACAATTTGTAAAGCTGTTTGTGCCAATAGCTAATGAAAATCACAGTCGTTGATCGCTCCGCGATCTGAACGTCTTCGTAATTCGCCGGTTGGAATCCGCTTCGAGCTGGAGATCGTGCCGTGAAAAAACTGGAGAACAAAAGGACTACGCTGGGACGGAGTTTGGTCCTTGGGAGGGTGAGGCTCCTGCCGAACCGCATAAGTCTACTGGGAGCCGAAAAACTAAGCGGTTCGGCAGGAGCCTCACACTCCCCGAATCCTCCATGGCATCGCTCTAAAGTGGCGGCAAAATTTGTTCATCTCCGTCAGGAATCACGGGCCAAGAGAGCTCTGAAAGTGGCTTGCCGCCGTCGTCATCGCGGTCTGGCCCGACGGAGTACAACAACGGGCGGCCTTCGACGAGTCTATAAATCAACGGCTGGCCGCTGTAGGCGTCGAGGGGCACTCGCGGCAGATCGACTGGGACGAGTTGTTCTAGTCGCTCCGGCCAGTGGCCGGTGCGGCGACGGTATTGTTCTAACGCAAGACTGGCCTGGGTGGCTTCGAGGTACATCCGGTGTGGTTCAGAAATCGACCCGGACCAGTCGGCAATTGTCTGGGGGAACATCATTAGAATGGGCCAATAACGTCGGAAGACTTCGGGTGTGGTCTCAATTCGCTGTAATTCCTGGAAGTAAGACGACTCGGTGACTGGCGTCCGTTGTGCCAGCGGTTTGGCGAGTTCTTCCTCTATAAGGGTGAGGAGCTTCTCGGCCTCGAGGCGCAGCTCACGGCGATTGGCCAGTGTCGCCGACCAGCGAACGGCGGCGAGTTCTCGTTGGAAGGCTTCGTGAAGGCTGTTGGGGTATTGAAGCTCGTTGGTGTATTCCTGTGGTAACCCGGCGGCCTGCTTCTCCTCCAGTATTGCTGCACAGGGGGAAGGTTCAAAGGACCACGACAACAACAAGCTTTGCAGTAGAAAACGAGCCCCCTGTGCAGTTAACCGACCACCCTGGTCTTCTGCCGTATAGATGTTTTGAAGAGTGTCATCGCTCATGCGACGGAACTCGTCCACGGCCGAAGATTTTGATTCCCAGTTGGCTGCGGTCAGATCGTGGCGCCAGCCCTGGAGCTGCTCGTTGGTAAGTAACTCGGGATGTTCGACGACCAGATGCCGGATCAAACTTAAGGCACTTCCGGCGATGGAATTCCCGATTGCATGGACGACGGTGAATTCGGCCGACGCCAAAACTTGAGTGGCTAAATGCGATTCGGCCTGCCAGAGCTGACGGAACCGTGGCAGGTCTTTGTTCTTGAGGGCGAACAATGCGGACATAAACAACAGATCTCTGACACATCCCAATTCCTGATACTGCGGCAGGAGAATCCCACTGGTGGGCTGATACAGGGGGTAAGTCTCTGTGGCCGAGCTGCCGCGTCGCTTTTTCAGCCACACGTCATTCGCTGGATCGCGATAGATGTACCCCAAACGTGGCAATGTTGCTGCTTGGATAAACAGGTCGATCGATTTGGCGTTGGCCTTCAAGTAGTCCGCTGCCCGCTTCCAATTCGGATCGGCGGGATCTTTGAGATTCGGGGTTCGAAAAACGAGTCCAAAATCGACGCTGTTCGGGTCGATCGACTTTCGGTTGAGTAACGTCAAACCTTCACGGTAAAGGGGCCAAGCTCGATCATTGACCGCGATGCTGGCCGTTGCTTGATCGAATGTGCTCACCAAGTCCGTTCGAGGTCCATGTTTCGCCAGATGCAGTCGTGCCACCAGAAATAGGAAGCCGCAAATCACAATGCCGACACTGGCCGCAAACACCTGGGTTGTACGATGCCAGAGCTGCCATTTCCACGAGCGATTCCGTAACTTGGCCTGGCGAATCAGCCGAGCTGCGACTTGCGGGGGCCCGAAATCCGCGATGAGTTGCTCGGCGGATCGGCCGGCGTCAGCCCCGTCGTCGAAATGGCTGAGGAGCTCCATGTGTACTTCATTACGTTCACTGCGCCACAAGCGGGCACGACGAATAACGCGGGCAACAAATGTCTTGATTTGTTGTTCCTGGTCGGTGCCGAGTCGTGCGATACCGAGATGCTTTGGATTGACGTGGGAAGTGAATGGGGGCTGGTCGGTCATGCGACACCTCCGATTGTGGCAACACGTGATGTCGAGGGAAGAACTCCCAGGCTGGACAGAGCCTGGACGACCGCTTGCCATTGCTCAGAGTCATGCGCCAGCCGCTTTTGTCCGGCGGGTGTTAGCGAGTAGTACTTGCGGTCTCGACCCGATGGTGAGGAGGCCCAATTCCCGACGATCAATCCCTGGGCTTCCAGGTTGTAGAGCATGGGATAGAGCGTGGATTGCCCCATTGCCAGGATGCCTGCGGTCTGAGCCGAAAGGGCTTCGACTAGTTCATAGCCATACTTGGCCCCACCCGCGAGCAGCTTGAGGACGGCGACCGGCCCGGCCCCTCGCATGAGTTCCCGTTCGATCTTCACGTGCCGCTCTCCCGTCAGGAGTTTTGCTCACGAAGCAACATGCCCCGCGCAACACACTATGTGTCGCATAGTATTGAGGCGATCATGTGGAGTCAACAAAAATTTTGGAATTCAAACGCGTCGCCGGACTCTCAGAGTCGGGGCTTTTTCGAAAAATGAAAAACACACCCGACTCGGAGAGTCAGGCTACGGGAAGAAAACCGGGATGCCGATCGCGTGTTGTTACGCCGTTGATTAAATATTGAATACAAACAAGTCCACCCGGGCTTCGTTTGTATCGCTACTTGTCAGCTTGCGAGACGGCTTCATCGAACAGATGCCGGGCGGCACGGCCGCTGATGGTGGTACAGCGTAAGAGCTCGCTGGCGATCTTTTGAATGGCCAGCCAGACTTCGGATTGCTCGAGGATGTGTTCGGTTTTATCGAGCATTCGCCGCTCGAGTCGTTCGACCTGTTTCTCGCCGGTGGCACGACGCAGGACCAGCTTGCGGACGCCTCGCAGGTCCTGGGCGGCACCCTGATAGCAGAACTTGCCCGTGACCCGTGCTTCGGCCGCGGGACCGCCGAGTAAAATCAGAATCTCAGTTTCCAAGATGTCCTTGGAAGGCCGGAAGCTTCCTTTTTGAATCTCACACTGCCCCAGCCGTAACTGATTGGGCAGAACACTGACCCGCTGCACGGGACGCCCCATCGCCAATGCCATAACAGCGTGCCCAGCTTCATGATAAGCAGTGGCAATTTGGTCGGCAGTAAATGGGCTGGCAGTCATGTTACGCAGTGTAACGTGCTGGAAAGGCCAAGGAAACGACAGAGAAATGAATGCGGAAAGGGTTGTGCACAATTTCTCGGTGATTGTCAGCAATGGCCCCCGGTGATATTATTTAGCGGGGCAGAGATGCACAGTTTCTCATGTTGACTCGTGCCGACAGTCGCTCGTTCGAGAGGGCTGGCAGGAGTCTCTATCGAAGTTGAACCACGACAAACAATTGAGACGGTTTTCATGGCCGACGAACTTTCCGGTCAGGTGGGTTCCAATCAGATCGCGCATCAACTGCGCGGTGACATCCTTTCCGGACGCATTCCGGAGGGATCACGACTGACAGAGGCGCAATTGACCAAGCGTTTCGGTGTCGGCCGTGGCTTAATCCGCGAGGCACTCCAGCGACTTTCGTTGCAGGGCCTGCTGGTGACTCGACCCAATTGCGGCGCGATGGTGGCTCCAGAAGCCCCCCGCGAGATCCGTGGGTTAATTCTCCCGATTCGCCGTACTATTGAGGTTTATGCCCTCCGGCTGATTTTCGAAGAGCTGACCGACGCCGACTTCCAGGCGTGGGACGAAATTGTCGAGCGGATGCGGGTGGCATGTGAGCGGCAGGATTTTCATCTGATTGCCGAGCTGGACATTGAGTTCCATCACTTGCTGGTCCAACGTGCCGGGCAGCCCGATTTGCTGGTGATTTGGGAAACGTTGGTGGGACGAATTCGTTCGCACTTCTTGCGGATCCAACGCCGTTGCCCGAATCCGTTGGAAATCTATGAGGAACACCGCGACATCGTGAAAGCGTTCCGCACCGGAGACGCTCGGGCGGCCGTCGGGTTGTTGAAAGACAAGATTTCCTAGCCGAGCGTTTCGTCCCCTGACAAAACCGTGGAATACCGTGTCTCCTGGTAAATTCTGTTGTGCCTTCTTCAGAAGAATTTGCGCCACGGAGACACGGAGAACACGGAGTTTTGAAAGATTGTTTCGTGGCTGTGGTGATGGAAGAAGATTTTTTAGCCACGGATTAACACAGAAGAACACGGATTGGGTCAGCGTTTGTGGGCGTTTCCCAACAACGCCGAGCCAGTCTGGTCAATACAGCTCTCTGCGGTCTTATTCCGCGTTCAATCCGTGTGAATCCGTGGCTAAAAAACTCTTCCCAAATCTGTTGGGGGTACGCTGTTCCGTTCCCCTCCCCTCTCTGTGAACTCCGTGTCTCCGTGGTGAATCTATTCTGCATAGAGTCTGCATCACGGATGGCGTTAAGAATGCGGCGGAACGGTTTGGTTCGGCGTTCTGAAATTTTTCGGCTGTGCGTGTTGTGTGCGATTTCCGGTCTCGGTGGTTGCCGCAAAGTGTGCCGTAGACGTGGCAATTGATATAGGCAGTGGGATTTCTGGCTGATATACCCAGAGAGATGCACCCCATTGCCGGAGTCTTTCTTATGCCGCGATTTTCTCGTCGTGATTTGCTCGTCTTGTCCTGTGCCGCGTCGCTGAACTTGCTGCCCTCGTTGACCGCCGCACAACAACCACGTCGTCCCCGCGTCAAAGCCGACCCCGAACGCAAAATTAATACAAAAGTGAATGTCGATCTGATTTCGGAAGGGGGCGTGGGGCTGGATGCTCAGGAATGGGCTGAGATCTTTCAAGAGATGGACGTTACCTTCAGCGTCCGTCGCTCACAGTTAGACGAGAAACCCGAGACGACGGAAGCGGTATCGGGTATCAGTCTGCGCGATGTGCAAGTCCTGGGGCGGCTGGAGACCGATGGTTCGATCACCTTCGCCGATCGCCGGTTTACCAGGGCGAATGTCGCGAAATTGCGAGAGTGGATTGACGGACTGAAGGCCTACGGAGCCCAGGGATCGCCGAAAGGGCAGCCCATGTGGGGGCTGTCTAAGAATCAGTTCGACCCGTTGTTTCAGGCATTAACACCGGTTCTCAAGATCGCTTCGGACGGAGCTGCACTGAATAAGGCTCTGGAGTTGTTTACGGTTCGCAGAACGTATCCGTTCCGGTTCACCGCTGATGCGACGCAGCATTTGGAACGGGGGCCAGTGCCCGAGCAGACGGCCCGCAACTATACCGGAATGAGTGAAGGGACGGCCCTGGCGGCTCTGTTGAATGAATTCGGTTTGGGTTTCCATCCGATGCGGACTCCACAGAGCAAGCTGGAACTGGCGATCGTGACTCTCGGCCCTAAAGCCAACGTTTGGCCGGTCGGCTGGCCGTTGTCGGATGAGCCGCCCAAGGTGTCCCCGAATCTGTTCAAGATTGTCGAAGTGGAGCTCGATGACGAACCCCTGCTGGATGTCCTCCAGGTGGTGGGCGATCTGATTCAGATACCGGTGATCGTGGATGAATATGGTTTGAAAGTCAGTGGTATTGATCCGAAAACGAAGCTGGTGTCTCACAAGAAGCGGCGTACGTTGTGGAGTGCCGCGTTGAAGCATGTGTGCTTCCAGGCCCGGTGCAAATGGGAATTGCGCGTCGATGAAGGGGGCCACCCGTTGTTGTGGGTGATGTCTGATATCCCGCCCAAAGATGCCCGTGATGAGAAGTAGCGGTTCCGAGAACTATTCGGGAGTTATCGCTGGCGTTTCTGGAATGGGGAACTGCACGGTGACTGTCGTACCCACGCCCAGTTCAGAGGTCACTTCGATCGTTCCGTGATGTGCGGCCACGATCTCGGAGACGATGCTCAACCCGAGACCGGTCCCCTGCCCCTCGGAATGTGTGCGGGCTTGATCGGCCCGGAAGAAGCGTTCAAACAGTCGCGGCTGGTCCAAAGCGGGAATGCCCACTCCGGTGTCCGAGACCACCAGCATGGCTCGTGAGTCTCGTGTGTGAACAGTCACGAAGACGTTGCCGTCGGGGTGGTTGTATTGCAGGGCATTCGTGACGAGATTTGTGACCACTTGCCCCAGCCGTGCAGCGTCTCCGACGGTTCGTGTGGTCAGCAGTTGCGCTGTCAGGCGTATTTGCTTTTCTGTCGCCAGAGGTTCCAGCATCGCCAACGATTGACGGACCACATCGGCCAGATCGAGTGGTTCTTGGCGGATGTCGAGACGTCCCGAATCGGCGCGGGCCAGTAACAACAAATCGTCGACCAGCCGTTTCATCCGCCGGGAGGCTCGGACACAGGTTTCCAGTGCTGAGCAATAATCTTCAGGCGTGCGGGGCCGTGACAGTGTGTGTTCGGCTTGCGAGAGAATTACCGCGACTGGGGTTCGCAATTCGTGCGAGGCGTCGGCGGTAAACCGGATCTGCCGCTGAAAGGCGTTGTGGAGACGGTCCAGCATGGTATTGAAGACCGAGGACAGCCGGGTCAATTCTGATGACGCTTCAACCAGTTCGAGGCGCTGGTCCAAACTTTGTGCGGTGATCTTTTCGGCCGCTTGGGTCAACTGATCTAAAGGGCTGACGATGCGTCGTGCCAGCCACCAGGCTCCAACGGCTCCAGCGGCCAGACTGACAACGCCGAACAGTCCCACAATGACGAGCAGTCGGTTCAGGTGATCGAATTCGCGGGCCATCGGCCGGCCGACCATCACGCGCGTGCCGTCGGTCTCTTTCAGATAGACATCCAGATGAATGCCATGAGCCAGAGAATAGAACGGTCGCCGATGCTCTGGCGGCGGCTCGGAGGGCCCAAATTCCAGATGCGGCAGCGGCGGTGCATTATTGACGATCTGGTGTCCTTGAGGATCCCAGACTGTGAAATACGCCTGGTCTCGCGGAGCCGGCCCAAAGCGATGGCGGTAGGCCTGGGTGATCGCCAGATCGGATTTGGCGACCCCCGATTTCAGCTCTTGGGCCAGCAACTGAGCCGAGGCCAACAGGTCTGATTCGGCTTGATGATAAACCCCTTGCCGTACCAGAACGTAGATCGAGATTCCAAAGCCGATGACCACCACCGCGAGCAGCGAGAGGTAGGACACCATCAGCTCGACGCGCAGCGATCGAGGTGGCCGGACTTTGACCACTTTCTCCGGCAGAGGCGGTTCGCTATCCGGAAGTTGCGGAGCTTCATTCGGAGATGACATACCCCTGCCCCCGTCGTGTTTCAATCAGATCCGGCCCCAGCTTCTTGCGTAAGTTCGAAACATGGACGTCGAGCAGATTGGAGAGACTGTTGTCGGTTTCATCAAACAAGTGGTCGTACAGTTCGGTGCGGCTGACGACCTTTCCTCGATGCACGGCTAGATACTCCAGCAGGGCATATTCGCGAGCCGTCAGATTGACCGTCTGGCCGCCCTGTCGGACGCAGCGGTCGCGGAGATCGACCGTGATCTCTCCCAGTTCGACCGTCGATTGCGTCTGCCCTGCGGCGCGTCGAATCAGGGCTCGTAACCGGGCCAGCAATTCGAGACGCTCAAATGGTTTGACGAGATAATCATCGGCCCCGATATCCAGACCCAGCACGCGATCCGACAGGGCATCGCGAGCCGACAGGATCAGCACCGGAGTCTGGTGCGTCTCACGCAAGGTTTCCAGGACATCCCAGCCGTCGATCTTCGGCAGCATGATATCGAGGACAATGACATCGTAAGACCACATCTGGGCCTTCGAGAGTCCATCCTCGCCATCCGCAGCGGCATCCACGGCGTACCCCTCTTCTTCGAGGATTTCCGTGAGTAACCGCCGCAGATCAGATTCATCTTCAATGACCAGGACACGCATCGGAAGGCCATTTCATGTGTCAAAGAATCAGAGTCGTTATTTGCCCACCTCCTTATACAGGAGGATCACTCGCAAACAAACAATCGAGAGGCCCGCGTCTCGATTGCGGATTTAGGAGTTCTTTTGCTGAGCTTCCAGCAAGCGTCGCATCTCGCGCAGTTCACGCAGAATTTCGTCGAATTGTTCGGCCGTAGGCGCCGGTGCGTGACGTGCTGCGGGCCCTTCATCGCGACCTTCTCGGCCGCGTTCATGTGGCGGTACCGGACGTCCGCGAGGTCCGTCACGTTCAATGCTGCGACCGGAAGCGACTGCTGTGATCCGATCGGCGTGCAGATGAACGTCGCCATGCGGTGTTTCGTGGCGTCGTCCCTCCACTCGTACTTCTTCGCCCGGGCGAATGAGGTGTTTCAAGTCCTCACCCTGATGGGGCGGCAGTTTGACCTCGGTCCCATCAGACAGCAGCAAGCCGTCAACATCACCGTGTCGATTGGTCGCAAATTCCTTGACCGTTCCAGTGGCATTCATGGGGGCTTCCTGTTCTCGGCGATCCTTGGGCCGATGGGGTGGTCGCGGTCGTTCAATCTGAATGGTCTCGCCACGGCTGACGATCCGTGACGCTTCAAACACAACTTCACCCCGTGGGCGAGTCTCCGTCGTCCCCAGAATTTCTACCTTGTCACCAGGCTTCACGAGACGCGAAATGGCGTCTCCCATGTGTGGTGGAAAATGGACTTCGAGTCCCCCTTCCAGCTGCAGGCCGTCGATATCGTCCCGGCCGTTGTGGAGCAGTTTTTCAACGCGTCCGAGCCGCGTTTCACCGGCCTGTTGTGCCTCCTGACTGGCCTCCGGCGGGCGAGGGTTCTCTTGGGCTTGTGTTCCTCGAATTCCCCCAGAGAACCAAGTCATACCAACCCCCAATGAGGCTACCAGAGCGCTGCGTTTCCAATTGAAAGCGGTCATCGCAATCTCTCCTTCGTATCAGCAGTCGAAGTTTGATCGAGGTCGATCAGAGTCTGGCTTCGCTGCCCAGTGAGAGAAGTTTAGGCGAGGTGACCTTAAGTTCGGATGAAGGTCAAAACCTATGGAGAATTGCGCCGAGGAGCTCAAATTTAGCATGGGCGCAGCGGCGTGGCCTAACTCTCTGCGTCGGGTCTCCGCGAAGCGGGTAGCCCAGATTCTTGAATCTGGGTGAGCGCAGCGAACAAGAGGTTGCGGCTCTTTCGACTTAGCTCCCCAATCGACTCTTGGCGAGCTTGGCAGCGCAAGCTCCGGGATTCTTCGCACCTCTGGAGCATCCACATCTAAAAAAAATCTTAGCCAGGAAAAGCGAAACACCACGGAGGTTCGAAGAGCACAGAGCCGTTTTAAAAACGACGTGTTCTCCGAATCTTCGTGGTGCAATCAAACTCAGACAGGTCGCCGATGCAGCGGCATCGGGAATTGAGTCCCGGCTGGCTCTACCAGGGGATATTCGTGTCGCGGTTGTAGCTGGGGTGACCCGGGAAGTACCACGGGGCACGGTAGGTGTAGTACGGGAATCGATAATGTCCCGCCTCTTGGCGGCGATACCATCCTGGCCCGAAGTGGTAGGCGTACGGATCACCGGGAAGTTGACCGGGCAATGCCGCGTACGAAGGGCCGTAGCCTCCCGCACCACTATATCCGGGGCCAGCTCCGTTGCTGAAACCAGGACTGCCGTTGCCGGGGCCAATCATCGCCGGGGCTGAGCCAGGACCATAACCCACTCCTGCATCGTAGCCGCCGCCGTAACCCGGGCCGGCATTCTGGCCGTCCATGACGGGATAGCCACCCGCTGCTGGAGCCGGGCCTACCATGCCGTATCCGCCGCCAATGGGCTGAGCTCCACCCGCATAACCCTGTCCGCCACCACCAGTTCCGGACGTATCCGGGCTGGTTGCAGTGTAATAGTAAGGCTGTCCAAATCGGCCGGTCGGACCACCGGGGAAATGACCGCCACCGGGGGCTGGTGCAGAGGGATGTGAATAAGGATGCGTATCCTTAGTGACGTCTTTGATGCTCCACACCGGCGGGTGCTTCTTCCAAGGATCAGCATCGTGGATCTTGTGCGGTCGCGGCTCGCGGTTGCGACGTTGGATCGATCGCTCTTCCATATCGTTAGCGCGATCGGCTTTCGGATC
>JAZKFE010000309.1:0-6610 GCA_040386595.1 Planctomycetota bacterium | reverse complement strand
CAGACGGCTTTTTCACGGGCGCATCGCTGGTGTCCTGGGCCAGTCCTGTGGAAATCGGCCACAGAGCACTCGCCACGAGTAATGCCAGTCCCCAATGGGGCAATCGAATGAGCATGGAGCCACCACATCTTCAACATCAAAAGGCTGTCGGTCGCGGAACCTCAAGGTCACGCCGCCGAGCGTTCTCAATTGTGAAGTCGTGTGGAGTTCACACGCCAAACTGGAGAACACTCCACTGTCTCTGCGAGTTTATCCCATGGACAGCAGCCTGCTCGGGGGCAGGCGGGGGCATGATGCAGAATCTCCACAGTCGACTGCGGAGTTTGCCTGAAATACGCAATGCGGCGGTCATAGCAGGAATTGAGAATCTGCGGAGAAACGGTATTCTCTGGCCGATACTAAATGTACGGGCTGGTGATAAACGCCACGGTGGGTGTGAAAATCGCTATAGGCCGCACAGCTTGTCTGGATGGCGGTGTTCTCTGAGGTGCAAGCGGTATTAAGCCGCCACCGTGGGCCACGTCGTCGGACTCTGTCGTCTGAAGGAGATGTTGAAGATGGCTGGCAATATGATTGCGATTCTGGTGGCGGCTTCTCTGGGACAATTTCCCCCCGCAGGCCCCGCACAGCCTCCCGGCGGCGGTCCCGGAACTTCACAATATGGGCCAGGCGCTGTCATGGCCGCTCCTGATTCCACACAGGCTTTGAATACGGGCGATCCGCTGTACCGTTACGACTATGAGCCCAACTGGGTTCACGGTTACTACCAGGAAATCCCCGCTTACGGCGGCTACCACTTCTTCCGCCCGTACAACTACAAGAACGTCATGCCGCAGTCGCAAGTCTCGGCGGCTTGGGGCAATGCTGCCAATATGCCCTATTCGCACCAGTACTTTGACCGCGTTAGCGGAAATCAAACGGTGTGGAACTCGATGCCGCGTTCCAACGTGGCCCGGTCGAACGACGAACTGAAGGCACAGCTTGCCGAAGTGGACGGAGTTCCGCGTCGCACTCGCCGTCGCAGCCAACAGCAACAGTTCGTGCAGTCACGCCAGGGCCAGAACGTAATGCCAGCCGGCCATCAAGAGAACTAGCTCGTAGCCCGATTTGTCAAAACCGGGCTCAATCAACCGCGAAGCGGGTAGCCCAGATTCTCGAATCTGGGTGAGCGCAGCGAACAAGAGGCCAGGCTCCTTCGGCTTTGCTATGTAAGTAGATTCTTGGTGAGCCGGCGACGTCAGTCCCCGGATTCTTTGTAACCGTAGCCTGACTCTCTGAGTCGGGTTTCCCTCCGAAGAAATGCTCCCGACTCAGAGAGTCAGGCTACGCGGCTACGCCGGACGACATTACACATCCGCAGCCGGAAAGGCGTGGATGAAGTGTTCGATCTGCGGCGTTCGCGTCCCGGTGGGCCAAGTCAGCGCCACGACATCAAATCGGGCGCGGTGATCAAGTAATCGCCGCTGCTTCAGCCACACTAAAGCCAGCTTCGTCAGCTGGACTTGCTTGCGGTGTGTCACCGCTTCCGCCGGATGGCCAGCGACGTGTGACGAGCGTGTCTTCACCTCGACAAACACGATCCAATCGCCGTCTCGGGCGATGATGTCGATCTCGCCCCAATGGTTGCGGCAATTACGAGCCAGGATGCGATAGCCCTGTCGGCGTAAGAACCGCACGGCGGCGTTCTCGCCTCGATTTCCCAGCAGTTTGGCCAGCCAACCGCGCATCATGGTGGTGGTACCGTGAAGGGGCATTCGTACTTGCTTCAAGCGCACGCAACCGCATCGCTCCTGATTTCATGGAGCGAATCGTGACTATCAATACCAAAGCAGCCCGGCAGTTTAGAAAACTACCAAGCTGCTCGTGATTTGTCGGCGTGCAGCAGTCGAACTTCCAGCGATCGTGGCTGGAATCGGCACCAATTACTTGGCGGCGACCTTGCGGGTCGGACGGCGTTCGACCAGGCGAGTCGACTTGCCTGTACGGTCGCGGAGGTAGAACAGCTTCGCACGGCGAACCTTACCGTGTCGCACAACTTCCAGCTTGGCGATCTTCGGTGAGTTCGTCGGGAAGGTGCGTTCGACACCTTCGCCAGCGACGATGCGGCGAACGGTGAAGGATTCACGCATTCCGGAGCTGCGGCGGGCGATGACCACGCCTTGGAAAATCTGAATACGTTCCTTGTCGCCTTCCAGGATGCGGCTGTGAACGTCAACCGTATCGCCGATCTCAAAGCTCAAGGGAACTTCGCGAATCGCCTTCTGCTCAATTGCGTGGATCAGCTTGTTAATCATCGTCTTCCTCTTTGCAACCTGCGTTATCTGACTTCCAGCTTGATCTACGTCGCGGGCAGATGTTTTCTGCGTCTGCGCTTGAAATCAATCTGATATCAACCGTTTTGTGCGTACCTGTTGCGAACCTGCTGTCAGATCCGCCCGTCCAATAAATCGTTGCGTCGGTTGGCTGTCCGCTCACGGCTCGTTGCTTCACGCCATTTGGCGATTTCAGCATGATTTCCGTTGAGCAGAACCTCAGGAACTGTCATCCCCTGGAACTCGCGTGGCCGCGTGTACTGAGGATACTCCAACATTCCTGATTCCGCGAACGATTCGTATTTACTGCTGGTTTCGTCCCCGAGAACCCCGGGAACCAGCCGAATTACCGAATCAATTACGACCATCGCCGGCACTTCTCCACCGTTGCAGATGAAGTCACCCGCTGAAATCTCCAGCGGCTGCAGGCCCTCGATGATCCGTTCGTCAAACCCTTCGTACCGGCCGCACAGCAGCAATAGTCGCTGATATCCAGCCAGTTCTTCCACCACACGTTGTGTCAGCCGCCGCCCTTGCGGGGTCAGCATGACCAATCGTCCCGGCTCGGGCGCATCTGCCTGCACGGCCGCGACGCAATCGAAGATCGGCTGACACATCAGCAGCATTCCGGGACCACCGCCATAGGGCTTGTCGTCGACAGAACGATGCTTACCGGGTGCCCAATCTCGAAAGTTCCAGCGATGGATATCCACCAGCCGGTTGTCCAAAGCCTGCTTGAGCAACCCTTGCTGCAAGTAACTGTCGAACAACTCTGGAAAGAGCGTCAACACGTCGAACCGCATAGCAGAGTTTCCTGACAAGCTCTGAAATCACGAACGGCGGACGGCAAGTGACCTTACCGCGTCCGCCTCATGAATCCCGAACTTCAAGCAAGTCCAGTAATCTTAACGCGATCACTTTGAATTTACCGCTTAAACCCTGGTCCTGAACAGGAACTCGGGGTTGTTGATCGGAAGATCCAAAGTGAAACCGCTCTAACCTTCGGCGCCTTCGGCCGCAGGAGCTTCCGCTTCAGCTTCCGGAGCAGCCTTGACGGGCAAGGGCTTCGGGGTCTGGAGGGCGGGAGCCGCCTTGGCGCTGCCGAAACTGTTCGTCTTGACCTTCTTGATCAAGGCCGCAACGGCTTCCGACGGCTGTGCGCCGACCGAAATCCAGTATTGGATGCGTTCCAAGTTCATCTTCACCCGGGCGGCCTTATCGGGCACCATGGGATCGTACGTGCCGACTTCTTCGATCGGCGGGGCTTCACGGTGCTTGTGCTGCGGCATCACGCAAATGCGGAAAAACGGACGATGTTTACGCCCCAACCGCTTCATTCGAATCCGAACTCCCACGCGACTCTCTCCTTATCCAGCGATCTCTCACCAGTCAACTTTTTCTTGACTCGACTACCAGTGTTCATTTCCCCGCATTACTGCAAAGAGCAAAACATCTCGTTGATAGCCGTTTACAATTCTTTCTCGACGCGGCCGCAATTGAGAGTCTTCTCAATCACATTCCCGTGAGCAAAACATCTCGTTCTTGGTCGTTTACAGTATAGGTATCGACCACAGTTTGCCATGTCGCGGGAAAAACAACCAGCGTGGCCTGACCGAAGTCTGACGAATTATCGGGATTTCCGGCGATTCCGCTACTCGTTCTACCCGATTCCGGCCCATTTTCGGCGGAATCACGGAAGGAAGAGTCGTCAGCGCCCGTTCCGACTATCGTTTGCGATTCTTTTTCTTCTGCTTCTCGGCTTCTTTTTTGAGCTTCTTTTTCTTGTCGGCATCCATGGGCTTGGGCTTGCTGCGGCTCTTCTGGCCTGCCATCTCAGCCCCGGGCTGAAACATGCCGGAGTTTGCCATGGCCTGCATCTGCCGCATCTGGCCCATTTTGTCCATGCCAGCCATGCCCTGCATCATATTGGCCATGGCACCGAAGTCTTTGAGCAGTCGATTGACTTCGGCTGCTTCGACTCCAGAGCCCCGGGCGATGCGGCGACGGCGGCTGATATCGATCTTTTCCGGATTCTGGCGTTCATCAGACGTCATGGCGCTGATGATGCCTTCGATCCGCTTGATGTCCTTATCGGCACCTGATAGATCGGGGAGTTGCCCCAACATTCCGCTCATACCGGGAATGTACTGCAGGATGCTCTTGAAGGACCCCAACTTCTTGATTTGCTTCATGGCGTCGAGGAACGAATTGAGCGTGAACTTGCCACGCATTAATTCGTCTTGAGCCTTAGCCATTGTGTCCTGGTCGAAGACACGTTGGGCTTTCTCGGCCAGGGTGAGCATGTCACCACCGCCAAGAATACGGCTCGCCATACGTTCGGGGTGGAACGGCTCGAGCTTATCGAGTTGCTCGCCGACACCCATAAACTTGATCGGTACGCCGGTGACTTGCTTGACCGACAGGGCCGCACCACCGCGGGCGTCACCGTCGAGCTTCGTCATGATGATGCCGTCGAGCTCCAGGGCTTCGTTGAAAGCCCGAGCACTGTTGACGGCGTCCTGGCCGGTCATGGCATCACAGACAAACAGAATCTGCTGCGGTTCGACCTTCCGGTCAATGTTCCGCAACTCTTCCATTAATTCGGGGTCGACGTGCAGTCGGCCGGCCGTATCGAGGATCACCACGTTGGCGCCGGCGGCTTTCGCGGCTTTCACACCATTCTGGCAGACGGTCACCGGGTTGCCGGTCGGGGCTTCGGCGTGGACCGGTACTTCCAGTTGAGCGCCAATTGTCTTGAGCTGTTCGATGGCAGCGGGGCGTTGCAGGTCGGCCGCCACGAGGAACGGCTTTTTGCCTTGTTCCTTCAGCATGCGAGCCAGTTTGCCGGCCGTCGTGGTTTTGCCGCTACCCTGCAGGCCGCACAGCATGATGATGGAGATCCCATCACGACGCAGTTTCAGCTCGTGGTCGACCGGGCCCATCAGGTTGATGAGTTCCTGGTAGACGATGCCCAGGATCATTTCCTGCGGGCTCAGCGATTCCAGAACTTTCTGGCCAATCGCTTCATCGGTGATTTTGTCGACGAACTCCTGGGCGACGTCGTAATTGACGTCGGCTTCCAGCAACGCTTGTCGAACTTGCTTCAGCCCTTCACGGATGCTCGCCTCCGTCAGTTTTCCGCTTCCGCGGAAGAACGACAGTGCACCGGTAAGACTAGAAGTAATCCCTTCGAACATGATCCAGCCACTCTAGGGGGCAACACGACCCAAGTTTCAATTGCAGCACACGAAAATCGCCGCAACCTGTTATCGAACTGAATGTTGCGAGACATCACTCTTAATGAAAAGAGCTCAGTCCGCGCAAGGACTCGGCCCCGAAAACCGGGGAAACGTGGCATTGTACGGGAACACTTGATGGTTCGCAATCATTTCAGGAAGAAAATTGCGGCAAAGGGTTGCTGGCTGGTTTGAAGAGCACCGCCAGCGGGTATCTCGACGGAATGCTTTTGCAGCGACCGTCAAGAATTGAGTGGGCGTCGCGCTCCCGGTGTGGGTACCAAACGGCAAATGTGGCCGGTGGTGGCAAGCTTTCGGCTCAGGGCGAACGCGCCATTTCACGCAGCGGGCTGCAGGACCACGCGGGCTTCCGCGTCAGGGATGCCTAGGGTCAGCAACTTTTGAACGACATACTGTCGACGTTGCAGATCCAGCTTCGCCGAGTTGTCTTCTGCCGCGGGCATCGTCACCGGCACAATGGGGACTCCATCGGAGGGTTCGATGAAAATCATGGCCGGGGAAGCGCGCAAACAGCTCGCGAGCCGCTGGACTTGGTCCTCACCGTCCGAATTCAGCTGTGCCGAGTGTGACACAAAGCGATGTTCGCGGATGACCAGATCCTGGGCCAGCGGTGCCTTGGCGGGTTGCTCGGTCTTTTGCGCCGTTTGCCAATTCAGACGCGGGGCAGCGGGGGCGCGGAGGTCGGAAACTTGTCGTTCCGGCGAGACGCAACCGATAACGGCTACTGCCATTAGACCGGCTATTGATACTCGAAAGCGAATCATACAAGGCCCAATTCGACCGGGGGAAGATGATTTCGGAGGCCAATCGTCCTGATCACGGCCTCCGTCAAGCGGACGCCGTTTCCGGCTTCCCTGCTTGATCTCTCCCCACCACTTCAGCACGAATCATCAACTTGTTGATCAGGATACTGAAGCTATCGACCAGGTTTTGGATCTGAGATGACAATCGAGGTTAGGGTCCCCCCAATTTTACCAATCCTTCGTATCTCAAGGATTGTCTGCAAAGTGCCATAGTCGTTGCTCGCTCCGCGAGCTGAAC
>JAZKFE010000308.1:16573-37749 GCA_040386595.1 Planctomycetota bacterium | reverse complement strand
ACAACGACTATGATTCGATCAGAGCTTACTCGATCAAGATCAGATCGCGGCTGAACTTGGACAACAGCTCGGCCCCGTCCGCGGTGACTAGCACATTGTCGATGATCCGAGCTCCGAGGCGTTCTTCGCCGATAAAAACCGGTGGCTCGATGGTGACGACCATGCCCGCTTGCAGCGTGTATGTGCTGCCGCCGAACATGTGCAGCGGTTCGCCCCACGTGGGGGGAAATCCGGGCGCTAAGCCATAGCCGGAGGTGTGGACGCGGCAGTGGTCTAAACCTGCCTCGGCAATGACTCGCTTCCCGGCTTCGTGGGGCTGAATGGCGGGGACACCGGCTCGAATTTCGGCGATGCAGGCGTCGGAGGCGCGACGGACAATGTCGTAGAGTTCTCGCATCCGCGGCGTGGGAGTGCCGAGGCAAAACTGACGGCCAATCGTTGCCGTGTAGCGCTTGTAGGCCGAGCCAAACTCCACGCTACCAAAGTCACCGACCTGCAGTTGGCGATGGGTGGGAGCTCCATGGCTGAAGCAGGAACGATCTCCAGAAACGAGATTAATGGGGCTTGCGGCGAGCCCGCTGCCGGAGGAAAGCAACGACTGATACACGGTGCCGGCAACTTCCAACTCGCTGCGACCGACCGCCAAATCCTGTGCAAACGCGACCATCGCCGTGTCCGCAATCTGGCTGGCTTGGCGGATGTATTGCAGTTCGGTTGGCGATTTGATCAGCTTCAGGTCGTGAATCAAATTGGTCGGCTCGGCGACCAATGCTTCCCCCAGAATTTGTTTGATCTGCAAATAGTGGTGCGGGTGGAGATAGTAAGCGGGGACCTCCATCCCGACACGAGTCCGATGAAGTTCCAAGCCATCGATCAGCCGTTCGAAGGCGACGATGGGATCTTCTGGTTCGTTGCCACCAAACGTCCATAAACGATCGACGTGGGCGTCGACTTCAAATTCGTTCCGTTCGCCTTCACGTGTCAGCACAATCACCGGGCCAGGCTGGGCCGAGATCAACAGGCATTGAAATTCCTGGTAGCTCTTGGCATCGGACCCGGTCAGCCAATGGATTGAGACCGGATGAAAGGCGATGAACCAATCGAGATTGGCTTGGACCAGTGCTTCGCGGACACGAGTGCGACGTGCAGCGAACTCGGCTTCGGAAAAATCGTGCTTGGACATATACGACCCTCGGCGACCATTGGTTAAGTACGGTCGGCACTGTCAGAAATGGGCTCCCCTTAGCCCCGAAATGTTGAGGCAAGGGGAGCATTTAGCGATTGAGTATTGGGTTCGATGGTTGAGTTTGGGGGCGGGTGTTTAAGTTTAAAATTAGCCCCAGAGCATCCCACTGGGGGGAAGGCTGATCGATTGGCCAATTGGGAAATTTAGAACACCCGACCCCTTCTGTACCATCTCGACTCGTTTAGTCGCGACAGACGGCCATCGCTTCGATTTCGATCAACAGATCTTCGAAGGCAAAGCCGGAGACGCGAATGGCGGTGACTGCCGGGCCGGGTTCGGGATAGAACTCACGCTGCACGGCTTCAATGTCAGCCTTGGCCTGGGCAATCTTTTCCCAATCGTCGGGAGCATAATAATAGATATACAACTTGGCGACGTCGGTCTCATCAAGGCCCCCTTCACCCAGCACATTATGGATGAACTGGAACACATTGCGTGTTTGTGTGGCGAGGTCTTTACCGACCGCTTTGGCCTTGTTGTCGGCCGAGATCTGCCCGCCGATAAAGGCCAGCTTGCCGATCCGCCAGCCTTGGGTGAATTGCGTATTGGGAATGCTCCAGTCCCAGTGATTTTCGGGCTGCAGGCGTTGCTTGTCTTCGCCCAGCATTCCGATCCCTTCGACCTGGATCAGCTCGTCAGTTTGAGGGAACCCGGTAATTCGCAGCCCTGCCCCGGCGGCCGACGGGATCGACATGTAACGTCGTCGGACGTTGGTCATCTTCTCCCAATAGTTGGTGACTTCACGTCCTTCACCGAAGAAGCGGAAGTAGGTGTTTTGTCGCATCAGGCTATGGCGGTCGCCGCCAGCCATGCGCAGCAGGGTGTCGAGATTGCGGAAGGCATGATCGGTTTGAATTTCGATATCGCCCACGCCTTGCACTTGCCCGTTTTGATCGAGCGAACGCTGGCCACCGACGAAGATCATGTCGCCGACTTTCCAGCCATGCGAAAACGGCAGGGCTTTGTTCCAGCTCCAATGCCCTTCCGGCATCAAGCGTTCTTTCTCGACACCAACTACGGCCCAAGCATCGATCAGAATCAGAGCTCCCTGGCGATCGAGACCCACGCGAGTTTCCGTGGTGGTCGGGCCGGGGTCAGAGAAGTAGGTCAGGCGGACGGCGTCGAGATCATCTAAGAACTGCGTGACGGCTTGGTCGTCCCCTTCGCAGGAAAAATAGACATTGTGTTTCACAACATCGGCCATCGTGGCGCCCGCGGCAGCCAGCACGCGTTTCATCGCTTCGAACGCGTTCCGGGCTTGAGTGGTGATGTCGCTGCCGACGATCTGGCCGTGCTCATCGAGAGACATCTGGCCGCCGACGAAAATGAGATTCCCGGCTTTGACGGCCTGAGTTCCCAGACCGGCTGCGCCGTGATGATGCTCCGGTGCAATCAATTCTTTGTGCACTGACATGACTCCTGGTGGGGGTAGCAATTGGTGAGCGCCGCCTGTGAGTTCTTCGCGGACGCATTCTAAAGAGCGATTCGCCGCGTGGCTATCTCGGCGAGGTTGGAGTGCGATGGTTCCATTGCAACAGATCTCGAAAACGGACGGGGAGGGAAAGTCGTTCGCCACGCTCCCCGAAGACAACGATATTGAGATGACGATTGGTCTTGGCTACGTCTGGCCAGCAGAGCTTGCGCTACCGTCACCTCGTGGCATCTCCGATCTCAAAATTGACCACGCACTCTTAACCCGTTTTAGACTTTTTATTCGGTACAGCAGGATGAGGTTCGTTAGAAAAGGGTTGGCGACCGTAGGCCGATCGCGGTGGTGCGGTGGTTTCTTGGACCTCTTGTTTGAGTCGTTCTAATTCGGTGTGGAGTTGTTTTACGGTGTCGGCATAGGCGGGGTCACTATAAAAATTTTTGACTTCCAGCGGATCTTGATCGCGGTCGAGCAATTCCCAATCGTCCACGTCGGGCTTGTAATAATGGACGAGTTTAAAACGCTCGGTAATAACACCGTAATGGGGGCGAACACGGTGTGGTACGGGAAACTCGTAGTAGTGATAATACAGGCTTTTACGCCAATCGGCCGGGGTCTCACCACGGCAGAGGGGAATGAGGCTGCGGCCTTGCATGTCGGCCGGTATAGGGAGGCCGGCGATGTCCAGGAATGTCTCGGCGAAATCCAGCAGCGACACGAGGTTGCCATTCACGCTGCCGGGCTTTGTCACTCCGGGCCAGCGTACTAATAGCGGGCTGCGCAGAGATTCTTCGAAGATCCACCGCTTGTCGAACCAGCCGTGCTCGCCGAGATAAAATCCCTGATCTGACGAGCAAATCACAATCGTGTTGTCGGCGAGTCCCTCTTGTTCGAGTGTTTCGAGCAGCCGGCCGACGCTTTCGTCAACGGCTTTGACGCAAGCCAGATAGTCGTGCATATAGCGTTGATAGCGCCAACGGGTCAGCTCTTTCCCGGACAGCTTTGCCTCACGAAAGGCCGCGTTGCGGGGACCATAGTAGGCGTTCCACGCCTGCAGTTGCTCCTCGTTCATGTTCGGTGCCGGGACGAGTTTGGCATCCAGATCGGTGAAGGTGCGGTCAATCCCCATATCGTGGTCGCTGACTGCCTTGCTTCGTCCGGCGTAGTCATCAAAGAGTGTTTCCGGCTCGGGATATTGGCGATCCTTGTCCCACCCCAGGTGTCGGGCCGGCGGAGCCCATTCGCGGTGCGGGGCCTTATGTTGGCTCATCAGGAGAAACGGTTTGGATTTATCGCGGTTCTTCAGCCATTCGATCGATAGGTCGGTGATGATGTCGGTGACGTATCCCGTGTGCTTAACCGGTTCGCCATTCTTGATCATTGGCGGGTTGTAATATATTCCCTGCCCCGGAAGGATGTGCCAGTGATCGAATCCAGTCGGATCGCTGATCAGATGCCATTTCCCGATGACGGCTGTCGCGTATCCCGCGGCTTGCAGAAGTTTGGGGAATGTCTGTTGGCTGGAATCGAACCGGCTGTTGGAGTTGTTGTAAAAACCATTCAGGTGCGAGTACTTGCCGGTCAAGATCGTAGCGCGGCTGGGGCCGCAAATCGAGTTGGTGACCAGGCAACGATCGAACCGGATGCCTTCGCGGGCCAGGCGGTCCATGTGCGGTGTCTCTAGCAGCTTGCGTTTCTCACCATACGCGCTGATGGCCTGGCAGGTGAGATCATCAGAGAAGATGAAGACAATGTTCGGGGGTGCTGGGGCGGCCGAAGCCATCTGCGGCAGGAGAAGAACCAGCAAGGTTGTGAGTCGCGCAGCCGCAGATCGAGTCAAATGATTCATGAGATGCCTCGGCAGTAACGATGTGTCTGGATGAGGCAGTATATCTCGATCCCTGGTCCGCGGCGACGGGACAGCGTGGCGGGAATAAACGGCCCAACTGTGATTTCGCTTGTTGGTTTCGCAGATGACCGAATGAGTTCCGGTGGTCGCAGAGAAACTTTTTTCTCATGATCTTGGATCAAACATGGTTGATGGGTCCCGTCCCGTGAGGTACCCTGCTACAATGCTGCCGCTTGTCCACCAACGCTTTTTTCGCCGCGAATCTCGCTTGCCACTACGTCGCACCGCTGAATGAAAAACGGTGGTCGCCCGTGTTAGGCACGCGTTCGGTTCGTAAGCGTCAAACGACAAACATGCCTGCTGGATACCGTTTCAGTTTTGAGCAATGGTCTTGTTTTACGAGTGCCAATGACGGAGTGTGAGATTCATGCAACAGGTTCCCGCCCTGCCCTTGGTCTACGAGTTTGATCGCCGCCTGACGCCGCGAGTGACAGTACGACCGGGTGAGACGATACGTGTCGAATCCGAAGATGCTCTCTCTGGGCAGATTCGAAAACCCGGAGATCGCCGCGACAAGAGTCAAGTTCCGTATAGTAATCCCGTCGTGGGGCCGATCTTGGTCGAGGGGGCTCAACGCGGTGACTTCCTGGCGGTCAAGATTCACGACATTCAGTCTCGCGATGGCCAGTGTTCCACTTATACAGGGCCTCCCAGGCAGCTGGCGGAATGGCTCGGGGCGGATGTTCCACATGGGGCTCATGTTTGTCCCATTCGTGACGGACACATTTTTTGGAATGATGACATTGCCATTCCCTACACTCCGATGTTGGGGTGTATCGGTACGGCTCCTGACTGGGGTGTGCCATCGACTGGTCCCGCGGGCGCTCATGGCGGAAATATGGATCTCGTCGAGGTTGCTCCTGGCAATACTCTGTTTCTGCCCGTTTTCATACCCGGTGGTTATCTCTTTCTGGGAGATGCCCACGCAGCAATGGGACATGGCGAGCTATCAGCCACGGGACTGGAAATGGCGGCACAGTCCACGATTACGATCGATATTGTCCGCGGCAGCCCACTTACCGGCGTTCGTGTTGAGGCCCCGGATTTTTTGATGACGGTTGCCACGCACGGCACCATTGAACGGGCAATCGCTGAAGCCTACGCCAAGCTCATTTTGTGGATGGAGGCCGACTACGGCTGGAATCGGTGGCAGGCGTACGACCTGCTGACCCATGTGGGGACGATCTCCGTGGGACATTACACGAGCGGGACGGTGGGCACAAAAATTGAGAAACGTTATTTGAAGAAGTAGGTGCAATTTATAGTCGTTGTTCGCTCCGCGAACTGAACGAATTTTGTGAACGCTGTCGCCTGAATTCGTACTGAGTTGAGAAGTTGGTTCCGCCCCGCTACTGCGAACGCGTTCTGTTCGTGGAGCGAACAACGACTATCCTTCGGTTGGTGAGGTTCCTCTTTTGTCATACGACGTAGAGCAGCGACCGACCCTGATATCACCTACCGCCGCGGTGCTTGCACGTCGGTTGCAAGGGGCGCGTTATGGCGTGTTGCTCGTATTGGCCATCACCGTCGCGAGTGCCTATCTTTCGCGGCATTGTTTGGCGGTTGCCAATACCACGATGCAAAAGGAACTCAGATTTAATAACGAGCAATTCGGATATCTCTACAGCGCGTTTTCTCTGGGATATCTGATTTGTCAGGTCCCCGGAGGTTGGCTGGGGCAACGCCTCGGGACCCGGATTGCAGTCCCTCTGCTTAGTCTGCTGTGGTCCTGTTTGACGTTGGTTACCTCGGTGGCTTCGACGTTTCCCACGTTGATTTCGGCGCGGTTCGGATTTGGTTTGGCTCAGGCGGGGTTGATTCCGAATCAGGCGCAGGTGCTCAAAGACTGGTTTCCGTCGGAAAGTCGCGGTTCGGCGAGCGCGGTGATTGTGACGGCGATGTCGGTCGGCAGTATGGGCAGCCTCTGGCTGACATCATGGCTGCTGGAGTTTTGCCATTGGCGAACATTGTTGTTGAGCTACTCGCTGTTTGGAATTGCCTGGTCGGCTCTCTTCTATCTCGTTTTCCGTTCCGCGCCGGCTGATGTGTCGTGGTTGCAAGTTCCCACTGCGACTGATGAAGTTGCGGTGTCGGCTGCGGTCCCAGCGGAACCGGTTGCGTCGGGGCTGACTACTGCTGATATCCTGCTCAATATGAGCTTCTGGGCTCTCTTCGTGCAGATGTTGTTTAAGGCCGCCGGCTACAATTTTATCGTCACGTTTCTGCCGGCTTACTTCGAATTCGCTTACGAAATTTCGAAGGAGGACGCGGGGAGGCTGACTTCCTGGTCGCTGCTGGCGGTGATTTTTGGGACGTTAGCTGCTGGCCGGTGTATTGACGGGTTGCAACGACTTACCGGTAGCAAGCGGATCAGCCGGTGTGGAGTTGGGTTTACCTCGCTCGTCCTGACGGCCGCTCTGATGTGGGCTGCGTCTTGGACGGCGGATGCAACGCAAATGGCGTTCATGATTGCGCTGTCTGCATTGGCCATGGCATTTTCGAATCCCTGTGCTTGGGCGGCGACAATGGATATGGGCGGCAAGAACACGGCCGTGGTGATGGGGTTTCTGAATATGGGAGGTGCCATGGCGGGGATTTTGATTTCCCCTCTCGTGGGACGCTTGATCGATTACATCAAGGCGACTCAGGGAAACTGGCACTTGGTCATTTATGTGCATGCTGTTTTTTATCTGACGGCCGCTGTCTGCTGGCTGCTTGTGAATCCGGAACGAACGCTCAATCCGCGGGAGAATCACCATGCTGTTTGATACACATACTAACTTAATGTGGTACCCGGACCATTACTCCGATGAGTTTGTCGAGTTCGCCTGGGAAGCGAAGCGGGCCAAGATGAAGCTCTCGCCGGATGTGTATTTTGCGGGCGGCGCGACCAAGCAGCAGAATGCGTTTGATTCGCGTCCCGAGCAGTTGCTCGAAGCGACCAAAGAGGCGGATAAGGTGATCGTGTTCGGTATTAAGGCTCCCTTTTGTGGGATCAATGCCGATCAGGAATTGATTGCCAAGTTTGTGCGCGAGCATTCAGATCGGTTTATCGGCTGGTGCTCGGTCGATCCCAATGACGCGGATTGTGTGGAGCAATTGACATACTATGTCGAGCACCTAGGGCTCCGCGGCCTGAAGTGTTCGCCGATCTATCAGAATTGGGACCCGCAAGACCCCAAGCACCTGCCGCTATTCAAAAAGGCCGAGTCGCTGGGGATTCCGGTCAATATCCATCAAGGGACGTCGTTTGTCCGTCCCGGTCCGCTCAAGTATTCGAATCCCATTCAATTGGAAGACATTGCGATTGCCTGTCCTGATCTGCGAATTGTGATCGCCCATATGGGGCATCCCTGGGAAGACGAATGCGTGGTACTGATTCGCAAACATCCCAATTTGTATACTAACGTGTCGGCTCTGCACTATCGGCCGTTGCGACACTATCAGGCCTTGATGACGGCGATTGAGTATGGGGTGGAGCATAAGCTCATTCTGGGTTCCGACTTCCCGTCGGCGACGCTGGCTCAAGTCATTGCCGGCCAGAGAAAAGTGAACGACATCCTGGATGGAACCAAGTTTCCTCGGGTCTCTGACGAGATCATCCATAACATCGTTTACGAGAACTGGAAACGGTTCTTGCCCGAATACGTTTGAATCCATACTCCGCTGCAGATTTCCCTACGAAATTCGTTGGTTGCCCCGTTTTCTCATTTGAGAGGGTTGATATGCTCGTCAGATTACGACGATTCCTTGCCTGTGTTCTCGGGTTGGCGGTGTTGATCCCCAGCGTGGATGCGGCGGAACCCGCGCCGGCGTACGAATGGGAATTGATCACGATGAAGGCCGCGTTTGCTCCGCGCGATGGCGCGGGGGCCCTCGCTTATAAGGGGAAAATGTGGTTTCTTGGCGGTTGGAATCCGGCTGCTAATCAACGTTCATTTTTTCCATTAATCTGCAACAACGAAGTCTGGTCTTCCGAGAATGGAGCTGACTGGACGCTCGTTAAACCGAATACATTCAAGGATCGTAGTTTTGATCCCACCTCGGATTGGGAAGGTCGTCACACGGCAGGATACGTCGTTTATAAGGACCGGATGTGGATCATTGGCGGCGACTGTAATCAGGGGCATTATCAAAACGACGTTTGGAATACAGAAGATGGCAAGACGTGGAACCTGATCAACAAAGGAAAATCTCCGCCGTGGGCGAACCGTGCCTTGCATTACACCGTGGTTCATGATGGCAAGATTTGGGTGATTGGTGGCCAGACCATGCCTGCGTTCGCGAAAGCTGATCAGAATTTTTATCGCGATGTCTGGACCACCACGGATGGTATCGAATGGCAAGAGGTCGTTCCGGTAGAACCTTGCTGGTCGGCTCGCGGCATGATTGGCGGATCGGCCGTGAAGGATGGCCGCATTTGGGTTCTGGGTGGTGGGACGTATGACACTCCGATGATTCCCAGTCGCAAATTTCACAATGATGTGTGGAGTTCCGCGGACGGCGTGCATTGGAAGGAGCATACGGCTGCGGCACCTTGGCATCCTCGACAATACCATGATGTGGCCACTTGGGACGGCCAGTTGTGGGTGATGGAGGGGTATCACAAAGATGGCGGCAATCGGAAGGATGTTTGGTATTCGCCCGACGGCGTGAAATGGACCGAGATTCCCGCGACCCCCTGGAAGCCACGGCATGCGGCGAGTCTGTTCGAGTATCAGGACGCGTTGTGGATGGTCGCGGGTAATAACATGGAATCGGATGTCTGGCGGTTGCGACGGAAGAAGTAGTCTTGTAGAAGAGTCCATAAGACGTTGCTTATGAGTGTTTCATCCTGCGAACTTCAACCGAAGAGTCATCACAACCATGGACACCAAACCCATTACGCCCGCCACGTTGGCCGGTTCTGTGATTGCCGTTCCACCGCTGGCCCGCAACGCTGACTACACCATCAACCATACTGAAAATGCGCGCTTGATTCGGTTCCTGGAAGCGGGCGAAGTCACGACTTTGCTGTACGGCGGGAATGCCGTGTTGAATCACGTGTCGCTCAGCGAGTACGCCGAATTACTGACGATGTTGCGCGACGCGAGTGCCGAAGAGACCCTGGTTGTGCCTTCGGTCGGGCCGGCGTTCGGATTGATGCTGGATCAGGCGGATATTCTGCGCGACTTCGAGTTTCCGACGGCGATGATTCTGCCCACCAAGGACACGACCACGCCTGCTGGCCTCGCCACGGCGATGCGCCACTTTGTCGATCGGATGGGCCGCCCTGCTGTGCTGTATTTGAAGCATGATGGGGTGATGGATGTCGACACGATTCAGCGGATGTCACGGGATGGCCTGATCTCGTGGATTAAGTATGCGATCGTGCGTCCGCATCCGGAACAAGATCCGTTCTTGCGTGACATCATCGACGCGATTGGTCCCAGTCAGATCGTCAGCGGTATGGGCGAGCAACCGGCCATCATCCACCTGCGTGACTTCGATTTGCCCGCGTTCACCTCAGGCTGTGTTTGTGTGGCTCCGCAATTGTCGACCGATATGTTGCGGGCCATTCAGACGAGAGATTTCACGACCGCCGAACGGATTCGAACACAGTTCCGGCCGCTGGAAAACCTGCGGGATTCGATCAATCCAGTTCGCGTGCTACACGCGGCCGTTCAACTGGCAGGGATTTGTGAGTCTGGTCCGATTCTCCCGCCGTTGTCCCCCATCGAAGGTGCCGAGCTGTCGACGATTGCGACTGCTGCGAAAGAGTTGCTCGCGGTTCCGGTTTAGGGCGTGTTTGAGAATCAAATAGCAATAGTTAACGTTTTCCGTTGCCTGACTCTCTGAGTCGGATTCTTTTCAATGCGACGAAGAACCCGACTCAGAGAGTCAGGCTACAGTAGAATCCCGGGGCTTACGCCGCCGGGCTCGCCTAGCCGTTTATTTGTGACGACTACAAAGTTGTTATAAGTTCCAGGAGTGCCATGCTTCTGGAACGGGATTCTTATTAAGAAGATCACGAACGAGGAGCGACGCGTGTTAATCGGGTATGTCAGCGATGAGCGTTACGTGGCTTTGGCCGATGTGTTGCTGGAATTTCAACGTGCGGGACAACTGGCCGCAATCGTGCGTTCCACTCCGCGCGGGGCCGTGCATGCCGACCTGCCGCCGGGTGACTATCAGGTGACTCTGGTTAAGGATGGATTTGGTTCGAAGAGTGTGAATTTGACGGTGGCCGATGGCAGCCCACCCTATCACTTTCGCCTGCTCTCAGATTGCATTTTGGGATATGTCTGGCCGCGCTCGGTGCAAACGAGCGGGCGTTCGGAGTTCCGCGTGCACGCGACGGAACCCTATAGGCTGAGTCTTTGGCGGTATGGTTGGAAGCGTGAGTTTGTCAAACTGCTGGGCTGGTTTGATGAGCACGGTCCGCGAGCCGTCATGCAGATCACTCCCGATGGTGACTATACGCAGACGGGAGTGAATTGGAATAAGATCGGCTACGGCAGTGCGCATCACACGCAATATGTGACGGGACCCGAGAAGTCGGGGCTCTACTATCTCCATGCCAAGGGGGAAAAGTCGGGCGAATTCTTTTCGTTTCCGTGGGTTGTGGCTCCGGCGAAACCGACTGCGAAGATTGCCATTCTAGCGTCAACGAATACGTGGCTAGCCTATAACAATTTTGGTGGCCGTAGCAACTATATTAATGCGAATTGTTTGCCGCCCGAACCCGTCGTTAATGCGCGACAGGATTTAATCCGTTACAACATGGCGGGATCGTTTAATGTCTGGGGTTTCCAGGATGAGGAATACCTGCCGCTGTCCTTCGAGCGTCCTGAGCCAGGCAACGTGGTTCGCGAACATGAAGAAGTGACTGATCCGATTGAGGGGCGATTGCCGTGTGGTATGGCTCCGGCGGAATGGCGGTTGCTGGGCTGGATGGAACGCGAGGGGTTTGCCTACGACTATTACTCGGAGGCTCAACTCCACGATGAGACGCTGGATCTCGATGCATATAAGATTCTGATGATCAGCATTCATCCGGAATACTGGTCGCGGCAGATGTATCAGCGAGTTAAAGACTGGGTCCACAATCGTGGCGGTAAGCTGATGTACCTCGGCGGAAACGGACTGAACTGCGAAGTCGAATTTGTGGATCAGGATCGGTTACGTTTTAAGACATTCCTAGCCCCTTCCACGGGTGGTGCTTTGGGGATGCCCGATCCCAACAACCCTGATGTGTATCTCGACAGTCGCATGCACCGCACGTTGGAGTCCGAGGCCAGTTTGTTAGGTGTGGTTTGTACCGAAACGGGCATTATGACTGCAGCTCCCTATCAGGTGCTCAACGCCGAGCATTGGGTGTTTGCCGGCACGAATCTGAAGAACGGCGATCTCTTCGGTGAGAAGAGTCTGCAGGAACGCATTAATGGCGGCGCGTCGGGACACGAGACAGACAAGATGAGCCCCCATTCCCCTGCTGGCACGGTGCTGCTCGCGAAGGGAACGAATTGCGACGAGGGGGGCGCGGAGATTGTGTACTACGAGACGGCCAGCAAGGGGGCCGTGTTCTCGGTGGGATCAATTACGTACGTCCCCTGCATTCTGGTGGACGATTCGATCTCAAGGATTACCGCGAATGTGATCACTCGTTTTTTGAGTGACGATTGATTCGTGAGTCGGTAAGGCAACGCTGTGAAGGATTTTTGAACGCAGCTTTTCGACGCATTTTGGATTCGTCGTGTTTCGAATCGTTGGGAGGGTGAGGCTCCTGCCGAACCGCTTGGTCTTCCGGATCTCAGTAGACCAAGCGGTTCGGCAGGAGCCTCACCCTCCCAGAATCCTTCACGCCTTAGCGAGTTCGTTTGGGCGGCTTGATGATCTTGCTGGCAGCTCCGCGGTCCGATTGGGCGTCTTTTGTGGGCCGCACTTTGTAATTGCCGCGAGCTTCGTCGTAGTCCAGTTCGATCAGTCCCATTTCCTCGATGTCTTCGAGGAGGTCCGAGAAGCTGTGATACCCGAAATAGCCTTCGCTGAAACCGGGGAAGACGCGGCGGATCGCCTGTTTGAGGAGTGAGCCCCACAGCGGATCGTAGTCTTGTTCGACCGAGTGCAGCACCTCAAGAACTTGATCGATGGCTTGCTGTTTCTTGTCTTCCTTCGCCGGGCCGACTTTCGGTCGGGTTTCAGTGGCCTGCGTCTTTTTGGCGACCCGGATCAGGTCGTCATAATAGATGAACTCGTCGCAATTCCCGATCAGTAAGTCGGAGGTGGAACTCTTCACGCCGCAGCCGACGACTCGCTTATTGTTCTCTTTCAGCTTCGAGACCAGCGGCGAAAAATCGCTGTCGCCGGAAATCAGAGCGAACATGTCGATGTGCTGTTTGGAATAGCAGAGATCGAGGGCGTCGACCACCATGCGAATGTCGGCGCTGTTCTTGCCGCTCATTTTGCTTTGAGGGATGTCGATCAGTTCGATGCCCTGGGTGTGGAATTCTCGGACCGAATCCTCGTAGTTCCGCCAGTCGCAGTAGGCGCGCTTGTAGACGATGCGGCCTTTTTCCAGCAGGCGTTTCAGTACCAGGGGTATCTGGAACCGCCCACTTTGCATGTGCCGAACCCCGATTGCCAGGTTCTCAAAGTCAATAAATACGGCAATCAAAGGTTCGTCGGACATGGGATTCCCCGTGTGTCACTTGGTGGGATAGTGGAGTCAAATGCCATGCGACTGGTTCCCCTGGACGATGGCACGTCGTGACAGGTGGGGCCATCGTAACCGATCGACCGCCAGAATCGAAGTTGACCGGCGGTGAGTCGTCAACTGCAGTTTGGACGTAAGGGGAAGTTTTCAATAGGAGAGCGGATGTCCGCATGTACTTTCCGCTGGAATTGCCGATATTGCTCCGAGTCTCGAGGTGCTGCGCGTACGACCGTGAAACTGGTCTAACCGATCATCCAACGTAACATCGCATAGAGACAGAGAATGGCCCCCACGATGACCCACCACGGTTTCCGGGTAGCGGGGGCGTCTTCGTCGGAGAGGTAACGTTCGCAGTACGGGCAACGCTCGGCGTCTTCGTGAATCTCGCGGCGGCAGTAAGGACACGGAATCGTGTCATCGTCGGAATCGTCGCCGCTGTCATCCCAAGACGGCTCGTCGTCATCATCCCAGTCGTCTTCAGTTGTGTGACGAGCCATCAGAGAATTTCCTGCTGCAAACGGGGGAGACCTGTGGCAAACTTCACGCACGGTCAATGCCCGACGGCGATTGATCGTGGTTTGCCTTCCACTATAAATGGTTTTCCAGGGCGGGCAATCTTTCTGTCGTTGTGGGCGTTTCCTCAGGCTGTTTAGAACCGACTGAGTGAGTACGGTTCGGTCTTGAGGAAGGTAGGCCTGCCGGCGATCATTTCGGCGATCAGCTGCCCGGTGGCGGGGGACATCGAGACCCCCAGCATGTTGTGGCCAGCGGCGATCCAGACGTTGTTCCAGCGTGGACTGCGATCAATGATCGGGAGACTGTCGTAGGTCATCGGGCGCCAGCCGCACCATTCCTCTTCAACGGCTTGTTCGGGGGAATCGAGCAGATAATGACTGGCGCCGTCTCGCAGATAGTTCAGGCGTCGGCGATCCAGCGATGTATCGTAGCCGGCGAACTCCATGGTGGATCCTAGCCGGTATCCGGCTTCGAACGGTGTCACGGCGACGCGATGCTCTTCGAACATCAAGGGATATGTCGGACACCGCGCCGGACGGGGCAACGTGATGGAATAGCCCTTCCCCGGTTGAATGGGAATCCGGCAGCCGAGTTCGGAATTGAGCTGCGGCGTCCAGGCTCCCGTGGCGACGACAAACGCATCGGCTGGGATCTCTCCCTGTGACGTGCTGACCGCAGTGGTTCGATCCTGGGCATGAATCAGCCGCTCGACGACGCAGTTTTCACGAATGTCGACTCCCTTTTGCAGCAGAATCTTCTTCCACGACGACATCAGCTTGTCCGGTCGCAGGTGGGCGTCGTTGGGGTATAAGAATCCCCCCGCGAGTCCCGGCTTGAGCGTCGGCTCCAACTCATTCAGGCGAGGGCCGTCGTAGCGGTCGATCGTCAGGCCAAACCGTTCCCGGAGCAGCGTGGCGGTTTCAGCGTGGTGGTTTAAGCCGCCGAGCGTCTGGAAGACGAACAGCAAACCTTGAGTTTCCCAATCGCATTCAAAGGGTTCGGTGGCGAACAACTGATCGTAGAGTTGCCGTGAGGATTGCAGCAACTCGTGGATGGGGCCTGCGGCCGCGAGCATCTGGCTGTTGGTGCAGCGCCGGGCGAATTGCAGCAACCACCACCACAAGGAAGGATCAATTCGCGGCTTGATGCGAAAGGGAGCCGTCGGCTTGAACAGAGAGCTCAGGGCGGTGGTAATCGCGCCGGGGGACGTCAGCGGTAAAACGTGGCTGGGGCTGACAAAACCACAATTCCCATGCGAACAGCCGCGGCCAAATTCGCCCCGTTCAATGATCGTCACCTGTCGGCCGTCGCGTGCCAGGAAATAGGCACATGCGGCTCCGATGACACCGCCACCCACAATGACGACACGGCGGTGTTGGTCTGGCTGGCCGTGGTTCTCAGTTGTCGCATTCATTGTTGATCATCTCCGCCAATTCAAGACGTGCGGCTTAGTTGGTGTTCGTCAGAACGGCTGGGGCTGTAATCGATCCAGCAACGAAACGTATTCCGCATTTTGCCATTGCCGGACTGCCGCCAGTTCATTCCGTAGAGTTCGGGAAATCAAGACTTTGGATCGTATGTGTTGAGCATCTCGGTGGGAACAATGGGCAGGTAAAACGTAGTTCGCTGTCAGGTTTGGAACGCCTCGCTCAATCGGGGCGGCCCTTGGTCATTGGTCTGGATGCACTGTGTCTTTCGACCGGTTTGTTTTTGAGAAAATTGGGGTGCAGGCGAGCAGATTTATCGTACTGACGGGGCCTCTGTAGAGGCGAACACATGGAAATGTTCTTCTGGATAGTTGGGTAATTTAGGGTGGATCTCTGGCTTTGCAAACTGACGATTTTACCGATTGGGATGATGGTACGGCTCATAATCGTGAATGATAATATTTGTTAACATTTTGTTGTGGCTCGTTAACGTTTCGCCCCAAGCTCGCAGACAAATCAGCGAATAACCCATAAATGTCAGGGAATTTTGCTTGTGATCAGTACTGAGACCACATATAAACGCTCTCGTTGAGCTCGTTGCAGGAAATCTGAGAAACGTCTTGATCATCCTTTGGTGCTTTGTCACGACGCGATACGCGATGTGCAGCCCAGGAAGTATCGGATCTTCTCTGTGTGATCGTGAGCGAGGGGATAGATGGTGTGCGCCTGCCTGCACATGCCGTTCTGTCGGGCCGATGGACGGTTTCCTCTTCCTTTGTAAGTGCAAGTTAAACAGCGAGCTCATCAGCTAGTCGGGCCAAGTTTAACTGACGGCAATTTGCGGAGCTAACACTCTCGCAGTGCGGCATCGTTCGGCACGTTTACGTGTTGAGTGCTCGGTGTTGCACGTTTCGTAAGAGGTGCGTCTTTCACAGGCCCCCTCACGTCTGTTGCTTTGGGTTCCCATCGCGGCAGAGACCGCACGAGCGGTTTTAGAAGAATTGGCTCTCCATTGTTGGGGACAGTCTGGTCATGCAGGACCACGCTGTGATATCGCCGCACGTACACACCCATTTTCTGTCCGTCGGCACGTAGGAAAAACCAAGAAACAAACACCTCGGATGCACTTCGAGAATTCGCTGGGCTCTTTCGCGCAGGCGTCTCGATGTCGCTCCCTAAATTCACAGAGAAGACACAACAGATGCGTCTAACACCATGGCTTTCCGCTTTTGGGAATTTGGGATTCAACGGTAAATCCGTGCGGCGTAACAAGAACCGGGGCGTCCGCGTCGCCGCGATCAGCCTCGAAGAGTTGGAAGACCGTGCTTTGCTGTCGACCATGTATGTGTCGACCACTGGCGACGATGGGACCGCTGTCATTGGCGATGCGGCCTTGCCGTTCCGCACGATTCAGGCCGCAATCACTGCGGCTGCGAGTGCCAATGATGCTGCTGACGAAATTCGTGTCGCGAGCGGTACGTACAACGACCCGACCCTCGACGGCAAAATTTCTATTCCCAACAACGCCAACATTACCGACCTGGTGATTTCTGGTGGTTGGAATGCAACATTCGTCACTCAGACTCCTCAATCCACAATCTATATTCCCAGCATTGCTGCCCAGACTCCTCCCTCTGGTTCTGATGGCGATGTCGATATTGCCGATCCGAATGCCACGATCGACAATTTCTATTTCGTTTTTGATGGTAACGGCGCAGGCGGCACCGGTGGAACACGTGTCAGCGGTGGTCTGGTGGTGACCGCGACTGGTGTGACGATCAGCAATAACACGATTGAATTGGGCGGTTCTGGTGGTGGATCGGGACGCGCCAGCGGTATTCAAACTGGCCAAAGCGTTGATACCAGCGATTTGACGATCACCGGGAACACACTCAAGGCGGATGGATCAACGGTTCCCGCAGATTGGGCTCAGGGTATTTTCCTCAATCCTGATACCGTCACAACCAACACTTTGATTGATGGGAATACGTTCGTGGGTGGCAGTTTCGCCACCATGTTGGTTGTCAAAGAACGTGGTAATGTCACGATCTCGAATAACTCATTTGATCGCACCGACGGTGTGACCGGGTTCAATGCCATCAATGTCCGCGTGGGCAACTCGGCCACGCCGATCACCGATCTGGTGATTTCTGGAAATACCATTTCCGGCAACGGCATTGGTGCCGGTATTCAGTTGGGTGAATTGCAAAGTGGTACGGCCGGTACCCAAACGATCACTGGATTTGTGGTCGATCGCAACGTCATTACCGACAATGGCGTCGGAATTGTGATTGGTAACGGCGCAACTCAAGCTGGCGCCATCAGCGGCAAGATTAATTACAACTCGTTGGTCGGCAATACGACCGCGGTGTTCCGCACGCTGGTCGGTGTCGACACCATTGACGCCAGCCGCAACTGGTGGGGTGATCTTTCCGGCCCGACTGTTAGCTCGAACCCGGGTGGGCTGGGCGCGACGATCAATGACGCGACCGGGCTGACCCTCGGGCCGTGGCTGATCTACAGTGCGGACAGTAACGCCGGGACTGTGGGCGTTCAGTTGCCGACAGTTGTGACGGTGACCCCCGGTGCTGACACCAGCCTGGCCGACAACGACTTTACCCGTCTGCAGAATGCAGTGGGGGCTCTGGCCACGGGCCAGACGTTGGACATCAAGGGGACGTATGACTGGAACGAAACCAATGCCAGCATCGCTTATCTGGCCAGCACCAATACGAGTGCAACCTCGGACATCCGCGGTGTGAAACTGCCCGGCAAAGTGGACAACCTGACGATCACCAGTTCGGATTCGTCGGCTCACATCATTGGTCAGGGCGACTTGTTGGATGGGATGTATGACGCCTTCCTGTTCGCCGACGACAGTGCGAACGCGGGTAACAACAACGTCACGATCGAAAATCTGACGGTTGATGATTTCGAAGGTGGATTTATCTTCGGGTGGAACGTCTCCGGAATCTTCAACGGAACGACGATCAACAACAACAACATCACCATTGGCGGTGACGAAGAGGGGACGCAGAACTTTGCAGTCTACTTCACTCAAGGTACCGACCAGTCGGTGACCAACAATGTGGTGACTTTCCAGGCCGACGGCACCAAGGTCGGTCTGTACGGACCCCGTTCGTTTGGCTTCCAGAACACGACGACCGGCGGTGCGGCATACGACAATTTGCTGATCGATGGCAATACGTTCCAAGTGGGGGCCACAGCCACCGGTACTGAGCAGGTCTTCGGTGTCTGGGAAAACGGCCACAATGATGACAATACTTCTGTGATTTCGATCACGAACAACAATTTCCTGGGAACGGCGACGCACGATTTCGACAACGCATTGATGCTGTCGTCGCAGACCACCGGGATGTCAATCAGCGGTAACAATTTTACCGACGTCGACAACGTCTTTTTTGCCCGTGATGCATTGGGCGGAACCACCCCGGGTGACAAGTTCACCTTCACCGGAAACACGTTGACCCGAGTCGGCGGCGCGGACGGGATTTTCCTGCGAAACGTCACCACCGATGCGATCACCGTGGTCATTAACTGGGGCATCGACAACACGGTTGATGGATTCACCGGAGTTCGCGGTCTGAATGAATTGTCAGTGCAAGCAACCGGTGCGAATCGTTCGACGCTGACAGGTGTCTCTGATCTGGATGCGGTGACCGCACTCGGTGTGATCACCTCGGTCTTTGTGGACAATGACGTCACCACGCCGCGGTTTACCGATCCCGATGGCGTGGGCACAGGTGCCGGGCCTGTGGCATTTGGATTTAACACTGTCGCCACGATCGCCGACGGCTTGGCTGCGACCGCTAACGGTGGCACGGTCACTGTGTTTGCGGGAACGTACCCTGAAGTCGTCAATTTGCAAGATGCCAAGACGATCGCATTGGCTGGCAATGTCACGGTTGATTCTCTCGACAGCGCAGTCGGGACGACCGTTGATCTGGATGCCTACTTCCTGACTCTGGGGAACAACGCCGGCGACAATACGGTTGCTGGAGTTGTCGAGGGCACCGGGGGCTTGGTTAAGGCCGGTACCGACATCTTGACGCTGACGGGAATCAATACTTATACCGGGACGACGACCGTCAACGGCGGCACATTGCTGGTCGATGGATCAATCGCCTCGACGACTACGGTCAATACCGGTGCGACATTGGGTGGCACAGGAGAAATCACTGCTCCCGTGACGATCGCCAGCGGCGGAACCTTGTCTCCCGCGGGGAGCTCGGCAACCGGAATTCTGGGGACCAACAACCTGTTGTTGTCGACAGGCGGAACGTTTGGAGTTCAGGTCAATGGAGGAACGGCGGGCACCGACTACGATCAGGTGGACGTCACCGGAACCGTCAGTCTGAACGGGGCGCTCTTATCGGCCTTGGGGACGATTGCCCTGACCCCCGGTCAAGTCATTACGCTGATTGCCAATGACAGCAATGATGCGGTCGTGGGAACCTTCGCCGGTTTGGCGGAAGGAGCCGTAGTGCCGATTAACGGTATCAATTTCGTGATCTCCTATGTGGGTGGTGACGGGAACGAGGTAACCCTGACGGCTCCGTTGGTCAACGATTTTGATCCGGTCTTCGTCGATGCCTCGCCGACGTTCTCGATTCCCGAGAATTCGCCGGTGGGCACGGTCGTGGGTGGTGTGTCGGCGACTGACGCCGATCTGCCGCCGCAGACGCTGACCTACTCGATCATCGCTGGCAACGAAAGCGGTGCCTTCACGATCGATCCGAATACTGGTGTGATCACGGTCGCCGACTCGGTTCCGTTGGACTTCGAAACGACTCCGCAGTTCACGTTGACCGTGCAGGTCACCGACAACGGCAGCCCGGCTCCCCGGACCGCCAATGCCACGGTGGAAATCAACCTGACCGATGCCCAAGACGGTCCGACGCTGACGATTCCGAACCCCGAGGGAACCTACCACATCGGTAAGATCCCCGCGTTCATCTCGCCCGATTCGACCTTCACTTATCAAGACGGCCCCAATGCCAATTACGCCGGGGCTCAAGTGGTGGTCTCGATCGTTGCGGGACGGTCGAAGAAGGATAAGTTGAGCGTCTTCCGCAAGGGTGACGGCCCCAACGAAATCGACGTGAAGGGCAAACGCATCTTCTTCGACGGAGTTTTGATTGGTAAAACCAAGGGTGGTAAGGGGAATAAGAACCCGGATCTGGTTATCACGTTGAACTCGAGTGCCTCGGCAACTGCCGTCGACAATCTGGTTCGCCGCTTGAACTTCCAGGCCAAGGACAACGTCGGTACGACTCGTACGATCAACGTACAGGTTGTGAATATCGAAGGTGCTGACAGCAATATTGCCACCCGCGATCTCGCTGTTGTTAATCAATAAGACTCTGGTGCAAACTGGACCGGAAACGTCAGGCGTTCGTGACTCCTCGGAGACCGAACGCCTGACTGCCGACCGGATCAGCATGTGACGCAGGAAGCCCGAATGGAGATTTCAACTCGCCATTCGGGCTTCAGTCATTCTTTGAGTCCAGTATCGGGGGCGGAAAATGACTGCTGTGAAATGACCCCAAACGGTGTGAGTGCATTTCGTGCTACCGGGGAATGGGCTTTGTCGATTGGTCATTCGGATTTGGACATTCGTCATTCTGGTTTCGACATTCGTCATTTCCAATTTCCAATTTCCCTCCCGACACGTTCTTCGGGGTCGTTCTTGATCGTTTTGCAGACTCCGAGTAAGATCCAAACCGCAAATTAGTTACTTCAATCTCACTCAGGAAAAGTCTCTCGCACGCCGATCATGTCGAAAGTTACCGATATTCGCATTGTCGACGCTGTTTGCTCGTTTGAGCCGATCAAGTTCCGTACTCCGCTGAAATTTGGCGGCCGGACTATTGAAAGCTCCGAGTTGATCAACGTTGAGGTCAAGGTTGAGACCCGTAACGGGCGTCACGCAG
>JAZKFE010000308.1:8470-16563 GCA_040386595.1 Planctomycetota bacterium | reverse complement strand
AGTATGCCCTTGGGCCAGATATGGGCCTGGCCTTCGTCGAGCGTCACCCCCGAACAAGCTGCGGCGGCGATGAAGCAATTCGCCCTCGAAGCCACGGACATGATCGCGGCGTATCCGGACTTTGATCATCCGCTGGACATCATCTTTCGCGTCTCGGCCGAGTATGCTCACTTGGGGCAGAAGATCTCGCGGCAAATGAAGCTCCCCGAAGTGATGCCTCCCTTGGCAGAACTGGTGGCAGCCAGTCCGTTGGATGCTGCTGTGCATGATGCTTACGGGCGTGCTCTGGGCATTAACAGCTACAACGCTCTGTCCAAAGAGTTTGTTAATTGTGATTTGTCCGAGTACCTCGACGAGCAATTTGCCGGCGAATACCTCGACCAATACACGTTGCGCACCCCCAAGGCCAAGTTGCCGCTGTACCATTTGGTGGGTGCGGTCGATCCGCTGACCAGTGATGATGTGCAAAAGCCGGTGGGCGACAGGCTCCCGGAAACCCTCAGCCAGTGGATTGCCACCGACGGTTTAACGCATCTGAAGATCAAGCTGGCTGGCGACAATCTCGATTGGGATATCGGACGAGTCTTGGCCGTGGACCGCGTCGCAACCGAGGCTCAGGCTAAGCGAGGTTGTGCTCAATGGTTTTACTCATTGGATTTCAATGAGAAATGCGCCAACGTCGAATACGTGCTTGAGTTCCTCAAGAAGGTTCAGGAGCAGTCGTCGGCCGCCTATGACCGAGTCCAATATATTGAGCAACCCACTAATCGCGATTTGAAGGCGCATCCTGAAAACAAGATGCACGCCGCGGCTCAGTTGAAGCCGGTCGTGATTGATGAGTCACTGATCGACTACGAGAGCCTGTTGCTCAGCCGTGAGCTGGGTTATTCCGGCGTGGCCTTGAAGGCTTGCAAGGGACACACTGACGCCCTGTTGTTGGGGGCAGCAGCTCAAAAGTTTGGGATGTTCCTGTGCGTGCAAGATCTGACCTGTCCCGGTTTCTCGTTCTTGCACTCCGCCAGCCTGGCGGCCCGGATTCCTGCCGTCGCGGCGATTGAAGGCAACGGCCGGCAGTACTGTCCCGGAGCCAACCGCGCGTGGAAACCGCGCTATCCGACGATGTTCGACATCAAGGATGGCACGGTTGGTACGGCAGCACTGGACGGCGATGGCTTGGGCTTCTAAGCCTGGCATACAATCAATAACGCAGATGATCCCGGTGGCTTAGGTCCCGGGATTTTGCGTTATGTCGCCTCACATTCGGAGTTGGGTTCCCTTTGGGGATACCGGCTCCGACTCAATGCATCAGGGCGACACGTCTGCCATTAGACGTTGGGAGTCTACGGCCAGATTGCGAAATTGAGCGCCGCGATCGACGAAATTGCGGAACCAGTCGTAACTCGCGCAACCGGGCGACAGTAATAAGATATCGCCCCGTTGGGACTGCGAGACGGCCCAGCGGAATGCCTCGTCAAAATTCTCACAGACCTGCCGGCGGACTTGCTGTGCGGGATCGAATTGATCGAGCAACTGCTTTAGATGTGGTCCGGTCTTGCCCATCAGCGCGACTGCTTTGACCGGCTTGGCGGCAATCGCCCGGGCCATTTCGGTCAGGTCACTTCCCTTATCGTAGCCTCCGGCAAATAGGATGATCGGCTGGTCGAAAGCCGCCAACGCGACGATCGCCGATTCAGGGGTCGTCGCCAATGAGTCGTTAAAGAATCGACGACCGCCAATTTCGGCCACCAATTCCAGGCGATGCGGCAACGCCTGATAGCCTCTAAGGCCCTGCTCGATGGCTGTGTCTGATACGTTGAAGGCGCACGCGGCACATACGGCGCCCAGAGCGTTTTGCAGATTGTGGATCCCCGGCAGACTCAGCCATTCGGGGACTGCGAGAGTCTTCTCCTGGCCGTCGAATCGAAAGACCGCGGTACGATTAGCTCTGAGGAACAGGCCCTCACGCCCCAAGTCTGTCAGTCCAAAAAATAGCGTGCGGCCGGGAGTGGGCCACTCGGCGACATCCGGGTCGTCCTGATTGAGAATCGCGAAGTCGGCAGCGGTTTGATAACGCAGAATTGCTTGTTTGGCCCAGCGATAATTGTCGAGCGTTCCGTGTCGATCCAGGTGATTGGCGGAAAAATTGGTGACGATCGCCACGTGCGGACTGCGTTGCAGATGGTCCAAATCCTCCAGCTGAAAACTGCTGAGTTCCAGGACCACGGCATCATGGGGTTGAATCTGATCGACGAGCGGCAGCAGGCTGCGTCCTATGTTGCCTCCCAGCCAGCAGGTGCGTTCGGTGGCTTGCAGAATGGCATGGGTCATCGCCGTCGTGGTGGACTTGCCGTTGCTTCCAGTCATCCCAATGACCGGTGCGGGATTCAAATCCCAGAAGAGATTCATCTCGCTGGAGAGAGGGACTTGGGCATCGATCGCCAATTGCAAAAAAGGATTGTCTTTGGGAACCGCCGGGCTGACGACTACAAGATCCGTGTCGGTGAAGTCCGCCGCGTGATGACCACCGAGATGCCAAACGACATCAGTCAGGCACGCCAGCTGAGCCAACGGTTCGGCGAGGTCTGCTGCCGTTCGAACGTCGGTCACCGTCAACTGGGCCCCGCGTTGAGTGAGAAACTGGACGGCTCCCAGGCCGCCGCCAAAGCTGCCCAATCCCATCACTGTGACGCGTCGGTTTCGGAACTCCATGACAAACAGCTCACTGGGAAATCACAGCCAAATCGGGAGGGCCTCACCTCATTATAAGCGATTATAAGCGGCTCAGGCGAGCCGGGCGGTGTCAGCCAGATGGCACTTACTTTGTGAGCGGAATGGCGCTAGCCACCGGTTCTTCTTTGTCAGAAACATTGAAAAAGTCGGCGGCTATCGCCGTGCCGCTCACGAATCGCTCACAAGGTGAGTGCCATTTGATGTCAGCCTTCGGATTTATTCTCCCGTAGCCTGACTCTCTGAGTCGGGTCTCCCTCCGACGAGCAGCACCCGACTCGGAGAGTCAGGCTACGGATACTTACCGATGCCATGATTAGTCATATGCTGTGAGCGTCAAAGAAACAACACAACCCGCTTTGGGGGAAAGCGGGTTGTGTGAGGGTTGAGTCGGCAGACTCACCCCGAAGACGCTGACTTGAAATGGTCGACGGTTAGACCAGGGTCGCCAACTGGTTTAGGCCGCCTTTTCTTGCGTTGATAAAGTGTGTTCCACAAAATCCGGCCGGGCCAACCGCAATTGCGGTTTGTCCGCCATCTTTTGAGCCTGTTGAGCGGCTGGATTCAAGTACTTGCTGAAGAACATAATGCTGCCTGACAGCAGTAGCGCACCGCAGCAACAAGCCAAAGCGATCGCATCGTCTGACGCATGCTGGAACAAGTCCATCACAATCCCATCTCCTTGCGACGAAGGCACTCGCGTCCTATCGAGTGACCTTCCAGACCTTCACGGGAGGAACATCCCCAGGGAACCGATGCGAGATCAATCTGGAGACCAGAATTGGTTCGCACCTGAAGTATCTTCGGCCACTTGGAGAATCCGGCTTCAGTGGGGCTGCGAAACTGTAATGTAATTCGAACAAGTGCGAGCTCTATTCGTTGCAGTCGTCCAAGGCACTCGCGATCGCTTCATCTTGCGCAACAGGCAGAGTATCGAACGCCGCTGCCCTACCCTGTCCTTCTGAGCTGGATGGTCTTCGTATTGGGAATGCTCCAGACTCTGAGAGTCCGCCGACGGGTTTCGCCGCTGCAGGCATTTCGATATTCTGCAACCGTATGCAGTCGGCCGCGTGATCGAACTGGATCTCGGGGACGAACGCGGCCCACTTCATGCTCCAGGAATAAACGTATGGGATTCGTGATCGGCATGGACGAAGCGGGCTACGGTCCGAATCTGGGGCCGTTGGTCGTAACGGTGACCGTGTGGGAAGTCCCGGGTGCTCCCAAGTCGACCACGTTCTGGGATCAGTTTGAAGGCTTGGTCGTCCAGCGTCCCCCCCGTTCTGCCGATGAAATTCAAATTGCAGACTCCAAGGTCGTGCACGATATCGCGAAAGGTGTCGGGCCACTGGAACGCGGCGTACTCGCGGCGTGGGGTTTGATGGAAGAGCAGCAGCCGACCAGCCTGAAAGCGTGGTGGTCGCAGATTGCCACCCATCCCCTGCTCTCCTCGGCAGGAGTTCCCACGCATAACGAACCGTGGTTTCTTGACGGTGATCTCACTGTGCCGCAACAAACTTCGCTGGATGAAGTCACCAATCTCTCGCGATTATGGGCGACGCGATGCGCCGCACAAAAAATCCGCTTGCGAGCCATCCGTTCGGACATCGTGCTGACTCGACGATTCAATACCTTGACGACACAGCACAACAGCAAGGGGCTGGCGTTGTCGGGGATCAGCATGCGTTTATTGCAGGATGTGTTGCCCCTGACTGAAGGCAAACCCACGCTGGTCTGGTGCGATAAACATGGCGGCCGCAATCGCTACGACGAACTCCTGCAGGACATTGCCGGCGACACCTTCATTAGCCGGTTGGAAGAGGGCACCGAACGCAGTCGTTACCGCATCGGCAAGACTGACATCTGTTTTCAGACGCGAGCCGAAGCCCACTTACCCGTCGCGTTGGCCTCCATGGTCAGCAAGTATTGGCGTGAGTCGGCGATGGCCTTGTTCAACAATTTCTGGCAGCGACATCAACCGGAGCTAAAGCCCACCAAGGGCTATCCACAAGATGCCAAACGCTTCAAAGCGGACATCGCCGTGCTCCAGAAAGAACTCGGGATTGAAGAGCTGGACTTGTGGCGGACTCGGTAGAGGTTCCGCGCTCGAACGAAGCCTCAGTTTTGAAGTTCCAGTGTTTGAATTTGGCGAAGCATACAACCCGGAGGGCTCGACGTCGGTAGCCTCTGGGGCCAGAAAACACACGGATTTAGGTTATCCCGCCCCGGAGGGGCCGGCTCCTCCGGGGCGGGATAACGGAGACGTTTGGATACCAGAGGCTCACGCCTCTGGCTACCGACGTCGGGCCCTCCGGGCCGAAAACATTTTTAATAGGCAACTTCTTCAAGACTTGCCCGTTAGCCCTGCGGGCTACTCTTCAGCTCCTGCCCTATTGCGCGGTCTTCGTCGGTTCTTTCTCGGGCGAGATACTCTTCGTGGCGAAAAATGTTTCGAAGATCGCTTTGTCGACGTTGTTCAAGCTGATCTGGAAGCGATCGATGAACTCATGCAGGCCCGAGTTCATGATGTCGCTGGCATGAGTGAAATCAAACTCTGCTCGTAGTCGTCCGAGCAACTTTTCGGCTCGGTTTTGGAACGTCCCGTCGGGGGCTCCCGAGATTGCTCGCAGAGATTCTTCGGCCTTGGTCAGGCAGGAACGCACCGACCGCGGAAATTCGCGATCCAGCATTAAAAAGTCGACGACATCGGTCGGCGCGATTCGGCCGCGGACTCGACGATACATCTCCAGCGCACTGGCCGACTTCAACAAGGCGGACCACTGGATGATATCGATGGGCGTGCCGACATCCTGCGTGGTCGGCAGCAGAATGAAATATTTCACGTCCAGAATTCGGGATGTTTTGTCGGCCCGTTCGAGCATCCGTCCCAAGCGGGCGAAGTGCCAAGCCTCGGACTGTGACATGATCGATTCGGTGATCCCGACAATCAGGTGGCTGGAGATCTTCACCTGCTCGAGAAACATGGAGGCATTGTCGAACGTATCTTCGGTCGCCGCACCACGGACGAAGAGGTAGAACTTATTGAGCTCTTCCCATAGGACCGACGGCAACGCCCCCCGGATCGTGCGCGCATTTTCTCGTGCGGACGACAGGCAGGATAAGATCGAGTTGGGGTTCTTGCGGTTGAATGTCAGGAATTGCCAGACATTTTCCCGGGTGGGGACGCCGTAGCTCGTTTCGAATTCGTCGTGGTCGCCTGTGGTGGCGACTAGCGGTTCCCATTGTTGGTCCACACTGTCGCCGAGATCCAGCGTCAGGTGCATATTGACTTCAATGAACCGCGCGACGTTCTCGGCACGCTCCACGTAGCGGCTCAGCCAGAAAACGGAATCAGCCTCGCGGCTTAGCATGTTGAAATCTCGTGTTGAATTCTGCGTTCAGGCAAAACTGACAGGGTGACGTTCGTGGTGGCACAGCCGCGGCTGAGTTTAAACCATCTCGACCGCTTCGGTGACCTGCGATTGAGATTGCGACTGTGAGGTTTGGTCTTCAGCGGTCGTTTCTCGAATGACCTCGTCGGTGGCATCATCGGTCAGCACCCACGTGTCTTTGCTACCGCCACCTTGTGAGGAGTTCACGATCAGAGAACCCTTCTTCAAGGCGACCCGCGTTAGGCCGCCCGGCAGCACAAATACGTCTTTTCCATACAGAATGTAAGGCCGCAAATCGACATGCCGGCCTTCCAGATGATCGTCGACGACTGTCGGCACGCGGGACAACGCCAGCACGGGCTGAGCGATGTAGTTCCGCGGATTCATCTTGATCTGGCGGGCGTACATGGCCAGTTCTTGGGAAGAAGCCCGCGGGCCGATCATGATGCCGTAGCCACCCGATTCATTAGTCGGCTTTACCACCAGTTCGGCCAGATGGGACAGCACGTACTCGCGTTGTTCCGGTTCCCAGCAGACGTAGGTCGGAACGTTCGGCAGAATGGGATCCTGCTTGAGGTAGTACTGAATGATCTTGGGGACATAGGCATAGACGGCCTTGTCGTCGGAGACCCCAGTTCCCGGCGCATTCGCCAAGGTGACTCGTCCCTGGCGATAGACATCGATCAGGCCCGGGACACCTAGCATGGAATCGGGCCGGAAGTGCAGCGGATCGAGGAACGTGTCGTCGATACGACGATAGATGACGTCCACACGCTTCAAGCCGCGTGTCGTTCGCATCCACACGAAGCCATTGGCGACGACCAGGTCCGAGCCTTCCACCAGTTCCACACCCATCTGCTGGGCTAAAAAACTGTGTTCGAAATAGGCCGAGTTGTAGATCCCTGGCGTCAGCACCACGACGGTCGGTGTTCCCGACGTTGGCGGTGCGACATGCAACAATGTCTCGAGCAAGCGTTCGGGGTAGTCTTCCACTGGTTGAATTCGCAGTCCCCCGAACAAGTGCGGGAAGGTGCGTTTCATGACTTCGCGATTCTCGATCACGTACGAGACGCCCGAGGGGCACCGCAGATTGTCTTCCAGGACGTAGAATTCCCCGTCACCGTGCCGGACCAGATCGGTCCCTGTGACATGGCACCACACGCCCCCGGGCGGTTTCAGCCCCTTGCATTCACTCAGGAAGCACGGGGCCGATAACAACAGCTCTTCGGGAATGACTTTGTCTTTCACGATCTTGCAATCGTTGTAGACGTCATCCAGAAAGAGGTTGAGTGCCGTGATTCGCTGCTTGAGGCCGCGTTCGATGCGGATCCATTCGTGAGCCTCCACCACGCGCGGCACGATATCGAAGGGCCAGACTTTCTCTGTCCCCGCTTCGTGACCGTAGACGGCGAAGGTGATCCCCATGTTAAGCAGGGTCAGGTCGGCGGCCTTTTGGCGTTGGACTAACTCGCCGTCAGATAACGCCGCCAAACGGCGGGCCAACGCTTGGACGGGGACTCGTGGAGCCCCATCGGCATGAAACATTTCATCGAAGAAACCATCAGTTTGATACGTCTCGAGCTGCATGACACACCCACTTCAGGCTGCGGACTGCTGAAGAAGTCACCACAAAAGGCAGGGTCTGCCCGAACTGAAAGCAACCCTCATGCCAACCACGACATTGTTTCCAAACGACTCAAAGTGCCGTACTGGCATCTGTTTATGTTATCGTAAATCACTGCTCACCACGAATTAACGGGGAAGCCATTCAGGCCGCTGGAGCGTCTGCTTCTCGGGAGTTCCCGAGGCGAAAACTGCTGAAACTGCCTGGTAAACGTGCTTTGTGCCTATGTTCTGTGCAATCGCCACAGAATCAGAGATTGGGAAATGTTTGCGGATTTCCCAAGTCATACCAGGCGCGTGAGTTTTCGTCTATCTCTGCTGTCGAGCAATTCTGCCCACAATTTCCATTTT
>JAZKFE010000308.1:0-8460 GCA_040386595.1 Planctomycetota bacterium | reverse complement strand
CGGGCTAACGGTAGGAAGAACGGTTAGGAAACAACAGGTTGCGGCGATGTTGAAGAACGCTGGAAACTGATGATCCTACGGAGTGCGGTAGCCCTCAATTCCAAAGGCTCAGTGGTTTGATCGCCGCAGAAGATATAAACTGAGAGATGTCGACAGCGCAAACTTTGGTTGATGCGATCTCTGTTCTGACGGTTTTTTACTGGGTGAAATTGGTGGGGAGTGGATGGCATGGCGTTTCCTCGGATGCTTCGAATTCGACAGCAGTTTGATGCTCCACGGGTGGAGAACATTCCCGCCGAAGTCGAACGCCAGCTGACCACCTTGAATCTGCAGACCAAAATTCAGCCGGGGCAGACCGTCGCAATCACCGCGGGCAGTCGCGGAATTGCCAATATTGCCATCATCATCAAGGCGGTCGTGCAGCACTTCCAGCGCCTGGGGGCCAAGCCCTTTATCGTGCCGGCAATGGGCAGTCATGGTGGCGGAACGGCCGAAGGCCAGCGCGAGATTATCGAAGGCTATGGGGTGACCGAAGAATTCTGCGGTTGCCCGATTAAGGCTTCGATGGAAACGGTGATTGTTGCCGAGACCCCGCATGGGATTCCGGTGCACTTTGATAAGCACGCCTCGCAAGCGGACCACGTCATGGTCTGCGGACGCATCAAACCGCATACCGATTTTGTCGGCGAGATCGAGAGTGGTTTGCATAAGATGATGTTGATCGGCCTGGGCAAGCACGCCGGAGCCAAGATCTATCATCGCGCCATTATGGACTACAGCTGGATTGAAATTGTCCGCTCGGTCGCCGAGGCCGTCATCCGCAATTGCAAGGTCATTGGCGGTCTGGGAATTGTCGAGAATGCGTACGACGAAACCGGACTGATTGCTGCCGTCGCGCCCGAGAACTTCTTTGAGCAAGAGAAAGAGCTGCTGGTGCTGGCCAAGAAATGGCTGCCGCGCCTGCCGTTCCGCAAAGTTCACCTGCTGGTGATTGATGAGATCGGCAAGAACATTAGCGGGACCGGCATGGATACGAACGTCATCGGCCGCAAGTACAACGATCACCAACCGACCGATCGAGATGACACCGCCGTCCGCACCGTGTTTGTTCGCGGCCTGACGGAGGCCACACATGGTAATGCCTGCGGCATCGGGATGTCCGAGTTCACGAACACGCGCACGGTAAACCAGATCGACCGGCGGATCACGGCCATCAATTCCATCACCGGCGGTCACTCTTCGGCCGCGGCCATCCCGATTTGGTTCGACACCGACCGTGAAGTCATGGAGAACGCCCTGACGACCATCGGCCTGGCGACACCTCCGCAAGCCAAAGTGATCCAAATTCCCGATACGTTGCATCTGGCCGAAGTCCTGGTTTCGGAAGCCTACCTGGAAGAAATCAAGCAACGCCCCGATTTGCAGATTCTGTCAGAGCCACAAGAGATGCAATTCGACGCCGATGGGAATTTGTTTCCGGTAGGCATTGGTCATTAACTTAAAGAGTGTCTTTCAGGTGCTTGGGTAGCCCAGATTCGAGAATCTGGGCTACCCTCTGCTCTTGCTTGCTCCGATTGATTGAGCACCACGAGTGACGATTTAAAATAATGTCGATATGCTGATGCGATCTCCAGCCCAGGAAGGTTGCTCATGCGAAATCGTTTTCTGGTTCTCTGTTTACTCTGCTTGGTGTCGTTGATTGGCAATGCGGTCAATGCCGCACCTCCAGACCTGATTGTGACCAACGGTAAGGTTGTCACCGTTGATGCGCAGTTCACGATTGCGGAAGCCTTCGCGGTTCATGATGGGCGGATTGTTGCTGTCGGGAAGAACTCTGACATTCTTCCGTTGGCGGGCGCAGGGACTCGGAACATTGATCTGGGGGGCAAGACGGTCATTCCCGGTCTGTGTGATTCTCACGTGCATCCGAGTGGTGCCGCATCCTATGAGTTTGATCATCCGATTCCGGAAATGGATTCAGTCGCTGACGTCTTAAAGTATGTGGCGGCCCGGGCTGATGTCTTGCCCGATGGCGAGTGGATCAGCTTGAGCCAGGTGTTTATCACTCGGCTGCGAGATCAACGCTATCCGAATCGTAAAGAGCTGGATGCCGCGGCCCCCAAGAACCCCGTCATCTTTCGTACCGGCCCCGATGCTTCGTGCAATTCGCTCGCTTTGGAATTGAGCGGGATCGACAAGAATTTTCAGATCACCGATGGCAAGAGCGGTCAGATCGAAAAGGATCCGGTGACCGGAGAACTGACGGGGATCCTGCGGAATGCCTCACGATTCGTGAAGTACAAGTCCTCTGAGAAATCGGCGAATGTAGACCAACGCCGAGCCGGCCTCAAAAAACTGCTAGCTGATTATAACTCGGTCGGACTGACGAGTCTCGCGGATCGCAGCGCGAGCGACGGTGCGGTGTCTGACTATCAGTCTCTGAAAGATCAGGGAGAACTCAGTTGCCGCGTCTTTTTGTCCTATGGCATCAACGGTCAGGCCACCCAGGCGGAGATCGAAAAAAAGCTGTTGGTCGCTGCCAATCATCCGTTGCACAAGTATGACTCACTGTTATGGCTGCGTGGGGTGAAGGTCTTTCTCGACGGAGGCATGTTGACGGGCAGCGCCTATATGCGCGAGCCTTGGGGCAAGAGTGAGATCTACTCGATCACCGACCCGGAATATCGCGGAATCCGCTTCATTCCCCAGGAGAACCTCGTCCAGATGGCTCGGTTTACCCTGCAGCATGACCTGCAGTTTACCGCTCATTCCGTGGGGGATGCGGCCGTCCTGGCGTTGATTGATGCCTATGAGGAAATCAATCGCGACTTCCCGGTGGCGGCACATCGACCATGCATTACGCACTGCAATTTTATGAGTGTCGAAGCCATCGAAAAGATGAGCCGCCTGGGGATCGTGGCTGACTTGCAACCCGCTTGGCTGTGGCTCGATGGAGCCACGCTGCACAAGCAATTCGGCAATGACCGGATGACCTATTTTCAGCCCTATAAATTGGCGTTTGACAAAGGGGTGATTGTCGGAGGGGGCTCGGACCACATGCAGAAGATAGGCAGCCTACGGTCGGTGAATCCTTACAACCCATTCCTGGGCATGTGGGTCACCTTGGCTCGTCAGCCGCGGCGCTTCGACGACAAGCCATTGCATCCCGAACAGGCCATCACGCGCGAACAAGCCTTACGCCTTTACACGACCAACAACGCGTACCTGACGTTCGAAGAAAAAGAAAAAGGCTCGCTGGAACCGGGCAAGCTGGCCGACTTCGTGGTACTGAAAAACGACATTCTGACCTGCCCCATCGACGAGGTGAAAAACATCACCGTCGATCAAACCTACTTGGGCGGCAAACTCGTCTACGCCGCCAAGTAGCGATGCAATGTTGGGGAGATTTTAAAGAGGATAATCTCACGCAAAGGCGCGAAGGCGCAAACAATTCATCTTGTGTCCAGCGAGTCGGGAATTACGCGTGGATATTGGGGCGAAGTTCTATGCACGAGAACGAGTTAGCCAAAATCGCAGTGGACGCTATTTATCGAATTCACCGGAGCCTCGGTCCTGGTCTTTTCGAATCGGTTTACCACGCGGTATTGGTGCATGAACTGAAGAAGCGAAATCTGAAAGTTGAGTCGCAGGTCCCAATTCCCGTTGTTTGGGAGGGTGTCCACCTTGATGTCGGCTTCTTCGCCGACATCATCGTCGAAGATAAATTGATCTTGGAACTCAAGTCGATTGAACAAATTAGCCAAGTGCATCGAAAGCAACTGCTAACTTACCTCCGGCTGGCAAATTGCCGACTCGGCCTACTGGTCAATTTCGGTGCCGAGCTAATTCGCGATGGAATTACGCGAGTAGTCAATGGCTTAGAGTCTCAGGCCCAAGCCTAACATTCTGATGGAGAGGTAATTGTATTCTTTGCGCCTTCGCGCCTTTGCGTGAGAATACTCCCTTCCCCGACCTACATCACCCGCAGCCATGCGGCTCGCAAGTATTCGGTTTCTGGGCAGGTGGTCGTGACGGGATGGTCGGCTGATGCTCCGGTTTTGGCCAGAATCTGGATCGTGCGGCCGGGTTTTGAGAGGTCGATTTCTGAGCCTTGGGGGACTGCCTTTTGGGCGGCTGAGTGCAGCAGTCGCAGGAAGGTCGGTTCATCCAGTAACCCGCTGCACGAACAGGTCAGCAGTAAGCCGCCCGGTTCGACGAGTTGCATCGCCAGTCGATTCATGTCGAAGTGGGCTCGAGTGCCCTCTTCCAACTCCAGGCGATTGCGGATCAGCTTGGGGGGATCGAGGATCACGACTTCGTACTTACGGCCGTTGCGGATCATGTCACGCATATAGGCATAGGCGTCCGCATGCACGAAGTGGACGCGGGCCTGATTCAGATTGGCGTTGTCCTTGGCGATTTCCAACGGGACCTCGTCGAGATCCACTGCGGTGACTTCACGGGCCTGTCCGAGTTTCTTCGCTTGGACGGCAAAACCGCCGGTATAGCAGCAGATATCGAGCACCGAACGATCGCGGCAAAAGTCGGCCAGACGTCGCCGGTTGTCGCGTTGATCGCAGAAGAAGCCGGTCTTGTGTCCGCCGGCAAATTCCACTTTGAACCGCGTTCCAAACTCTTGCACGGTAACTCGGTCTGGGGCTTCTGGTGAGAGCTTGGGCTCTAGTCCGACGAAACCCTCTTGCCCATGCACTTGCGGAGCCGTTCGAATGCGCCAGTGTTTCGTGCCGCACAGGGCTTGCAGACGCTCGAGGATGGCGTCGACGCGTTGCAGCATGGCCAAGCTGTAGACTTCGGCCGACAACGTATCGCCATAGCGGTCGACGACCAAGCCGGACAGACCGTCCCCTTCGGCGTGGATCAGCCGATAAGTGTCGGTTTGCTCGTTGAGTCGGAGGAAATTCGTCCTCAAGTTCACGGCTCGCGTCAGGAGCCCGTCCCAGAATGCGGCATCAATCGGATCCGAGCCCAGGCTAAGCATCCGGACGGCGATTTCGGCTTTGGAATTGTAGAATCCATAGCCCAAAACGGTTCCCGAACCATGCGTGACCTGGACCAGCTCGCCGTCCCGGATTCCGGGGGCGATGTCACCGATCCGTTTGCGATACAGAAAGGGATGGCTGGTGGGGGATTTCACCTGCACGCGAGGCACATTGCGGCCTGCGGTCAAATCGAGGGCGCGCGGGGCCAGCAGGGATTCCACGGACTGGCCGGAAGAAGAATGAGAGCGACGAGGTTTTTGCGGTGTGGTCATCCTGATTATCGTAGTCCGTCAGAACCGACCTTGTCGAGCGACCTCGAATTTCGCACGTGATAGACGTTACGGACGGTGAAATTTCACATCACCCGATTGACATAATTGCAGGATGGAATTGAAGTTATTTCGAAAAGTGGAGATCATCACCACCAGAATTCTGGAGCAGCGACGATTGGCGGCTGGTGCTCGGTCGCGGCAATTTGTCTGGCGGAGTGGTCCTCCCCATTTGTGAATGTTGAGATTGTTTGAAGATGGATATGTTGGTGGAACGGTCTCGTCCTCAGGATTTTCTGCAGGTTGCGGCACTCGATCGGATCTCCTGGGCTGACTCCGGATCGCAGTTCATTCCTGATGGCGAGCATGTCTGGCGGGTCTGGTGTGAGTATGCGACGGTGCTCGTGATTCGTTCGCCGCAGGCGTTGCCGGAAACGGGTGACATCGCTGCGGCCCTGGTCATGTTTCCGACCGAACGGCGGGAACTGTTCTTGCATAAAATCATGGTTCATACGGAGTGCCGGGGGCGAGGGCTGGGAACCGAACTGATGCAGGCGGGGTTACTGCGAGCGACTGTTCCCGTCCTGTTAACGGTGAATCCCGAGAACCACGCGGCCGTGCGGGTTTATGAAAAGTCGGGGTACCGCGTTCGAGAACGTGTTGACGGCTACTACCGTTCGCACGAACATCGCTACATCATGGAACATCCGGGAAACGGGCATGACATCGCTTGATTCCGGTAATACGTTCAGTCTGCGTTGGAGATATTGGGGTAGCCCAGATTCTTGAATCTGGGTGAGCGAAGCGAACAAGAGGTTGCGGCTCCTTCGATTTCCAATGGTCATTCTCTGAGTCAGGTTTCTCGACCAGGGAACGTTTTGGATGAAAAAATGTAGGAAATAATCAAATAGCGGGTTACCTCCCATCGTTCGTTGTACACGGAAACGCTAGCCCTCAAAAACTGCAACCTCTTGTTCGCTAACGCTCACCCAGATTCGAGAATCTGGGCTACCCATCGACTGGGGCGATGGAGATGCGAGCGTTAAATTGAACTGCCATAACTGCTCAGTAAAACGTGCAACCAGTATCCATTGCCAAGTGTCTTCAGATTCAAGCAACAAAAAACTCTTAGCTCGGAGTGTCGAGCTATGTGAACCGTCAACATGCCTACTCGTCGCCGAATCGTTCTGCTGCAATTGCCAATTCCTCAGCCTGGATTAGAACCCGCTCGGGGCAACGTGCCATTGGCGGCCGGCTATCTGAAGATGTACGCACGGAATCGAGGGCTGGAAGAGCATTTCGAGATCGACATCTTCCCGCCGGAGCTGGCCAATACCCTGAGCGATCATGGTTTAGTTGAGGCGATATTGGGGCGCGAGCCGTGGATGGTGGGCTTTACGTGCTACCTGTGGAATATCAACCGCAGCCTGTGGGTCGCTGAACATCTCAAGGCGATCAATCCTGGCCTGTTGACCATATTTGGCGGTCCCGAGATTACGGCCGACAATGGTTGGGTTCTGCAGTCTCCGGCATTGGATTTTGCCAGCGTCGGTGAAGGTGAGCAGACCTTTTCTGAACTGTTACAGTCGCTGATCGTCGCCCCATTGCCGACGGTCGGTATCAATGGCTTGTATATCGCCCCGGCCGCGTTAAAAACGATTGCCTTGATGGAAGTCGCCGCGGTCTCTGTCGCCGAAGCGGAATCCCGGTCGGGATCGCTGCTCGAACTGCCGGTCGTGGAAAATATGTTGCCGGTATTGCCGGCGGCGAAGGTCGGGGCCTTGCCGCTGTTTCGCACCCCCTTGCCCAATCTGAATGCGATTTCCTCTCCCTACCTGGAAGGAATCCTCGACGCGGCTGACGAGGAAATGTTGCTCCTGGAGACGATCCGCGGCTGCATTTTTAAGTGCAAGTTTTGCTATTACCCCAAGAGCTACGATGATCTCTATTTCGTTTCACGCGATAAGATCGTCGCCAACTTGCAGCATGCTCGGGAACACGGTGCCACGGAAGTCGTGCTGCTCGACCCGACGCTCAATCAACGCAAGGATTTCGCCGAGTTCCTGAAGTTGCTGGCCGACTGCAATCCTGGTCGCCAGTTCGCTTACTTTGGCGAATTGCGGTCGGAAGGAATCAACGCTGAGATTGCTCAACTCCTCGCCGCGGCCAACTTCACCGAAGTCGAGATTGGGCTGCAGTCGGTCGATCCGGTGGCTCAAGAACTGATGGACCGCAAGAACAACATGAAGGCGTTTGAACGCGGCGTGAAGGCGATGCAGGAAGCCGGGATCCGGGTCAAAGTCGATCTGATCATTGGCTTGCCCGGCGACACCGTGGAGTCGATCCGCCGCGGCATGCGTTATCTGCGCGACAGCGGTCTGTACGACCTCGTGCAAGTCTTTAATCTGGCCATCTTGCCGGGGACAGCTTTCCGCCAGGAGGCCGAACAATTGGGGCTCAAGTTCCAGCCGGTTCCCCCGTATTACGTACTAAAAACGCCCACGTTGGAAATCTCTGATTTCTACGAATTGATGGCTGAAGCCCAGGAGATTTTCGAAACCGAATTCGATCCACTGCCCGAGCCGGTGATCCCCGAACTCGAAGATTGCGGTCTGCTCGTCAGCGACTCGGACGGGACAGCAGTCTGCAAGAGTTGGCGGGTTGATTTTGATCATGCGGATTGGCCGCTCCAGTCATTGCCGTCTCCGGCCGAGAGAACTCAAGCCTTCACGTTGTGGTTCCAGGGCCGCTGTCTGGTGCAGCATCAATCGGAAGTCCTGGAGACGGTGGCGACTTGCCTCCAAGATAACCCTCACTCAACACTGCAGATCATTTTGGAGCCCCGGGCGGGAGCGATCGAGATCACGCCCGAGTTCCTCGACGACTTGTTGCAAGTCTGCTTTCGGACGACCTCGTACCTCGACCGGTTCTATTCGATGGCTCCCGGACGGCGCAAAGGTGCCAAGCGTTTGGTCCTGCTGCTCTCGTGGGCCGTGCGTGACGTCTTGGGGACCGAGTGGATTGATTCTCGCGGTGAGTACGCTGACATCGTGTGGTGCGACGCGGACGACGCGGAAGCCGAAATGGCTGAGTTCGAATATGTTCTCGGCGCGGCAGTGTGATCCTCTGCGAACGATTATTCGAATCATTGGGAGGGTGAGGCTCCTGCCGAACCGCTCAGTCTTGCGGGG
>JAZKFE010000307.1:0-4610 GCA_040386595.1 Planctomycetota bacterium | reverse complement strand
CGGTGGTGCTACCGCGGGGCCTGAGGCTCGGTCGGTGCCGCTTGCGTGGCAGGGATCGGTTGAGCGTTCGTCGGGGCGTAAGTCGGAGACGAGACGGGGGCTCCGCTGCCATAGCCACCACCATACCCGGCGCCATAAGTCCCGCCGTAACCGCCACCGTAGGCGGAGTTCATGCCCAACGGCCAATTAGGAGTGGGGGCCGGCGGCAGCATTTCTGGACGATACTGCCAACGGGGCACCGACTGATAATAGAAGCCCATCTGGGTCGTATCGGTGGGCTGGTAGACCATCGGGAACTGCTGGCCACCCTGTGAGGGAATCCCGGCTAATTGAGTGTTCCAATAGTACCGGTAGGTGTTGGGCGTGCGGGAGAGTCCCCACGTTGCGGGCGGGCGGACCCAGGCATAGCCCGAGGCCGAACCGTGACGACAGCCGTGCCCAAACAGTCCGCCACCACCAAAGCAGTGTCCATTGGGGCAGCCGCCACCGTAATTACCGCCCCACGCTTGGCCACCGCCGTTATTGCAGTCGCCGTTCGGGCAGTTGTAGTTGACCGGCTGGACTCGCGGCATGGCTTGAGCCATGGGGCGAGCTTGATTCCCGTACTGGTCTGCCGAGAAGACTGTCGCAGGGGCACTCATCGCCAGCAGGAGGCCAGCCACTGCGGCAGGTCGACGGAGAAGTGTCATCGTCAGTTTCATATTACCAATCCCTGTGGCGAATCGTCCGGCAGGCGGACAGAATCGAAATCTGCTGCAGTGCACTCGGCACCGTCCCAGTGCCTGTACCAGTCGCTGCCCTGCGAAAGTACAGGGACATACGCCTTAAACCGTTTCCTGAGCGAACTGCATTGATCGCTCGCGTCTGTTTCAAGTTGCCCCCTGAATTCAGGGGGCGTGGTTCTCTGGGGTTAACCTTCAGGTTGCCCTTAGTAGCCGTTGGGCATGCTGGTCGGGGTCAACCGTGACGAGGGGAGGCCCCAGCCATAGTTGTAGTTGCTGCGGATATTGGGAGCCTGCGGTACCGAAACCGGACCGCCATACCCTTGGGCCGCATAGCCCTGGTTCATATCGTTCGGGTGTGTGTAGCCCGGGTTCACGGCGATGATGTCGGTCTGACTTCCCACATCCCAATAGGTCAACGGCTTCAACCAGGCCATGCTGCAGCGGAAGCGTCGGCCGAAGTTGGCGCGGCATTCCGCACCGTCGTGATGGCAGTTTCCACGATGTCCCCAGCAGCTACCGCCGGTGTGGCCATAGGCTGTGTAGCCGCGGTTGGGGTCGCTGTAGGCTGTAGGATAAGTATTGTAGCCCGGGGCATAGTTCGCCCATGGGTTGTAATAGTTGTTCTGAGTCTGGTGCATTCCGTGAAAGGCGACCGGCTGGATCGCACCCCGCGGGGTGGCACTCTTTCCGCTGTAGTTCGCGGTTCGTTCCTGGGCTGACGCAGACGTCGCCACCAGACAGACCAACCCGGCGACCCACAGCCGTGACGTTGTACGTTGAGTCAGCATGTGCTTCGTTCCTGAAAAATAAAGTCCAAAAAAGTCTTGTGCCGAGTTTCGTCGTGACCCAACTCACGTGTGTCGGGCTTGGTGGCGTACCGCTGGCAAAAGCCCTAGTACGACACGGGTGCCCAGAACAACGCGAAGGGACTAATGTGCGACTTGTAGTTGACCCGGACTTCTGTTCCCACGAGCGTGCGTTTCTCGTTCTTGCAGATTCCGAACGGGGTCAGAACCCAAGTGCGACAGGTCTTGTGGTAGAAGGGACCGTACAGGCCACGATATCGGTGAGCGTACAACATCTCGTGCGGATCGAGCGCGGGATTGGTGATCACCGTCGAACCGACATGGTAAGGAATGCCAGGCTGAGGCCCGGGGTACATCGCCCCGTCCATGCGGTAGTATCCGGGATTTCCACCGGACATGGCAGGGGGAGCCTGGTAGGTGGGTGTTCCACCATTCATCCCGTTCATGACCTGTCCGGCCGGACGAGCCGGGATCGGATTGGCAAAGCTGACATCATTGCCTTGGGTCATCATGTATTGAGGAACGGTCCCTTGCGGGGCGTTGTAGGCGGCAGTGACATCTTCCGGGGGAGCTGCCGCTTCAATCGGATAGGCTTCCGGTTCGTTGCTCACGGGAGTCGCGAAGCCGTTGGCGGCATCTTGCGGAGCGGCGACGGTCGCAATTTCCTGCTCGACGGGAGTGGCCACGTCTTTGGAGACGGGGCGGGTCCGACGGGCGGCGGGGGCGTCGTCCGGGAACACGTTTTCAAACGCGGCCCGATCCGACTTCGTGATTTCACGTTCGACCGGAGCGGCGGTGCTTGCGGGTGTGCTCTCAACGGAGGGGCGTCGACGGCCGGAATCCCGACGCAGCATTTGCATATCGGAATTGCCTTCCAGATTGAAGGCTTCACCGGAGGCCGTGGGGGACGTCTGAGTCGGCATCTCTGCCGAGACTCGGACGACCTTGGCAGATCCCATGGTCTGGGCCGTTTCAGGCTTTTGGCCCCGGACTCGTTGCCACCATCCAGTGATCCCCTTTTTCTGCATGGGGGCTGGTGCGGCGGTGCGCACGGTGGAACCGACTTTGGCCGTTTGGGCCATCGAGATTTCGGGTGTCATCGCGGGTAACACCGCGGCAACCAAGGCGACACGCAACAGCTTCCGAGGCATGGACCCCTCCTTGGACGGAACTCCGCCGGACTATGCCGCGGGTAGTGAGATCCGTCCCGTGTGTGACGAGCGCTAGACTGGCTAGCATGACAGATCTGCCCGCGAGCAGAACAATTTCTCCCGAATCATTCCGGGGAGCATTTCTGAGTCAGTACAAACCCTTGAGGATGACTTTCATCCATCTTGGGTTAGTACAAAATTCGGCTGGTACCGAAGGTCGGAATCAATCATTTCAGGGCGCCTCTAACGGTTCTTACTGTTTTCTCGAATGCTCAATCACGTAAGGGTTTGTAGCACGCCGTACATGTGATTTTCTCGGCAGAACTGATACAATTGGGAGATTCTACTCTGGTCGAAAAGGCCGCCTGGTTTGCCTGGTGTGAAGTGGGTTTTGGAAGATGATATGTCTGATTTGTAATGCCTCGGTGGCAGGCCGGATGAGCGATTTTTGGGAGGGTGGAGTCGCCCGAAATACGGTGAACGAGTTTGTTCGAGGCGGGAGTTCATGCTGAGTGACTGCGGCAAGGGAGCAATGGATAGGCGAAAATTTGCGTGGTGGTGCCCGTTCTCGAACCTTACGGTCCTGAACTAAGCGAAATAAGACGACTTCTCCGGGGTGGAACGGGGCCGGTAATACCTAGTAGTTGGGAATATTCTCAGCCTCACCGGCTTTCCCTGCCGAATCACACGACATACAACAACTGCGACAACCACGAGTTGATCGTGTTGCTGACTGTTGATGAGTTGCCTGCGGTTCTCGTGGGTTGGGACGATACGAGATGAGCCACAGCCCTGCGGCTGACGCGTAATATACGAAGCAATTTTGAAGTAGATGACCCGCGTTGTTCCGGAACCTGTGATGGGATTTCAGGCGACCGGGAATTTTGAGTCGATGGGGAGTGTGAGCTTTGGCCGAGCACGACAATGAGATGGAGATCCACGCAGATGCCAACGGCGGGGATCAGATGGGGTATGTCAACATCAGCCCGGAGTCCCGGCGGCGGTATCTCAATTACGCGCTATCGGTGATTCAGGCTCGCGCTCTACCTGATGTCCGCGACGGCTTGAAGCCGGTGCAGCGGCGCATTCTGTACGTCATGTTCTCGGGGCTGGGATTGACGTCCGACGCCAAGTTCCGGAAGTGCGCGAAATTCTGCGGCGACACCATCGGTAGCTATCACCCGCACGGCGAAGAAGCGGTCTACGATGCGTGGTGTCGGATGGCCCAGGATTTTACTCTGCGCTACCACCTGGTGGATGGCCAGGGCAACTTCGGCTCGATCATGGGGCTGCCCCCCGCGGCCAAGCGATATACCGAAGCCCGGTTGCGTCCCATTGCCGAAGAGTTGATGAACGAACTGAAGTTCGACACCGTCGACATGCGGCCGACCTATGACGCGATGACCGAAGAACCGACCGTGCTGCCGGTGCGGTTCCCCAATCTGCTGGTTAACGGCACTTCGGGTATTGCGGTTGGTATGGCCACCAACATCCCGCCCCACAATCTGGGCGAAGTCCTGAAGGCGTGCTTGTTCTTGATCGAGAACCGCGGCGAAGAAGTGAAAACTTCACAGCTGACTCCGCGGTTTGTCAAAGGCCCCGACTTCCCGCTCGGCGGCCGGATTGTCACCGACAAAAAATCGATTCAGGACATGTACGAAGAAGGCCGCGGATCGGTGAAGGTCCGGGCGGAATGGAAATTCGACGTTGAGAAGAAGAAAGAAATCCGCGACCGGATCGTCGTCTACTCGATTCCGTACGGTGTCGAGACAGGCCCCCTGATGCAAGAGATCGGGTCGGTCGTGGCCAACCGCAAGCTGCCGCAGCCAGCCGAAAGCTATCACCAGTCCTGGTCGGCGCAGTCGGCGCCGCCCGTTGTTCAGCCGCCGGTGCCGATGGATCCGCCGCAGGTGCTGATCGCGCCCCGC
>JAZKFE010000306.1:0-6664 GCA_040386595.1 Planctomycetota bacterium | reverse complement strand
ATTTTTGCGACTAAAAAGTAGGGTAATCCTAAGGCAGGAGTGCCCATCCTACGGATCTTGGATCGCTCTCAAGTTTGGGGGCACTTGTGCTGTACGAGACAGCCAAGAGACTGCAGGCACTCCCACATCAGCCCCAAATCCCGTTGCAACACAAACTACAACAAGCTCTCAAGCAGCAGTCGCATCTTCCGCAGTTCGATCTGGCGATGTGCCGGGTCCTGCAATTCCGGTAGCAGCTCGACCGACAGCGCCCGCTTGTATGCGGTTCGTTCCAGTTGGCTGACCAGACGGCTGTAATCGACTTCACCCAAACCGATTCGCACCTGCAGCTGCTCGGGGGTGGTGTCACGCAAATGAACGTGGTACGTGTAAGCAAACAGGGGTTCAAAGGAAACCCCGCGATGCGGACCACACATGTAGTAGCTGGGATCAAGCGTCAGGCCAAGGCCCGGCGTGGACTGGCAGAGCTCAACGGCCGTCCGGGGATCTTCGGTGATCTTACCGGTCTTGGTCGTAATCGAGACTCGAATCCCGTCCTGATTAGCGATCTTCAGAAACCCCTTCAACCGATCGATCTCGGCATTAAAAGGAGTCCCCAAAGGGGACGCTTCCAAGGTGATCTGCGTCACGCGCAGTTGCTTGGAGATCTTCGACAAGACCGCAAAGGTACTCTCGTCGACATCCGAAGCGAGGCAAAACGCAATCGGCTGCAGGCGCGTATTTTCACGGAATCGTGCCAGAAACACATCCGGGTTGGCAGCAACCTCGGACGGCTTCAAGTGGTCGCTGTTTTCATCCATCCAGATCTCGACTTTGTCGTACTCGAGATCCACCAGCAGGCGACACGCATCCCAAAAGCTAACGTCTGAATAACATCGTGTAGAAGCGGAAACAAACACTCCGGGCACTCCTTGGCTGGGAGTAAGTTCTCTCGGGAGGGCGACTGGCGGTCCACGGGAAATACCCCCCGTGTACCGAAATCCAACGTCGCCCAGTCCAAGTTCGAGACTTGCAAAGACTTAATTGTCAAGATCTTGCAACGAAATGACGGGGCCCCATCCCTGGCCGCCGACGAATGTTAATCTACCGCGACAGGGCAGACTCTGCAAGACGAATGGGTTGTTGCTGAAAAATCGATCGCAATATCAGTGATGATTTTCTGGCTTGGGGATCACTGCTGCCGATATATGGGGTAACCGAACGCTGGCGGCGATTGGATTTGTGACGCCAACGACGGCTACCGGAGTTATCGCGGCCACGGAGGGGGAACCATGCGGAACTTGTCAATTGGGGCGGCCACCGCCGGCCTGCTTATTGCGTTGTTGTCAGGCTGTGCGAGCAGTCCCGTTGTAATGCGAGGACAATCCCCGGAGGGGATGTCTCGTACTGCAGGCGGAACCATTCAGCGAGCAGGCCACACGAATTACGATCAGTACTACTACGACATGGGGATGGACCCCTCGGTGCAGAATCTCGACTGCGGCCCTGATGGCTGCGGACGCGAGTTTTGTGCACCGCCACAGCATTACAAATTCCAGTACGTCGTGCCGCAAGGGTTGAACTACCCTCCGCAGAACGCGATGCCCGGTGTGATGCAATACCCTTACTACACCGTTAAGGGTCCGGACTGCTTCTTCCATCAGTAAGCAGACCGCTACAATTCACCGTCAAAAGCCCTCGGGACGATGCGTAAGAATCGTTCCGGGGGGTTTTGCGTTTGAAGGAAGTGCGCCGAACTCACGGAACACGCCCAAGTAAATCCTGGGGTAGCCCAGATTCTCGAATCTGGGTGAGCGCAGCGAACAAGAGGCTGGGGCTCATTCAACTCCGCTTCCTTCTTCGCAGGCGCCAGCGTCAGCTGGATAGCCGTTAGACGCTGTCGACAGCAAACGATACCCAGGCGAGCCTAGCGGCGTCAGCCCTGGGATTCTGCATGGTGTAGCCTGACTCTCCGAGTCGGGTCTTCCTCTGAGGAAATACACCCGACTCGGAGAGGCTGGCTACGGGGACTCATCCGAGATCGATGAAATCGCCCTAAGAATAACGGCTCTTCCGGACAACGCCTCCAGATCAAAACCTGGAGAGTCACTGCCCCTTTAAATCCGTGCCAAGCGCGGTGCCGCGTGTCAGTGAGTGCCAGTCGCCCCGCTATGAGGCGGTGCAGCACGGCTGTCAGCGACGGACCAGCGGGCCTTCCAGTTGGCCCAAGCAGCGGTTGTCCGGAAGTCTGCCGTTGAGATGCTTGTCGTGTATGATGCTCTCAGAATTCGTTTCAAGCTCAGCGACCTGATTTGGCCTTCTGCCAGCACCTGCATTGACTGCTGGTTCTCGATGATGAAGATCAAGCTCAACGCGAGCATAGCCTACTCGGTGGACCAGCGAAGTCAATCGATAAGGCCCGAAAAAAATTCACAATGCCCGGCACTTGACAATTCTATTTTTTCAGAGCGCAGCGGTGATCGAGAAGTCTTCTGCGGTGAACCCGAATAAGTCGTCGTGAGTCTTGCAGACAACCTCATTGAGCAAGCCCGCAGCGTTCATGATTTTTGCTCGTAAGCCAGGAAAAAACAGGCGGTAGAATGCTGCGTTTCGTGGTGCTGACTCATGATCATCCCAATTGGCATTGGGACTTTATGCTGGAATCCAACGGTGTGTTACGGACCTGGAGACTGAACCAGGAACCGACTTTAACGACACCCATTGAGGCCACTCCACTGCCCGATCATCGCCTGAAATATTTAGCATACGAAGGGCCAGTAAGCGGCCAGCGTGGTCACGTGCTGCAATGGGACCATGGACAGTACCAATTGCTGCAAGAGAGTCCCGGCATCCTGACCATCGACTTGCGAGGCAGCAAGCTACAAGGGCAAGCTACGCTGACTTCAACGGCAGAGGGTGCAGTTTGGTTTCAATTCTTCCCCCAAGAGCCCTAAGCAGGGTTGACGCGAACGCCGAGTGTGCCATGCATCAAGCAGGGCACAGAGGCCCTCATCCGAAGAGCAAAGCCAAAGGCCGGTACGCGACACGGTCAGCGGCTCGGAGAACAAACCTGCTCGATATTCCAACACCGAGCGTGCCCTTCATCCTCAATTCACCGGCACGGAAAAATCCCAATCCTTGCCACTCGGGGAGCTGGTCGATACCATGTGCAACTGCGAATTCTCGGAAATCGTAGCGTCCCGGAATCCACTTGGCGGCACGGGAATCCCCGAAGCCACTACAGGGTGGTAAAGGATTGCCGAGCCCACCCGCTTACGGGTAGCTCCTGTGGAAAACCGTGAAAATACACTCCTCAACTTAGTCAGCAGGAACGGAACGTGGCAGTCTCCATCGAAGAATTGCAGGCCAAGGCCAAGCTACTCCGCAAGCACATCATTCGCATGACGACAGCCGCAGGGAGCGGACATCCCTCCAGCAGCTTGTCGGCAGTCGAAATGATTACCGCCTTGTACTTCGGCGGTTTCATGAAATACCGCCCGGAAGAGCCCCATTGGGTGGCTCGCGATCGCTTCATCCTCAGCAAGGGACACGCCGTGCCGGCGTTATACGCTGCGATGGCTGAAGCGGGCTACTTCACCGTCGAAGCCACCATGTCCTTGCGTAAGCTGGGCAGCATCTTCGAAGGCCATCCCAATATGGCTCGGATGCCCGGCATCGAAGCCTCCACGGGCTCGCTGGGGCAGGGCCTGTCGATCGGCCTGGGACAAGCTCTCGGCATGCGTCTGGACAAGCTCGACAGCCGCGTCTTCGTCATGACTGGCGACGGCGAGCTGGACGAAGGCCAAGTCTGGGAAGCTGCCGCTGCTGCAGGCAAGTTCAAGCCCGGTAACCTGACTCTGATCGTCGATCAGAACGGCTATCAGCAAACGGGTGCCACCAAGGACGTCCTCGACATGCGGCCCATCGCCGACAAGTTCGAAGCGTTCGGCTGGCACACCCAGGTCGTCAACGGCAACTGCCAGGCCAACGCCGTGGCCGCCCTGACGATCGCCACCAACATCAAGGATCGGCCCACCTGCATCGTGTCGCAAACTCAGAAGGGTTTCGGCATCCTGCCGCTACTCGAAGCTGAGGGAGACTTGAATTACCACGGCAAGCCGTTGTCCCCCGCCTTGGCGGAAAAGGCCATCGCCTTCTTGGGTGATTGATTCCAGTCAGAACGCCACGACACGCAACGTTCCAACATCAAATACCGGTGGCGAAACCCACCGTACGGCCTGCAAGATAAAGAGATTCCAGCATGTATTACGGTGAATTGAGCGGTTTGAAATTGGGAGCAGCCACGCGTGACGCGTTCGGCGACGCACTCAAGGATCTGGGAGCCAAGCACCCCGAAGTCGTCGTGGTCGACGCCGACGTCGGTAACTCCACCCGTACCGAGCCGTTCATGAAGGCGTTCCCCGAACGTTCCTTCAACGTCGGTATTGCCGAGAGCAACATGGTCAGCGTGGCGAGCGGTCTGGCATCCTGCGGCAAGACCGCAGTGTGTTCCAGCTTCGCGACGTTCCTGCTGAGCAACGCCTTTGACCAACTCCGCATGTCGGTTGCCTTCCCTAAGATGAACGTCAAGTTCGTCGGATCGCACTCGGGCATTTCGATTGGTGAAGACGGCCCCTCACAGATGGGTATCGAAGACGTCTCGTTGGCCTGCTCGCTGCCTGGCGTCAAGGTCATCGTTCCGTCTGACGCCGTGCAAACGGCTGCCGCTACGGCCGCCATGCTCGCCGATCACGGCCCGATTTACCTGCGAACCGGTCGCAGCAAGGTTGCCATCCTCTACCCGAACGGCTGTGACTTCCAAATCGGCAAGTCCATTCAGCTGCGTGACGGTTCGGATGTCACCATCATCGCCAACGGTTTGATGGTTGCCGCTGCCCTGGATGCCGCGACCGAGCTGGCCAAGTCTGGCGTCAGCGCTCGCGTCATCGACATGCACACGATCAAGCCGATCGATGAAGAAGCCATCGCCAAGGCCGCTCGCGAAACACAGCGAATCGTGGTCGTCGAAGAACACCTGATGCACGGCGGTTTGGGATCAGTGGTAGCGACCGTTGTCGCTCGCACCGTTCCCGTGCCCATGGCATTCGTGAACGTCGGCGATTGCTTCGCAGAAAGCGGTGACCCGCAAGGGTTGCTCGACAAGTACGGTCTAAACCCGGCTGCGGTTGTCGCAGCGGTGCAATCGGTCCTGCGATAATCCCATCAGACTGATCAACATGTTCAACAAGTGCGGCGTTTAGAGGCAACTCTCGCCGCACTTCGTTTTCTGCAGGGCCTCGGTATCAACAAGCACAGTTCTCATAAAACTGTGGGTTCCAGGGACTCCGCGAGAAACCGATAACGAATTGGCGACAATTCAAATAACCCATACCACGATGCGATAAGCGGTGGTGGCCCCGGTGAGCTTTGTTCAACGGAGACCACATAGAACCCAAGCTGTCTTGTCAACTTGTGATACGGTGCCTGGTCAAGAACGAGACGTTTGGATCGCGGGAGTCATGGAGAGCAGTCTCACTTCTGGCCGCGTAGAGAATAAATCTCACTTTCGAGCTATCACTGAGCCCCGGTGACGGTCTGGATGAGTTGACGTGATCGCCTATCGCCACTTCCGAAACGGCGACCCGCCGCAGTTGCTGAAGTTGTGGCACGAATGCGGACTGGGCCGCGGTGCCGCGTTCGGCATTACCTGCGACGCCTTGGATCTGCTCGTATTCTCCGTGCAGTACTTCGAAGCGCGCGGACTGATCGTGGCTCTCGACGGCAACCGCGTCGTGGGTTTCGTCCACGCCGGATTTGGTTCCAACGACAACGGATCGGGAATCTCTCCGCAACGTGGCGTCATTTGCATGATCATGGTCCACCCGGACTATCGACGGCAAGGCATCGGCCGCCAGCTGGTCGAGCAAGCCGAGAACTACCTGCGAGCCGCAGGGACTACGCAAGTGCAGGCCGGATCGGCAGCCCCGCGAGACCCCTTCTACCTACTGCTTTACGGTGGGTGCGAGGCGGCCGGTTTTCTGGAATCGGATCCCCTGGCAGCGCCGTTCTTTCAAGCCATTGGCTATCAGCCAATCGAACAACGCTTCGTCTTTCACCGCGATCTGAAGAACACGTCCGACCCGATCGATTTCCGCATCCTTGGCAACCGTCGCACACTGCAGCTACAGATCACCGATAAACCACGAACGCTCGCCCCCTGGTGGGTTACGCGTCTGGGACAGCTGGAATCGATCCGCTTTCAAGAGGTCCCCAAACGAGGCGGGGCCGCCTTGGCAGAACTCACTTGTATCGGCCTGGAAACCTACACGCACACGTGGAAGGCCCGCGGAGCCGGCTTGATCGACCTGTTCGTGCCGCTGGAGCTACGCCGCAAGGGATACGCCAAGACCCTCTTGCTGGACGTGTGCCGCCGACTGCGTGAAGAGCAGGTGGACGTCGTCGAAATGCAGGTCTCGGACACAAATCCGGCCGGGGTCGGGCTGCTGCAATCAACCGGCTTCAAGAAGGTCGACACCGGGCACGTGTATTCAAAACAACTGGCCTGAGAGTCGTCTATAGTCGTTGTTCGCTCCGCGAACTGAACGCGTTCACAGTACCCGGGCGGGACAATTTTAGAGCGCGTTGCGTCTAAGTGTAGCGGTATCCGGCATGCCGGAAGTAGTTG
>JAZKFE010000305.1:32109-35393 GCA_040386595.1 Planctomycetota bacterium | reverse complement strand
TTAAATGAGCCAAACACATGGTCGCTGATAGCGTCTAACAACCATCCAGCTCACGCTGGACGCTCGCCTACGAAGAATCCCGGGGCTGACGCCGCCGGGCTCGCCTGAAACGTGTTGTAAGAACTTCGTCGAGTGAGCCACGACCTCTTGTTCGCTGCGCTCACCCAGATTCGAGAATCTGGGCTACCCAATCCATTCGACACACGACGCCGGATTGAGCACGCCTCTATCATCGATTCTGGTCGCCTGCTAGGATACCGGTGACTGTTTTGGCTGCTGAATGCCCGCTTTTTGTGGGATGTTCAAGGGATTGCATTCCGAGCCATTTCTACCATCACAGGGAAGCTCAACCAAGGATGAGTACACCGATGAGACGTCGTATTTGTTTACGTTGGTCTGCTGTGGTTTGTTCGCTTGCACTTAGCTTACAGGCACTCTGCACTATGGCTGATACGCCCGCACCGAAGAAGATCGTCACGATCGAAGGCATCACCGAATATCACCTCGACAATGGTCTGAAAGTCCTGTTGGTGCCGGACAATTCCCGCCCCACAGTCACCGTCAACCTGACCGTGTTTGTCGGTTCTCGGCAAGAAGGCTACGGCGAGGCCGGCATGGCCCACTTGCTGGAGCACATGGTGTTCAAGGGAACGCCGACGCACCCCAAGGTCCCCGCCGTGCTGCAGGCTCGCGGAGCCCGATTTAACGGGACGACCTGGGTCGATCGCACCAACTACTACGAAACCATGCCCGCCACCGCCGAGAACCTCGAGTTCGCCATTCGCCTGGAAGCCGACCGCATGGTCAACAGCTTCATCAAGGGCGAAGACCTGGCCTCCGAGATGACCGTCGTCCGCAACGAATTCGAACGGGGCGAAAACTCTCCCGATCGCATCCTCGGTCAACGCATGATGGCCACCGCCTTCGAATGGCACAACTACGGCAAATCCACAATCGGTAACCGCAGCGATATCGAACGCGTGCCGGTCGAAAACCTGCGAGAGTTTTATCGCAAGCACTACCAGCCCGATAACGCGATGCTGGTCGTCGCCGGACAGTTCCAGGAAGCACAGACCCTGGAATGGATTCAGAAGTACTTCGGCGTGTTGAAGCGTCCCGAACGGAAGCTCGATCTGACCTATACCGAAGAGCCCGCTCAAGACGGCGAACGCACCGTGACGCTGCGACGCGTCGGTGACGTGGCCCTCGCCGGCCTGCTGTACCACATTCCCGCCGGCCCCAGCCCTGAATTTGCCGCCGTCGAAGTCCTGGAAAATCTACTCACCAGCGTTCCATCCGGTTTGCTCTACAAGGCTCTCGTCGACACCAAGAAGGCCGCCAGCGTGTCTGGTGCCGCGTTCGCCTGGCATGATCCCGGAGCAATGCGGATTATGGCCCAGGTCAGCGTCGGCAACGATCCGCAAGTGGTGCTCGACACCATGACCGACGTCATCGACAAAGTGGTCAAAGACGGCGTCAGCGAGAAGGATGTCGAACGCTCCAAGGTCCAGCTGTTAAAGCACCGCGAACTGGAAGCCGCCGACACCAGCGGAATTGCCGTCGAACTCAGCGAATGGGCCGCTCAAGGCGACTGGCGATTGTACTTCCTGCATCGTGACCGCGTCGAAAAGGTCACGGCCGCAGAGGTGAAGGCTGCCGCTCAAAAGTACTTGCAACGCAACAATCTGACGATCGGCCTGTTCCTGCCGACCGAGAAGGCTCAGCGTATTGATGTCACCCCCACCCCTTCACTGACCGACATGCTGGCCAACTACAAGGGCCGCGCCGATCAGTCACAGGGAGAGTCGTTTGACGTCACCCCCGCAAATATCGAAGCCCGTACCAAGCGACTGAAGCTGGCTCCGGGAATCGATACCGCTCTGCTCGCCAAGAAAACACGCGGTGAAGTCGTCGAATTGCGGTTGGCAATTCGGTTCGGAACCGCAGCCACGTTGGCCAATCTGGGAGCCGCTTCGGAATTCCTGCCCGAGTTAATGACACGCGGCACCAAGCAACTCAGTCGTGCCGAACTGCAAGATGAGCTCGACTTGAACCGGGCGACACTGAGTGCCGCCGGTACGGCCGGAGTCAGCATCTTCACCGTGCAGACCAAACGTGCCAACTTCCCCGCTGTCTTGGAGCTGTTGCGACAGGTCCTCCGCGAACCGAAGTTGGAAAGCACCGAACTCGACGTTCTGAAGAATCGCCATCTGGCGACATTAGAAAGCCATCGCACCGACCCGCAGGCCCTTGCCTCCCGGGCGATGCAGCGGATCTACGCCCCCTACCCGCCCACCGATGTGCGGTATGTGGCCACAATCGCCGAGGAAATCGATCGGGTGAAGGCCCTGGACGCCGAAACCCTGCAGAAGATGTACGCCGAATTTTTCGGGGCTCAGTCGGTACAAATGTCGGTCGTAGGAGACTTTGACGAACCGGTCGTTCTGCCCAAACTGAAAGCCCTGTTCGCCGACTGGAAGACCCCGCAACCTTACGTTCGGATCGAACGCCTGGCTCCGGAAAAATGGGTCGCCGGGACGCAAGCGATTGAAACCCCCGACAAGGCCAATGCCGTCTACTACTCGGGTTTGTCACTCTCCATGAAGGACGAAAATCCCGACTACCCGGCACTCGTGATTGGTGATTACATCCTGGGGGCCGGCGCTCTGTCGTCACGCCTAGGAGACCGCATTCGCCAACGCGAAGGTCTCAGCTACGGCGTCCGTTCGAGCTTCTCGGCAGATTCGCTGGACCCGCGAGCGTCACTTTCGGTCATGGCCATCTGCAATCCGGACAACATCGGTAAGGTCGAAACGGCAGTACGGGAAGAGATTGAACTGCTGCTGAAAAAAGGCCCCTCCGCCGAAGAATTGACCAAGGCCAAAGCCGGCTACCTCCAACGGGCAGAAGTCAGCCGCACGGACGACGCCACGCTGGCTCAGCAGTTGAACGCGACACTGCTGACCGGCCGGACTCTGGAGTTCCAGCATGCGATCGAAACCAAAATCGCCGCGCTGACCCCGGAAGAAGTGATCGCCGCGTTACGCAAGTACATCGATATCAATAAGTTGTACGTCGTAACAGCCGGTGACTTCGCCAAGCAAAAGACGGCGAAGACAGCTGACGCCAAATAACGTTGTTACTGACAACGTGAATCAATAAAAACAGCCCGGCCCGCTTAACAGCAGCCGGGCTGTTTTTGCGCCAGCATAGTCGTTGTTCGCTCCGCGAACACAACGCATTCGCAGTAGTTGGCGGGAATTGACATTCAACTTCAGCGCAGG